>NZ_JAINFC010000122.1 GCF_020740835.1 Streptomyces sp. UNOC14_S4
TCCTCGCGCCAGCCCCGCGGGGTCACCCCCAGCTGCTTGCCCAGCAGCGCGAGGAAGATCCGCGCCTTCTGCTCGCCGAACCCGGGCAGCCCCTTCAGCCGCTCCAGCAGCTCCGCGCCGCTCCCGGCACCCCGCCACACCGCACTGGCGTCACCCTCGTAGTGCTCGACCAGGAACTGGCACAGCTGCTGGATCCGCTTGGCCATGGAGCCCGGGTAGCGGTGCACCGCGGGTTTCTCCGACAGCAGCGCGGCGAACTCCTCCGGGCCGTACGAGGCGATCTCGTACGCGTCCAGGTCGTCCCGCCCCATCCGCCGGGCGATGGTGTACGGGCCGGAGAACGC
This sequence comes from Streptomyces sp. UNOC14_S4, assembly GCF_020740835.1. Taxonomy (GTDB): domain Bacteria; phylum Actinomycetota; class Actinomycetes; order Streptomycetales; family Streptomycetaceae; genus Streptomyces. The sequence goes on from NZ_JAINFC010000122.1 coordinate 345, forward strand.
CCACTCCATGGGCACCTGCTGATCGAGCAGCATGCCGACCAGCGCGGCGAGCGGGCTCCTGCCGAGCAACTCGTCGGCCTCCGGCTGCTGGGCGAGATGAAGGGTGATGTCCATGCCCCGATGATCACCCCGGAGTGGCCCCGCGGACCGCTCCCACGCCCCGCTACTTGTCGCCGCCGCCGATGTAGAACAGCAGGAGGATGAAGCCGGCGAAGAGGTGCGTGACGAAGACGTAGATGAGGACGCGCATGGCGACCGCTTTCTCGCGCCACTTCTCGCTGCTGTTGTCGGCAGCCATGAACGGGCCTCCCTCGTCTCGCCGCGGCCCTGATGATCCCCGCCATTCTATCGCCGGGGTGTTCGATCACCGATGTCAGCCAGGGCGACCAGGGGGGATGGGGAAGCGGCGGCGCGGGGGCAGGCCCGTTCCGGTTACTCCGCGATCTCCGTCCGCTCCCACCACTCGTAGACGGGCAGCCGTCCTGCCTCGGTCTCCTCGTAGCGCGACGTCACCTTGAAGTGCTCGTATCCGGCACGGAACCGGATCTTCAGCTCGGACCCGGGCGGGGTGATCGGGACGATCCGCTCCGGCAGCTCGTCCGGGCCGCCCACGAGGAGCGCTTTGGCAGGGGTACTCATGCCCCAGTCTTCCCACAGAACCGTGGACCACCGCTTCCCGGCACGCCGACGGCCGCCGACCCCGGACGCCGGATCTTCCGTGCGGGCCGTTGACGCCGGTGGTGTGACGCCAACGGCATCAACGGCGTGGCGTCGACGTCGTGGCGTCGGTGGTGTGACGTCAGTGGCGCGGCGCCTTCGTGTCGGGCGCCTTCGTTATCGCGTCGGCTATGCGCAGCGTCATCTGCTGCTGGGTGCTGTCCCGGTGCGTCGGGTTGAAGGAGTAGACCGCGCGCCGCTGACCGTCCTGCGTGGAGAACATCCCGGAGTTGTACCCGTACCGCTCCCCGGTCTTGCCCCACATCTGGACGCCGTTCAGGGTGACCGTCTGGAGGCCCATGCTGTAGCTGGCGGGGGAGCCGTCGTTCAGCATGTGCACGTCCTTGGACGGCAGTTCGAGCATCTTGTCGAGGGCGGGCTTTGACAGCAGCTTGCCGGAGAACAGCGCGGCGATGAACGTGTCCAGGTCGTCGACAGTGGAGATCATCTCCCCCTCGCCCCAGGCCTCGGACTGGCCGTACTCGGTGACGTCCTTCAGCTTGCCGTCGCTCATGGCCAAGTAGCCGTGCACGTGGGGGCCGTGGATCTTGGTGTCGTTGCCGGGGAAGGACGTGTGCGTCAGGCCCAGAGGGCGCAGGATGCGGGCGTCGATCTCCTTGGCGTACGCGTGGCCCGTCGCCTTCTCGACGACCAGCGCGGCCAGGATGTAGTTGATGCCGCGGTACTCCTGCTTGGTGCCCGGGGTGAACTTGAGCGGCTTGTTGGTCACCAGCGCGACGATGTCCTTGGGCTTCCAGCGGTCGTAGCGGTGCGCGACGATGTCCTCGGGGGTCTTCATCACCGGGACGCCCGGGCCGGATTCGTCACCGAAGCCGCTCGTGTGGTTGAGCAACTCGCCGACGGTCACCCGGGAATACTCCTCCGGCAGCAGTTCGGGCAGATAGGTGCGCACGGGTGCGTCGAGGCTCACCCGGTGCTCCGCGGCGAGCTGCATCATGACCGTGGCGACGAAGACCTTGGTGATGCTGCCCGCGCGGAACTTGTCGTCCGCGTGGACGGCCCGTCCCGTCCGTATGTCGGAGACGCCCGAGGTGCCGTACCACTTCCCGGCCGAGCCGCTCACCCGGAGCTGGGCCCCGGTCGCCTGCGGGTGGTCCAGGTCGGAGATGGCCGCCCGCAGGGCCGTGGGGTCGAGCGGCGGGAGCACCGACGGCGTCCCGGTCGTCCCGGTCGTCCCGGCGACCGTGCTCCCGGCCGGTGCGGGCGCGGCGAAGGCGGCGCTCGCGGGAACGGCGGCGGTCAGGAGCAGGGCGCCGGCGACGGAGGCGCCGATCAGCGAGCGGCGCGACAGGAGGGAAGTCATGACGTCATACTCCGGCGCGGCGCACCCCGAGATCATCCGGGGGAGCCCCGAGAGAACCCGGAGACAACCCTGAGGCGGGTTGGGTGACGGCTCCCGGGGGCGCGGCCCTTCGGAGTTCCCGGACTGTTCGCGCCGGTCGGCCGGTGTGAACCCCCGGTGTCGTGCTGCCATGCGGCAGTCGATTCGATGAATTCTGTACACCGGAATTTCGCCGCCATGGGTGAACGATAATCAACGCTCCGCTTCCATAGGGCAGTTGTTCGCGGTGGGGGCCGACGGGCCTTTGGGGTCGCGTGGCGCCCTTCGGGTGTCCGGCTCCGCATATCCTGCCGTGGAGATTGCCGTCAAGTGATCAATGGGTGTTTTTACGTCGTCTGGAAGGTGCCCTGCATTTACTTCCATTGATCCGTTTTGATCCGTATCGGCCGAAGCCCTGGTGGCAGCGCTCGTTGTCGTCGGGCGTGAGCTTCTGATCAGCCCATACGGGCCCCGGGTGGCCGGAAACGCTGTAGTGGACAACTCTTGACACGTGGGCGGGCCAACCCACAGGATCTGAACACCGGTTCACGGCGAGCCGCGAGCGGAACAGGACCTTCCACTTAAGGTCCCGGCTCCGTCGCGGTCGATCGCCGGTCCGGTCAGTTGCTCATGACATGGGGGGAAGATTCCGGTATGGATCGCATGCCACGAGCTGTCGCGTCCTAGTCCGCCGCGCGAATTCACGCGCTCCGACGACGCTTGACGGTTCTGAAAAACAAGAGGGCTCAGCCGTCGAATTTCACTGAATTCGAATTCGGCGGGAATGTTCGGCGCCGTGTATCTGACGGCCGTATATCTTGACGAGGGCTGCCCGGGGGTGGATGCCGGGTGCTCGCGATCGTCACCGCAAGGGTGTTGCCTGGGGGGCGGCATGAAAGGCCTTGTCGACTTCCATTCGTTCAACTCCTGCCGCATCCAACACAGTTGCTCACTCAGCTCGTCTCGGTGCCGTCGCCAGTGAAGCCGACGGCGGGAGCCGATGCCCGACAGGGCCCGGCAGCAGGCGGCCACGGCCGCGTGCCGCGCCCGGCACTCATGCCCTGTGCCGCTCCGCGCCCCGGCGTGTGTGGCGCGGCGGCCTCGGACCGGTACCGCCTCGCGCGGCGCGCGACGGCATTCCCGTGCCGTGCGGCTTCGGGTGCCCTTTCACGTGTTCCGGAACGCGTCGCCACAGGGCCCGTCGCCCCGTGTCGCGGTGGCGGACGGCCCTGGCAGCGACAGCCGCCCAGGCGTGCCGTGTTCCTCCGGTCCCGCGGGCAGGGCCGACGGGCAGAACCTGGTCACTAAGGAGTTCAGCGAATTGGACCGCGCATTCTCCGGAGGCGAAATCCTCCCCGAACTGCTCCGGGCACAGGTGCGGACGCGGCCGGACGCCGTCGCCGTCGTCCACGCGAAAGGAACCCTGAGCTACCGCGAACTCGGCATACGCAGCACGGAACTTGCCGCGTTCCTACGAAGAATCGGTTCGGCGGGCGACGACTGTGTCGGCCTGTTCGTCGAACCGTCCCTGGAGCTGATGGTCGGCGCCTGGGGCATTCTCTTCGCCGGCTCCGCCTATCTGCCGCTGTCACCGGAGTATCCCGAGGAGCGGCTCCGCTACATGATCGAGGACGCGGGCGTCACCGTCGTCTTCGCCCAGGAACACCTCAAGCACAGGCTCACCGAACTCGCCCCGCACGGCACGCGGATCGTCACGCCGGCGGATGTCGAGGAATGGGCCGCGGCCCGGGACGCCGAAGGACGGGAAGAGCCCGTCCCGGACCCCCGTCCGAACGATCTGGCGTACGTCATCTACACCTCCGGCAGCACCGGCAAGCCGAAGGGCGTGATGATCGAGCACCGCAGCATCGTCAGCCAGATGCGCTGGCTGCACGAGACCTACGGCATCGGCCCGGACAAGACCGTCCTCCAGAAGACGCCGATGAGTTTCGACGCGGCGCAATGGGAGATCCTGGCCCCCGCCTGCGGCAGCAGGGTCGTCATGGGTGCAACCGGCATCTACCGCGATCCCGAGCAATTGATCGAGACGATCGCCGAGCACGGCGTCACCACGCTCCAGTGCGTGCCGACGCTGCTCCAGGCGCTGCTGGACACCGAGGAACTGCACACCTGCACCTCGCTCGGCCAGATCTTCAGCGGCGGCGAGGCACTCACCCGGAATCTCGCCGTGGAGTGCCTGGAGACCATGCCGCACGTCCAGCTCGTCAACGTGTACGGCCCGACGGAGTGCACCATCAACTCCTCCGCCTTCACGGTGGACCGGGACACCGTCAAGGAGGGGCCGCACGCGATATCGATCGGCGCGCCCGTGCACGGGACCGAGTACGTCATTCTCGACGAGGAACTGTCGCCGGTGGCCGCGGGGGAGATCGGCGAGCTCTACATCGGCGGGATCCAGCTGGCGCGCGGATATCTGCACCGCCCGGACCTGACGGCGGACCGGTTCGTGGAACACCCGCTCGCCGCGGGCGGCCGCGGCGGACGCCTCTACCGCACCGGCGACCTGGCCCACTGGAACGCCGACGGCACGGTCCAGTTCGCGGGCCGTACGGACAACCAGGTGAAGCTGCGGGGTTTCCGCGTCGAACTGGACGAGATTCGGCTGGCGATCGAGACCCACGACTGGGTGAAGAACGCGGCGGTCATCGTGAAGAACGACCCGCGCACCGGTTTCCAGAACCTGATCTCCTTCATCGAGCTGAACCCCAAGGAAGCCGCGCTGATGGACCAGGGCAACCACGGCGCCCACCATCAGTCGAAGAAGAACAAGCTCCAGGTGAAGGCCCAGCTCGCGAACATGGGCTGCCGGGAGCCCGGGGAAGTCGAGGGCAAGGAGGCATTCGACCTGCCCGGCCGGGAAGCCACCGCCGAACAGCGCCGCCGCGTCTTCGCCCGCAAGACCTACCGTTTCTACGAGGGCGGCGAGGTCGAGCAGGCCGACATTCTCCGCCTCCTCGAACGGAAGACCGGCGGCACAGGACCGCGCGAGCTCGCCACCCTGGGATTCGCCGAATTCGGGGAGATCCTCCGCTGGTTCGGCCAGTACCTGAGCGAGGAACGGCTGCTGGCGAAGTACGGATACGCCTCGCCGGGATCGCTCTACGCGACACAGATGTACCTGGAGCTGTCCGGCGTCGCCGGCCTGCGGCCGGGCTTCTACTACTACCACCCGGTGCAGCACCGGCTGGTGCTGATCGACGAGGCGCCCGCCACCGCGGAACCGTGCCTCAAGGTCCACTTCATGGGCAAGAAGCGCGCCATCGAACCGGTCTACAAGAACAACATCCAGGAAGTCCTGGAGATCGAGACCGGCCACATGGTCGCCCTCTTCGAGGAGATCCTCCCCGCCCACGGGCTGAACATCCAGGACCTGGAGTACGCGCCCGCCGTCCGCGGCCACCTGGACTGCGCCGACGAGGACTACTACCTCGGCACGTACGGGATATCCCCGCGCGCGGTGCCCCGGCCGTACGACCTGCTGGACGTCTATGTCCAGGCCCACCCCGGAAAGGTCCGGGACCTCCCCGCGGGCCAGTACCGCTTTTCCGGCGGCGCCCTGGAGCGGGTGTCCGACGAGCTGGTCCTCAAGAAGCACGTCATCGCCATCAACCAGGCGGTCTACGAGCGGGCCAGTATCGGGATCACGGTCATGAGCCGGACCGCCGACGACTGGCGGAGCTATATCGATCTCGGGCGCCGCCTCCAGCAGCTGGAGATGAACGACGTCGATCTCGGCTTCATGTCCTCGGGCTACAGCTCCAGGTCCGGGGACGACCTTCCGTCGCACAAGAGGATGCGCGACATCCTCGCCGCCCGCGGTGAGGAAGCGGGCCCCTCCTATTTCTGCGTCGGCGGCCGGGTGAGCGAGGAACAGCTCCGCAGCGAGGGGATGAAGGAGGACCTCGTCCATATGAAGGGACCGGCCGAGCTGGTCCGGGACGACCTGAGCACCTTCCTGCCGGACTACATGATGCCCAACCGGGTCCTGGTGCTGGACCGGATGCCGCTCACCGCCAATGGCAAGGTCGACTTCAAGGCCCTCGCCGAACGGGACGTGGAACTCGTCGACCGGCCCTACGTGGCCCCGCGCTCGGAGACCGAGAAGCGTGTCGCCGAACTCTGGGAGAAGGGCCTGAAGCGGGACGCCGTGTCCGTCCAGGACGACTTCTTCGAGTCCGGGGGCAATTCTCTGATCGCGGTCTCCCTGATCAACAGGATCAACCGGGAGTTCGGCTGCTCGTTGCCCCTCCAGGTGCTCTTCGAGTCCCCGACCGTGGAAAAGCTGGCCCGTCAGGTCGACGACGCCGGTGCCGCTGCCTCTTCCCGCCTCGTGCGGCTGCGCAGGAAGGGCACGCAGAGCCCCGTGTTCTGCTGGCCCGGGCTCGGCGGATACACCATGAACCTCCGGCTGCTGGCCGAGCGCGCCGACACCGGACGGCCCTTCTACGGGGTGCAGGCGCACGGCATCAACGAGAACGAGACGCCCTACGCCACCATCAAGGAGATGGCCGCGGCCGACATCCGGGAGATCCGGCGCGTCCAGCCCGAGGGGCCGTACACACTCTGGGGATATTCCTTCGGGGCCCGGGTCGCCTTCGAGACCGCGTACCAGCTGGAACAGGCCGGGGAGCGGGTGGAGAACCTCTTCCTCATCGCCCCGGGCAACCCGAAGGTGCGCATGTCGGGCGCGAGCGAGGGCAGCCGGGTGGCCTCCTATGCCAACAGGACGTATGTGACGATTCTGTTCTCCGTCTTCGCGGGCGCCATTTCCGGGCCGCTGCTGGAGAAGTGCCTGGAGGCCGCCCACGACGACGAGAGTTTCGCCGCGTTCGTCGCAGAGAACTTCGAGGGCCTCGACCCCGCGCTGGTACGCCGCGTGATCCGGATCGTGCACCGCACGTACTCCTTCGAGTACGCCTTCCACGAGCTCGCCGAACGGCGGCTCGACGCGCCCGTGACCCTCTTCAAGGCGCAGGGCGACGACTACTCGTTCATCGAGAACAGCAGCGGATATTCGGCCGCCGAGCCGACCGTGGTCGACCTCGACGCCGACCACTACAGCATGCTCAAGGACCCCGGTGTCGAAGAGCTCGTGGAGCGGATCACCGACCGCGTCCGGGCCGTGAGAGAGCAGGAGAACTATGCCGCACGTTGATGTCAGACATTTCCCGGCGGAGCTGACGGAGATTCAGAAGACTGTTCTGGCCGCGGAGATCACGGCTGCCGTGCAGAAGGCGTTCGGGTGCGACCCCGGGGTGGTCTCGATCGCGCTGGAGCCGGTCGCGGAAGCCGACTGGAACGAGCGCGTCTACGGCCCCGATATCGAGGGCCGCAAGGACCTGCTCATCAAGACGCCGAACTACTGACGCCGAACTACTGACGCCGAACTACTGACGCCGAACTACTGACGCCGAACTACTGACGCCGAACTACTGACGCCGAACTACTGACGTCGGAGACCACCGCGAGCGGTCGGCGGCGACCGGGCCTTCCGGCCGCCGCCCGGCCCGCCGCCCCCTCACGCGAAACGAGAAGCGACAGTGCGCAACAACCACGAGAACGTCCCGCTGGTCTTCACCGAAGAGGTGTCCGACGCCCTCGCCTCCGGCCTGCCGGTCGTGGCCCTGGAGTCGAATGTCATCACCCACGGGCTGCAGTACCCCGAGAACGCGGAGACCGCCCGGAAAGTGGAGGCGGCGGTGCGGGCCGGCGGTTCGGTCCCGGCCACGATCGGCGTCGAGAACGGCCGCATCCTGGTCGGCATGACCGACGCGGACATCGAGCGATTCGCGTCGACCCCGGGAATTCCCAAGGTCAGCAGCAGGGACATGGGCATCGTGCTCGCACGGGGCGGCATGGGCGCCACCACGGTCGCCTCCTCACTGGTGGCCGCGGACCTGGCGGGCATCCCGTTCTTCGCCTCCGCGGGAATCGGCGGTGTGCACCGGGGCGCGGAGCGCTCCATGGACATCTCCTCGGACCTCGTCCAGTTCACCCGCTCCAAGGTGGCCGTGGTCTGCGCCGGCGCCAAGAACATCCTCGACCTCGGGCTGACCCTGGAATTCCTGGAGACGCACTGCGTGCCGCTCGTCTCCTACCGGTCCGACGACTTCCCGGCCTTCTACTGCCTCTCCAGCGGATTCCGCAGCCCGCACCGGATGGACGACGAGACGGAGATCGCCCGGGCCATCGAGACGCACTGGGCCCTGGGCAACGACAACGGCTTCCTGGTCACCAGCCCCATCGGGGCCGAGGACGCCATCGACAGCCGCGAGGTCGAGCAGGCCATCGAGGACGCGATCGTCGCCGCGGAAAAGGACGGGGTGCGCGGCAACGCCATCACCAAGTACCTCATGCGCGCGGTGGACAAGGTGACCGAGGGGCGGTCCGCCAAGGCGAACATGGCGGTCCTCATCAGCACGGCGGAGGCCGCGGGCCGTATCGCCGCCGCGCACGCCGCGCTCCTCCGGACGAATTGAAGAACCGAAGCGACCGGAATCCGATCGCGAGTCCCGAAAGGACCGAGATGACAGACGTCGTGGTCTTCGACCTGGACGGCACGCTCGTCGACACGCCCCGCGCCATCGTGGAGACCTTCACCGCCGCTTTCGCGGCCATGGATGCCGATGCCCCGGACCCGGCCGCCGTCCGGGCGACCATCGGACTGCCCCTGGAGCAGGCGTTCGGCAAACTGCTGGGCATTCCGCTGGACGACGAACGCGTTGCCGAGGGCGTGGCGCAGTACCAGCGGCTGTTCCGGGAAATCATCCTCCCCAGATCCCGGGAACTCCTCTTTCCCGGCGTCGCGGACGGCCTCGCGGAACTCCACCGTCAGGGATTCACGCTGACGGTGGCGACGAGCAAGTTCTACGCGAGCGCCGACGCGCTGCTGACGGCGGCCGGCCTGCGCGACCTGTTCTCCGTCGTGATCGGTGCCGACCAGGTGTCCAGGCCGAAGCCGGACCCCGAATCCGGCCGTGCCGTCATGACGGAGCTGGGCATCGGTCCCGGCCAGGCCGTGATGGTGGGGGACACGACCCATGACCTGCTGATGGCCAAGGGCGCCGGAATGCGGTCGATCGCGGTCACCTACGGAATCCACGGCCGTGAGGAACTGGCCACGGCCGACCCCACCTGGACCGCCGACACCTTCGACGAGGTCCTGGCGTGCATACGCGCCGCTTTCCCCGGCATCCGCGAGGGCCGATAACCGTGCTCGGACGGTCGGCCGACTGGATCCTGGGCATCGCCGGGGGCGTACTCCTCGCGCTGATGACCCACTACAACGGCATCCTGGCGAATCACACGTCGTCGGTCTTCGGGTCGTGGGTGGCCCACGGCCTGGGCGCCGTGGTCGCCCTCGTCCTCGTCGTGCTGACCGGCAGGGCATTGCGTCCCGGCCGCAAAGCGGCGGGCGGCGGGAACGGCCCGGCCGGGGAAAGAGAAGGCAGGGAAGGAAAGGACGAGGCCGGAAACGCAGGGGCCGGAAACGCAGAGGCCGGAAAAGGCGGGAGGGGGAGCGGGAGTGGCAGCGGGCAGCGGGCCGCCGCACCGCTCTGGTCCTACCTGGGCGGCATTCCCGGTGCCTTCACCGTGATGCTGGCCTCCATCGCGGTCAACAGCGACCTGGAGCTCTCCGGCACCATCGCGCTCATGCTCGTCGGCCAGGTGCTGTTCGGCATCGTCTCGGACTCCTTCGGCCTGTTCGGCACTCCCCGGCGCCGACTGGTGCTCGCGGACTTCCTCGTCGTGCTGTCGGTCCTCGCGGGCAGCGCGCTCATCATCTTCGGCGGGGCGTGACCGATGCTTCCCTACATCCTGCTGGCCTTCCTGAACGGCGCGATCATCGGCACGAGCCGGGCCGTCAACGGCAAACTGAGCACAAAGGTCGGCCCGTTCAAGGCATCCCTGTGGAACCACGTCGTCGGATTCCTCTTCCTCACGCTCGTCCTGCTCGTGATGAACGACTGGAAATTCGACGAGGCCGGCTCCGCGCCCTTCACCGCCTACCTCGGCGGTTTCTTCGGCGCGCTCTTCGTAGCCGTCAACAGCTATGTGTTCCCGAGGCTCGGGGCGATGACCGCCGCCCTGATGGTGATCAGCGGCCAGATGATCACCGCGGTGCTCATCGACTACCAGAGCCGGGACGAGGCACCCGGCGCACTCCGCTGCCTGGGGGTCGTCATCGTCATCGCGGGCGTCTACCTGTCCAGAGTGGTGAGCGCCTCCCAGCAGGCCTCCCAGCAAGAAAGGCAAGACACATGACGGACACCACCGTCGTCGAGGAACTGCTCAACGACCGTACGTATCACATCGAGTTCAATGGGCACCTCAGCAACCACGTCAAGCACGCGGTCATCGCCCTGGACGGGCTCGGCGCGACTCCCGAGCAGATCAAGGCGTATTACGAGAGCTATGCCGAGCTCACCACGTACGGCTATGGCCTGGAGCCGCCGCGTGTGTCGAAGTACGAGATCACCGAGGAGAACTGGCGCGAGCACCTCGGCGAGCGCAGCAGCTTCTCCGCCTATTGCGACTTCTTCGACCGTCGCGAGAAGGAGCTCGGCACCGACGAACTCCTGCGGCGCTACGTGCCGGAGCTGCTGCCCGGCTGGGTCGGCGCCTTCACCCACGCCACCATTCACCTGGGCTGGGCCATCGACGCGGGAAACCGGTGGATGACCGTCGAGGGCCTCGCCTACATGGCGTTCTCGTACGTCTCGTGCCACCCGGAGCGGGCAGAGGGGAAGGGCGAGGGGAGCGAGGGCGAGCAGGCCGTCGATTCCCTGCTGCGGATCGCCGGTGCCTGGGACGACGACCGTGAAGCGCTCCGGAACTGGGTCCGGGAACTCGTCGGGGACACCGCCGTCGGTATCGCCGAGGGAATTCACCCGGAACTCGCGCGCTCCGGCCTGCAGTACCGCATCGCCAGGCTGCTCGGCGCCGGGCACCCGCTGATCTACCGCACCCCGGCGTGGATCGACGACCAGGACGTCGAGGAGAGCTGGGAACAGCTCTACTACGTGGTGTCCCTGCTGTATCTGGCAGTGCCGGGCGATTTCGTCCTGCTGCATCTGATCACCTCGCTGCACGCGATGGAGCAGATCGCCGGAAAGCTGCCCGACGACCAGCGGAAGCATGTCGTGAAGTGCTTCTGGACCGGGATGCTGTGCGTCATCTTCTCCGGCGCCGACTTCCCGGAGCGGAAGAAGCTGGCGGGCCTCCACGCGGCATTCCGGGACGCGGTCGACGCGGACGCCCCGGAGATCTGGGAACACGACTGGCGGCTGACCGTTCTCCGTGCCTTCGAGGAGGACGAGGAGCACAACCCGAAGCTCGTGTACGTGACGCGCCGGGTGTGGGAGCGCACCGGCCGCAGGTCGGTCTACCGCGCGGCGGGCACGCAGTTCACGGTGACGCCGGGACTTCCCCCGTCCTTCGAGCAGCCGCCGACGGAATAGACGAGAACACGGGAAACACGGGAACACGAGAAACACGCGTGGGGAGAGGAAGCACCATGACCAGCACGACCGGGGCGACGGAGCAGACCGTGTCGATCGAGGAATACCTCGGCAGGAATGTGCACCTGCTGCCGCAGACGAACCAGCTGCGGGCCCTGCACACGGTCATCCGTGACCGCAATGCCAGCCGGGAGGACTTCGTCTTCTACTCGGAGCGCATCATCCGCATGCTGATCGAGGCGGGCCTGGACCTGCTGCCCTTCGAGGAGCACGTGGTCGAGACCCCCGTCGGCAGGGAGTACAAGGGCCTGCGGTTCGCCGGGAAACTCTGCGGGGTGCCGATCATCCGCGCGGGCGAGAGCATGGAGGCCGAACTCCGCACCGTCGTCCCGGGAATACGCATCGGCAAGATCCTCATGCAGCGCGACCCGGTGACGAAGCTCCCCAAGCTCTACTACTCGAAGCTTCCCGACGACATCGCCGAGCGGCACGTCCTGATGCTCGAACCCATGCTGGCCACCGGCGGCACCGCGCTCGCCGCCATTCAGCTGCTCCTCGACCACGGGGTGCAGGAGGAGAACATCGTCTTCGTCAACTTCATCACCGTCCCGGAGGGCATCACCGCCGTTTGCGCGCGCTATCCGAAGGTGAGGATCGTGACGTCCTCCATCGAGGAGCGGCTGAACGAGAACGCCTACATGCTCCCGGGCATCGGGGATTTCGGCGACCGGTTCTTCGGCACGGTCTGAAAGGCGCGGGACGGGCGCGGAACGGACGTGCGCGCCGGGGGTACGGGCAGACGGCCTTACGGGGCGTACGGGCTTCACAGGGCGTACGGGCCTTACGGGCACAGGCCCGTACGCCCGGTGCTCAGTCGCGGAAGGGCTTGCGGGCCTCGATCAGGAAACGCGCGGAGTGCGCGACGAAGGGACCCTCGGCCCGAATACTGTCGTGCAGGTCCCGGAGCCGGTCGCGGTACCGCTCGACGGTGAATCCGGGGACCATCCAGATCACCTTCCGCAGGAAATAGACGACGGCGCCGATGTCGAGGAATTCCATCCGCAGGCGCTCGGCGCGCAGGTCCACGACCTCCAGCCCGGCGGCTTCCGCGGCCCGGCGCGCGTCCTCGGGGTCGCGCGCGGTGCGGATCTCCTCCGGCTGCGGCCCGAGGAAGTACTCGACCAGTTCGAAGACGCTGGCGGGCCCCACCTGCTGGGAGAAGTACGTGCCGCCCGGCCGCAGCACCCGGGCGATCTCGTCCCACCAGACGGTCACCGGGTGGCGGCTGGTCACCAGGTCGAACGCGGCGTCGGCGAACGGCAGCGGCGGCTCGTCCTCGTCGGCGACGACGACGGCCCCGCGCGGGTGCAGCAGCGCGGTCGCCCTGGCGACGTTCGGCGGCCAGGACTCGGTGGCCACCATCACCGGGGGGAACTTCGGGGCGGCGGCGAGGACCTCGCCGCCGCCCGTCTGGATGTCCAGCGCCGCGGACGCGCGCGCCAGCCGCTCGCCCATGGCGCGCTGGTATCCCCAGGAAGGACGCTCCTCGGTGGCCCGGCCCTCCAGCCAGGAGAAGTCCCAGCCCGCCACCGATACGGACTCCGCCTCGGCGATCAGGTCCTCGAACGTTCGCGACATAGGGGGATCATCGCCGTGAATCGACGGCCCCGCCACCGGATAATCCGTGCTGGTGGGGCAGGCATGCCGGTGGAGCAGGGGATGCCGGTGGCGGGGCGGTCGGCGGCGGGTCCGGCCGGTATTACGGGCGGCCGAAGCCCGTGAAGAGCGGGTTGTCGTCGTAGGACTCGTACCGGACGGTCGTCCCCACGCGCGGTGCGTGGATCATGAGGTGCTTCTCGGCGTCGGCCACGATGCCCACGTGATCGCCGTTCACGAAGAAGACCAGGTCACCCTTGCGCACCTGGCTCGCGGTGAGGTGGGTGGAGCGCTGCCACTGCTCCTGCGAGGTGCGGGGGATGCCGACGCCCGCGGCGGCGTACGCGGCCTGCGTCAGGCCGGGGGAGTCGAAGGAGTCGGGTCCGGTCGCCCCGTACATGTACGGCTTGCCCTGTTGCTGCGCGGCGAAGGCGACGGCCTTGGCGGCCTGCTGCGGAGTCACGGTCTTCACGGCGGCCTTGGCCTGGTGAGTGGTGCTGGTGGCGGCGCCGGAGCCGTGGGCCGCGGCGTTCGCCGGGGCGGCGACGGACACGGCCAGTGCGGCGGCACCGGCGAGCGCCGCGGCGCGGATGACGGCCTTCCGCGGCATCGGGCGTATGGACATGTGGTCCCCGTTCCTCATGGGTGCGCTGAAGCGACGTCAGTTTCACCCATGGGTCTGACAACCGGCGGTCGGTGCGGCCCGATCGCCCCCATGGGCAGGATCAAGCCACCTCGAACGCGTGACCATGGGACATGAGGTCTGGCTTGCCCTTCCGGAAAGCCGCTGGTATTGCCCCGGTCCCCGAGGTAATGGCTCTCCAAAAAACCATGACCGAGGTGTTGTTAGGCATTCCTAAGCTGGCTTGAATGTGCGCCACCGCACCCCCCACTCCCCTGCACCGCGGAGTACCCATGTCCAGCTCGAACATCGCCCTGCTGGGTGCCATCGCAGGATTCACCATCTACCTCGGGCTGCCCGTGGGGCGGCTGCGCAGGCCCACACCACGCCTCAAGGCGGGCCTGAACGCCACGGCCATCGGCATCCTGATCTTCCTCGTGTGGGACGTCCTGACCCACGCCTGGGAGCCCGTCGACGGCGCGCTCGGCGACCATCGCTGGGGCAAGGCCGCCTCCGGCGGCGCCGTCCTGGCCACCGGACTCGCCGTCGGGCTCGTCGGACTCGTCGCGTACGACGCCTGGACCCTGCGCCGCCGGAACGCCGCCGCGGCCCGGCCGGACGGCCCCGGTGCCGTCGCGGTGGCGGGGCGGGGCGGGACTCCCCGTACGCAGGCCGGGGAGCTCGCGCTGATGATCGCGACCGGCATCGGCCTGCACAACTTCGCCGAGGGCCTGGCCATCGGCAACTCGGCCGCCGAAGGGGAGCTCTCCCTCGCCCTCCTGCTCGTCATCGGGTTCGGCCTGCACAACGCCACCGAGGGCTTCGGGATCGTCGCCCCGCTGGCCGCCGAGGGCGAACGCCCGTCCTGGGTCGGCCTGTTCTGGCTCGGCCTCATCGGCGGCGGCCCCACCTTCGTCGGCACGCTCATCGGGCAGCACGTGGTCAACGAAACGCTCTCCATCGCCTTCCTGGGGCTGGCGGCGGGATCGATCCTCTACGTCGTCATCGAACTGCTCGCCGTCGCCCGCAGGGCCGGCCGGAAGGAACTCACCACCTGGTGCGTCCTGTCGGGGATTCTGCTGGGTTTCGCCACGGACGCCGTCGTCACGGCGGCCGGCGCCTGACGGGCACCGCGTGCGGGGGCACCGGCAGGGCGGCCGCCGGAGCCCTTGCACAGGTCCTCGCACAGGCCCTTGCACAGGTCTCGTCGCACTACAAGAGCCGATCATCCATATGGAGGAAAGCGATCGGATTCCCTCGCTCTGCGGGCGAGTTGGCGCCAAGAATGCTCCCGCATCACGAGCACGGCTCCTGTGGTCGCGAAGCTCCATGGGAGCCCAAAGCAAGGAGAACGCATGTCTCGCGCATGGACGCGCCGCGTCGCCACGGCGACCGCATCGGCTGCTCTGCTGTCCGGTGTCGCCGCGGCCGGTGGCACCGCCTTCGCCACCCCGGCTCCCCACCCGGCCCCGGCCACCCACACCCACGTACTCCACGGCGAGCCCGCCGGTGAGCACGGCAAGGGCGACAAGGACCACGGCAAGGGCGACAAGGACAAGGGCGAGAAGGGCGAAAAGGGCGAGAAGAAGGGCCTGCACCTCGGCTGGGAGAAGGGCGTCGACAAGAAGAAGGACCATTTCGACGCCAAGGCGCACGTCTGGACGCGCTGGGACGCCGACTCCAAGTCCTACGCCCAGTGGGACGAGCACTCCCACTGCTGGAAGCGCATGGCCAAGGGCCACTGGCAGAAGTGGGACATGAGCCACAAGGCGTGGAAGTAATCCGCGGCTGACTTAACCCTGTTCGCCGTGTCCACGTGCCCTCGGGCACGGTCGGGCATGGCGGGCAGGGTTTCGTGTTGCCGGGGTTCTCGGGGCACTGCGCGTGCGGCTTCCGTCAGTTTCCGTGGCACTGCCCGAGCGCTTTCCGTGCGTTTCCGTGCCACTGCACGGGCGCCCCTCAGTGGTATTCGGCCATCCGGGGGCGCAAGCCCGCGAGCACCAGTGCGGCCGACACGGCGAGCACGCCGGCCGGAACGGCGGGCCAGCCGGAGAGGTCGGCCCGGGTGCGGTCCGTCTCCGCCGTGAAGGCGGCCATGCGCTCACCGGCGTTCGTACCCAGCGTGGTGGAGAAGTCCCAGAAGTCGAAGGCGACGCGTCCCCGGCCTATCTCGGTGAGGACGGTGACGGCCTCGTCCAGCCGCCCGGAAGTCCGCAACTGCCGGAGGCGGACGTTGTCCGCGAGGAAGTTCCCGTAGCGCGTCAGCACGTCGTCGGAGGCCGGTCCGGCCTTGGGGGCGAGCAGGCCGTCCAGGCGGCCGGTGAGGGCGCCGAAGCGCGCGCTGTCGACCGTCGAAGGAGTGGCCTCGACGAACCAGCGGCCCTGTGCGGCCGCCGCCTCCGCCGCGACCGCGCGGGACTCCGCCAGGCGCGTCCACGGCCGCAGCCCGTCCCGCCCCGCTGCCGTCGCCCTGTCCGCCGCCGACAGGAACGACAGCGCGCCCACGGCGGATATCACCACCACCGCCAGAGTGGCCGCCACCAGGGGCGGATTGAGCACCCTGCGGTAGCGGACCGTCAGCCGGAACTGGCAGTGGCCCAGGACCGCCACCGCGGCCGCGCCCGCGCCGCCGACCGCGATCGCCGCGCGTACGGCGTCGTCGTGCGCGCGGGCCTCCGCCGAGGCCGCCTGGCGCCCGTACGTGGTTGCCAGGGCGGTCGCGCCCGGGAGCAGCTCGGCGTGCATCACCTGGCCCGCTTCCGCGGACAGCATGACCGCGGCGGCGGGTGGGTGGCCTGCGGGCCGGTCCGGGGTCTGCTCGTTCTCCTGTGCCGACCGCCCGCTGAGGTCGTCGTACCGGCCGAGCCCGTCCAGCAGGCCCCTGATCCGCGCACCCTCGTCGGCGTCCGCGCCGAGGCGCCGCAGCAGGTCGCTCACCTGCGTACGGCGTTGCTGCGCGGTGAGCAGCGCGAGCAGGCGGTTGCCGACCTCGTACTCCTCCGCGGAGCGGCCGGGCGGCAGGGTC
>NZ_JAINFC010000123.1 GCF_020740835.1 Streptomyces sp. UNOC14_S4
CATCCGTTCCGGTCATCCCCCGCCGCCCGCGCCCCGCGCCGCGCAGGCCCGTGCCACTGTGTGCGCATGACGACGGCAGGGGTACGGGCGACGCCCACCGGTATCGAGGGCGTCGTGGCCCGGATGCGCTCGCTGGCGCGGACCCTGCCCCCGCGCGACGGGGTCGCGGTCTTCAACCGGGTCTACCTCACGGTCACCGAGGAGATCGGCCGCCGCGCCGCGGCCGGGGCGTTCGCGGACCGGGCGACGGCGACGGAGCTCGACGTACGGTTCGCCGCGCGCTATCTGACCGCCGTCGACGGGGCGGCCGCCGGGCGCCGGGCCCCCGCGTGCTGGCGCCCCCTCCTCCAGCTCCGGGGGCACCCCGGCATCCGCCCGCTCCAGTTCGCCCTGGCGGGCATCAACGCGCACATCGGCCACGACCTGCCGCTCGCCCTGGCCGAGACGTGCCGGGCCCTCGCTCTCGAACCGCACGCCCTGGAAGGCGACTTCGACCGCGTCGGCGAGCTCCTCGTCACCCTGGAGGAGCGGGTCCGGGAGGAACTGGCCCCGGGGCCGGACCTGCTGGACGTGGCCGACCCCCTGGTGCACCTCGTGGGCGCCTGGAGCCTGGAGGCGGCGCGGGCCGCCGCGTGGGCGTCCTTCAGGGGCCTGTGGGCAGTGCGCGATCTTCCGGACGTGGCAGCGGACCTGACGGAACGTCTGGACTCGGGCGTGGGCCTGGTGAGCCGCTGCCTCCTGACCCCTTTGGGGTGACCCACCTAGCGGAACGCATGCCCACAACCGGGGGGAGGGGCATACAGCGACCGCACCCCATCAGGGGCGCGGGGAACTGCGCGACAAGCCCCCACCGGACCCGTCAGCCGCGCTGCCAAGCGCAAGAGGCAGCCCAGTAGGCACGGGGGCCTGGGGGCGGAGCCCCCAGGAGACGGCGAGAACCCCGGCGCGCGTCAGTCCTCCGGCAGTTCGACCGGCGCCAGCTCGTCGTACAGATCGCCCGGCCCCGGATTCGTGGCATCCGTCGCGCCGCCGAACTGATGCATGACGCCCCACACCGCGTTGAGCGCCGTCTGCACGGCACCCTCCGCCCAGCCCGCCGTCCAGGAGATGTCGTCGCCCGCGAGGAACAGGCCGCGCTTGTCCTCCGGCAGGAGGTCCTGCATGAAGTGGGTGAACAGGCGCCGCTGGTAGCGGTAGTGGCCCGGCAGGTTGGCCTTGAACGCGCCCATGAAGTAGGGCTCGTTCTCCCAGGAGACGGTCACCGGGTTGCCGATGATGTGCTTCCTGATGTCGACCTTGGGGTAGATCTCGCCGAGCGACTTCAGCATGACCTCCATCCGCTCGTTCGCGGACAGCGGCAGCCACTTGAGGCTGTCGTCGCACCAGGTGTAGGAGAGGCAGATCACGGCCGGCTGGTTCGGGCCGTTGTCGAGCAGATACGTACCGCGCGTCATCCGGTCCGTCAGCGTCATCGACATGACGTCACGCCCGGTGTCCTCGTCCTTGTCCAGCCAGAACGGCCGGTCGACCGGCACGAACAGCTTGGAGGACTCCATGTAGTGGGTGCGCTCCATCGCCGTCCAATGGTCGATGGGGAAGAGCGCGTCGTCACAGGCGATCTTCGACAGCAGCATCCAGGACTGGGCGGTGAAGACGGCCGCCTTGTACGTGCGGATGTCACCGGTCGCGTCGGTCACCGTGATGTGGTTGCCCGCCGTGCGGTGCAGCCGGGTGACGGCCGGGCGCGGGTCGCCGTCGTGCAGGGAGGACAGCGAGGTGCCGGGCGCCCAGTGCACGATCTTCTCCGGCTCGCGCTCCCACAGGCGCACCGGGAGCTGCTGGCTGCCCCCGACGATGCCGCGGTGGTGGTCGTCCGCCTCGGTGTAGACGACGCGCAGGATCTCCAGGATGGAGTTGGGGAAGTCGGTGTCCCAGCCGCCGGTGCCGAAGCCGACCTGGCCGAAGATCTCGCGGTGGCGGAAGGACTTGAAGGCGGTGGACTCGCAGAGGAAGCCGTAGAAGGTCTGGTTGTCGAGCTTCTCCACGAGCTTCGCCCAGATCTCGCGGATGCGCGGCACGTCGCGCTCGCGCAGGGCGCGGTTCATGTCGGAGAAGTCGGCGCCCTCCTCCAGGCAGGCGTTCCACGCGTCCGCGACCTCGCGGTAGACCGGCGGCAGGTCGTCGATGGTCTGCGCGTAGTGCGACTCGCCCTTGAGGTCGACGACGGTCGACGGGGTGTCGGGGGCCAGCGGGTTGGGGAACGCCTTGGTCTCCAGGCCCACCAGGTCGATGTAGTACTGGAGGGCGGTGGAGCTCGGGGGGAAGCGCATCGCGCCCATCTCGGCGGTCAGCGAGGGGTCGCAGCCCTCGAAGCCGACGGTGCGCAGCCGCCCGCCGATCCGATCGGCCTCGTAGACGACGGGCTTGAGGCCCATCTTCATCAGCTCGTAGGCGGTGATGATGCCGGAGAGGCCACCACCGATGACCGCGACCTCGGTGCCGTGCTCGGTCGCGGGTATCTGCCCGAGACCCGCCGGGTGGGCGAGGTAGTCGTCGTACGGGAAGGGGAAGTCCGGACCGACCATGGTGATCGGCGGGAGGGCCGGCTGCGACGGCTCGTCGTGGGCGGCGTTGGGCACCATGGACGTCATCGGCTGAACTCTCCTGCGGGAAAAAGGGGGGAACAGTGGGGGGTGTACTGCTTCGGCTGTGTCAGCCGAGCGCGCCGTACAGCTCCGGACGGCGGTCGTTCAGGTAGGTGTTCTCGGCGCGGGACGCCTTGAGCAGCGCGGGGTCCACGTCCGCGATGATCAGGTCCTCGCCCGCGCCCGCCCGCGCCCGTACGGTGCCGTCGGGGGCGGCGAGGCAGCTGAGGCCGGCGAAGGTGAACTCGCCCTCGGTGCCGCAGCGGTTGGCGTAGGCGATGTAGAGCTGGCTCTCCCAGGCGCGGGCCGGGACGATCGTCTGCGGGACGATCTCGTACGGGCGCATCAGCGCGGTCGGGACGAGCAGCAGCTCGGTGCCCGCGAGGGCGTGGGCGCGGACGGTCTCCGGGAACTCGACGTCGTAGCAGATCAGCACGCCGAGGCGGACGCCGTCGAAGTCGGCCTGCACGACGGCCTCGTCGCCGGGGGTGAAGTACGCGCCTTCGAAGTCCCCGAAGAGGTGGGTCTTGCGGTAGTGGGCGAGGCGGGCCCCGTCCGGCGCGATGAGCTGGAAGGAGTTGTGGACGGCGGTGCCGTCGCGCTCGGGGTAGCCGTAGCCGATGGCCAGGCCGCACTCGTCGGCGATCGCGGCGACCGCGGACGCGCCCGGTCCGTCGGCCGCCTCCGCGCGGCCGACGACGTCGGCGCCGAGGGCGTAGCCGGTCAGGTAGAGCTCGTTGGTGAGCAGCAGCCGGGCACCGGCTCCGGCGGCCCTGCGGGCGGCGCCCGCGAGGGCGTCGAGGGTCTCACCGGTGGAGGAGGGAACGCCAGGAGGGCCCTGGTACAGCGCGATGCGCAGCGGCGGCGTCATGCGACCTCTCTTCACCTGATCGAGGGGTTCCGTTAAGACGCCTTGACGGTACGGGCCGGTAACTCCGACGGACAAGGCACCTCTGTTGCGCATCGACGCATCATTCGTTGCGCGTTACGGGACGCAAACAACGATTCGTTGCGCACCGGCCCCTGAAAGGGGCGCGGGGAACTGCGCGACCAGCCGAAACGCACCCGCAGCCGCGCGCAAAGCGCAAGAGGCACCCCATTAGGCGGGCACCGGGGCCTCAGGAAGGCGCCCCGGAAGTGAAACGCCGCAGAAGCGGCGAAAGAACAAGAACGGACTTCGTCCGTTCCACGAACGGCTCCCCCGCAATCCGCTCCAGGACCCGCTCGAAGTGCCGCATGTCGGAGGCGAAGACCTGCACGATGGCGTCCGCCTCACCGGTCACGGTGGAGGCGGACGCCACTTCGGGGTAGCGCGCGAGGCCGCGGTGGATGGCCTCGGGCGAGGTGTTGCGACGGCAGTAGATCTCGATGAAGCCCTCGGTCTCCCAGCCGAGCGCCGCCGGGTCCACCCGGACGGTGAACCCGGTGATGGCGCCCTCGGCGCGGAGCTTGTCCACGCGGCGCTTGACGGCGGGCGCGGAGAGGCCGACCTCGGTGCCGATGTCGGCGTAGGAGCGTCGGGCGTCCTCGGCGAGGGCGTGGACGATGCGTTCGTCGAGATCGTTCAGTCGCACTGCGGGGAAATCACTTCTCTAGGGGTACCTGCACATCTTCCCGGGCGAGCCGCGAGCGGTTCTTCCCGTACCCGAAGTAGATCACGAGCCCGACGGCCATCCAGACACCGAAGACCATCCAGGTGACGGGGTCCAGGCTGCCCATCATGTAGATGCACAGGAGGAAGCCGATGGCCGGGAAGAGCGGGCTGAGCGGCACCCGGAAGGTGCGGTGCATGGCGGGGCGGGTCCGGCGCAGCACGATGACCGCGATGTTGACCAGGGCGAAGGCGAAGAGCGTGCCGATGCTGGTGGCGTCGGCGAGCTGGCCGAGCGGCACGGCGGCGGCGAGGATGCCGCAGAAGGCCGAGACGATGATCGTGTTGGCGCGGGGGGTGCCGCTCTTGGGGTCGACCTTGGAGAAGATCTTGGGCACCAGGCCGTCGCGGGACATCGCGAAGAGGATGCGGGTCTGGCCGTAGAGCACGGTCAGCACGACGCTGGCGATGGCGATGACGGCACCGGCCGCGAGCAGCACGGCCCAGAAGCCCTGGCCGGTCACGTCCTTCATGATCCCGGCGAGCGCGGCCTCGCTGCCCTCGAACTTCTGCCACGGCATGGCGCCCACGGCGACGGCCGCGACCAGGCAGTAGAGCGCGGTGACGATGATCAGCGAGAGCATGATCGCGCGGGGCAGGTCGCGCTGGGCGTCCTTGGCCTCCTCGCCTGCGGTGGAGGCGGCGTCGAAGCCGATGTAGGAGAAGAAGAGCGAGGCGCCCGCGGAGCTCAGGCCCGCGATGCCCAGCGGCATGAAGGGGGCGTAGTTGCCCGCCTTGACGCCCTGGAAGGCGACACCGCAGAAGAGCAGCAGCGCGGCGATCTTCACCACGACCATGATCGTGTTGGCGCGGGCACTCTCCTTGGCGCCGCCCAGCAGGAAGGCCATGCACAGCAGTACGACGAGCAGGGCGGGCAGGTTGAAGACGCCGCCGTCGCCGGGCGGGTTCGCCAGGGAGGCGGGGATCGTCACGCCGATCGTGCCGTCGAGCAGCTCGTTGAGGTACTGCCCCCAGCCGACGGCGACGGCCGCGACCGAGACGCCGTACTCCAGGATCAGACACCAGCCGCAGACCCAGGCGACGAGCTCGCCGAGGGTGGCGTAGGCGTAGGAGTACGAGGAGCCGGAGACCGGGATGGTGCCCGCGAGCTCCGCGTAGGACAGCGCCGAGAACAGGGCGGTGATGCCCGCGATGACGAACGACACGATGACGGCGGGGCCCGCCTTGGGCACCGCTTCGCCGAGCACCACGAAGATGCCGGTGCCGAGGGTCGCGCCGATGCTGATCATCGTCAGCTGCCACATGCCGAGCGAGCGGCGGAGCGAGCCGCCCTCGCCCTGGCCGCCTTCGGCGACCAGGCGTTCGACCGGCTTCCGCCGCATGATGCCGGTGCCGTGGCCGCCGGGCGGCAGGGGGGACTGCTCGGTGGGCGCAGGCGCTGTGCCGTGGTCCAACACTGAGGTCGCTCCGTTTCGTCGCTTACCGGTGGAGACCGGAGACCGCAGCGGCCGCCCGCGGGTGCGTCGGGGGGTGAGCAACCCGGGTAGATGCGGGGGACCGCGAGAAGCGGTACCCGCCACTCCACGTACTGCGGAGGACCCTATGAGCTGGGGCCCCACGCTCGGAATGCACCATTCTTGCGCATGCCCGCACGATCATTGCGTCTGCGTGCCAAGAACGGACGTTCGTTGCATGTCACCTTACGAATCGGTACATGTAGGAGTCAACAAAGGCCCGGAGCCCGAGACCGGAATGAGATCCGAGGGCCATCAGGGCATGCGAAAGGGGCGCGGCCCGGAGAACCGGAACCGCGCCCCTCAAGGGATCGCGTACTGCGGATTACCGCTCAGTACTTCAGCACTGAGCGACGACCGCTCACTGCCAGCTGGCGTGCAGCGGCTTGCCCTCGGCGTAGCCCGCGGCGCTCTGGACGCCGACGACGGCCCGCTCGTGGAACTCCTCCAGGGAGCCCGCGCCCGCGTAGGTGCAGGAGCTGCGGACGCCCGCGATGATCGAGTCGATCAGGTCCTCGACGCCCGGGCGGGTCGGGTCGAGGAACATCTTCGAGGTGGAGATGCCCTCCTCGAAGAGGGCCTTGCGGGCCCGGTCGTAGGCCGACTCGTCGCTGGTGCGGTTACGCACGGCGCGGGCCGAGGCCATGCCGAAGCTCTCCTTGTACAGACGGCCGTCGGCGGTCTGCTGGAGGTCGCCCGGGGACTCGTACGTCCCGGCGAACCAGGAGCCGATCATGACGTTGGAGGCACCGGCGGCGAGCGCCATGGCGACGTCGCGCGGGTGACGGACACCACCGTCGGCCCAGACGTGCTTGCCGTACTTCTTCGCCTCGGCGGCGCACTCCAGGACGGCGGAGAACTGCGGACGGCCCACGCCGGTCATCATGCGGGTGGTGCACATGGCGCCCGGACCCACGCCGACCTTGATGATGTCGGCGCCCGCCTCGATGAGGTCGCGCACGCCCTCGGCGGCGACGATGTTGCCCGCGACGATCGGGACCTGCGGGTCCAGACCGCGGACGGCCTTGACCGCGGCGATCATGCCTTCCTGGTGGCCGTGCGCGGTGTCCACGACGATGGTGTCGGCACCGGCCTCCAGCAGGGCCTTGGCCTTGCCCGCCACGTCGCCGTTGATGCCGACGGCGGCGGCGACGCGCAGCTTGCCGTCCTTGTCGGTGGCCGGGGTGTAGAGCGTCGCGCGCAGCGCGCCCTTGCGGGTCAGGATGCCCGCCAGCCGGCCGTCCGCGTCGACGGCGGGGGCGAGCTTGCGGTGCGCGGCGTCGAGCTGGTTGAACGCCTCGCGCGGGTCCATGTCGGCGTCGAGGAGCAGCAGCTCCGTGGACATGACCTCGGACAGCTGGGTGAAGCGGTCCACGCCGGTCAGGTCGTGCTCGGTGACGACGCCGACCGGGCGGCGCTCGTCGTCGACGACGACACCGGCGCCGTGGGCGCGCTTGGGCAGCAGCGCCAGCGCGTCGGCGACGGTCTGGGTGGGCGCGAGGACGATGGGCGTGTCGAGCACGAGGTGCCGGCCCTTGACCCAGGAGATGACCTCGGCGACGACCTCGATCGGGATGTCCTGGGGGATGACGACGATGCCGCCGCGGCGGGCGACCGTCTCGGCCATGCGGCGGCCGGCGATGGCGGTCATGTTGGCGACCACGAGGGGGATGGTGGTCCCGGTCCCGTCGGTGGAGCTGAGGTCCACACCCTGCCGGGAGCCGACCGCGGAGCGGCTGGGCACCATGAACACGTCGTCGTACGTCAGGTCGTACGACGGCTTCTGGTCGTTGAGGAAACGCATACTGGCTCTCTCACCTGCGGTTTTGAGTACAAAGCGGGTGGGGAGTCAGCACCGAACCAACCGCCGGATCGGGCTGAGGTTCCTGGACCCATCATCCATGATGCTCCCGCGAACCGACGAACCGGAGGCCGATTCTCATGGCTTCCCCCAGGGCCGGGCACCCCCGTCTGTGCTTTCGAACAGATGGGACGGACGGGGGTGCGCGCTCACGCGGCGAGCCGCTTGAGACGGTCCACCGCGTCCTGGAGGACCTCGGTCCGCTTGCAGAAGGCGAAGCGGACGAACGGCGCGCCCTCGGCCCGGTTGTCGTAGAAGACGGCGTTGGGGATCGCGACGACGCCCGCCCGCCCGGGGAGCGCCTGGCAGAAGGCGAAGCCGTCGTCCTCGCCGAGGGGGCGGATGTCGGTGGTGATGAAATACGTGCCCGCGGGGCGGTGGACGGTGAAGCCCGCCTCGGCGAGCCCGGTGGCCAGCAGGTCGCGCTTGGCCCGCAGGTCGGCGCGGAAGCCGTCGAAGTAGCTCGCGGGCAGGCGCAGGGCCTCCGCGACCGCGTACTGGAACGGGCCGGAGGCGACGAAGGTCAGGAACTGCTTGGCCGAGCGGACCGCGGCGACCAGGGGCGCCGACGCCGTGACCCAGCCCACCTTCCAGCCGGTGAACGAGAACGTCTTGCCCGCCGAGCCGATGGTGACGGTCCGCTCCCGCATCCCGGGGAAGGAGGCGAGCGGGACGTGCTCGGCATCGTCGAAGACGAGGTGCTCGTAGACCTCGTCGGAGACGACGAGCAGGTCGTGCTCGACGGCGAGTGCCGCGATCGCGGCCAGCTCGTCGCGCGGGAGCACGGCGCCCGTCGGATTGTGCGGGGTGTTGATCAGCAGCACCCGGGTGCGGGGCGTGATCGCGTCCCGCAGCTCGTCGAGGTCGAGCCGGAAGGCGCCGTCCCGCGGGCGGAGCGTCACCGGGACCCGCTTGCCGCCCGCCATGGCGATGCACGCGGCGTACGAGTCGTAGTACGGCTCCAGGGCGACGACCTCGTCACCGGGGTGGACCAGGGACAGCAGGGACGCGGCGATGGCCTCGGTCGCCCCGGCCGTGACCAGGACCTCGGTGTCGGGGTCGAAGTCCAGGGCGTAGCGCTCGCGCTGGTGGCCGGCGACGGCGAGGCGCAGCTCGGGCACGCCCGGGCCCGGCGGGTACTGGTTGCCGCGGCCGTCGCGCAGCGCGCGGACGGCCGCCTCCCGGATCTCCTCCGGGCCGTCGGTGTCGGGGAAGCCCTGCCCGAGGTTGATCGAGCCGGTCCGGACCGCCAAGGCGGACATCTCCGCGAAGATGGTCGTTCCGAACTCCGCCAGACGGCTGTTGACGGGCTTTCGGGTCATGGTCGCTACTCCCTCGGCAGAAACGGTCCGGACTCCAGCTTCCACGATCATGCCGGGTGACGGCCGGGCGTTCCCGGCCAACCCCCGAACCGGCGCAGACGAACGAGCACGGGCGAACCGGACCGGCGCCGGTGAACGCGGTGTGACAACGGGCCCGCTCCCCCTCCTCGGCACACCGGGGCAGGACTACGATCCGAGAACCGCCCGGACGACCGGATGACTGGAGCTCCCATGACGCTGCTGATCACGTGGCCCGAGTCCGGACCGGCGACCGTCCTCCGCCGGACCTGCGACCCCTCCGCCGTCGCCGCGGCGCTGGCACCGGCCGGTGTGCGGTACGAGCGGTGGCCGGTCCGCGACGACGTCCCCACCGGCGCCGGTCCCGAGGCCGTCCTCACCGCGTATCGCACCGAGGTCGACCGGCTGACCGCCGAGGAGGGCTTCGCCACCGTCGACGTGGTGGCCCTGCACCCGGACGGCACCCCCGGCTGGCGGGACAGGGCGAAGGCCGCGCGCGAGAAGTTCCTCGCCGAACACACGCACGACGATGACGACGAGGTCCGCTTCTTCGTCGCGGGCGCGGGCGTGTTCTACCTGCACGTGAACGGCGAAGTGCACGCCGTGCACTGCGAGAAAGGCGACCTGCTGGGCGTCCCGCGCGGCACCACGCACTGGTTCGACATGGGCACCGAGCCCTCCTTCACCGCGATCCGCTTCTTCCATCAGGAGGACGGCTGGATCGGCACCTTCACCGGCAGCGACATCGCGTCCCGCTTCCCCTCCTTCGACGAGATCCACGCCGCGCGCCCGGGACGGGCCGCATGACCCTGCGCTTCACCGCGGACTGCGTGGTCCTGGACATCGAGGGCACCACGAGCGCCACGGGCTTCGTGGTCGACGTGCTCTACCCGTACTCGCGCAAACGGTTCGGCACACTGCTGACCGAGCGCGCCGACGAGCCCGAGGTCCGGCGGGCCGTCGGCCAGGTACGCGACCTCCTCGGCGAGCCCGGCGCCGACGCGGCACGCGTCGAGGAGGCCCTGAACTCCTGGCTGGACGAGGACCGCAAGGCGACCCCCCTGAAGACCCTCCAGGGCATCGTCTGGTCCGAGGGCTTCGCCTCGGGCGAGCTGGTCTCGCACTTCTACGAGGACGTGGTGCCCGCGCTGCGCCGCTGGCACGCGGACGGCGTACGGCTCCACGTCTACTCCTCGGGCTCGGTGGCCGCCCAGCGCTCCTGGTTCGGGCACAGCGCGGAGGGCGACCTGCTGCCGCTTGTCGACGGCCTGTACGACACGGGAAACGCCGGTCCGAAGCGGTCCCCCGCCTCCTACCGCACGATCACCGCCGCCATCGGCACGGCCCCGGACCGCGCCCTCTTCCTCTCCGACCACCCCGCCGAACTGGACGCGGCCCGCGCGGCGGGCTGGCTCACGGCGGGGGTACGCCGTCCCGGCGAGCCGTACCACGCGCTGGGCGGCGGCCATCCCACCACGGGCTCGTTCGCCGACGTCGAGATCACCACCGGGAGGAGCTCCCCGTGACCGAAACCGCCGACGACACGGCCGACGGAACGCCCGACGACACGGCCGGCAGCGGCCTGGACGTGGAGCAGGCGGGAGCGGTACTGGCCGCGGAGGCCGCCCGCTTCGCCTCCTTCGGCTGGATGCGCGGCACCGCGGGCAACCTGTCGGTCGTGACGGGCCGCGACCCGCTGCGCCTCGCCGTGACCGCGAGCGGCCTCGACAAGGGCGAGCTCACGCCCTCCGACGTGGTCGTGGTGGACGGTGACGGGGCCGCCGTCGACGGCGGCAGACCGTCCGCGGAGGCCGCCCTGCACGCCCGCGTGGTCCGGCTGACCGGAGCGGGCGCGGTCGTGCACGTCCACACGGTCGCGGCGGTGGCGATGGGCCGACGGCACCCGGAGGGCATCGTCTTCAAGGACCTGGAGATGCTCAAGGGCCTCGGACAGCCCGCGCACGACCAGGAGGTCACCCTCCCGGTCGTGGCCAACAGCCAGGACATGCGCGTACTCGGCGACCGCCTCGCCGCCGCGCGGGACCCGCGCATGCCGGCGGTCCTGGTGGCCGGGCACGGCCTGTACGTCTGGGGACCCGATCCCCGGCGGGCGCGCCACCACACGGAGGTCGTGGAGTGGCTCCTGGAACTGGAACTGGCGTCCGGCTCCGCCTTCCGGGGTGCCTCGTAGGCCCGGTGCGCGTCTGCGGGCCGGTGGGGGGCTGGTCGCGCAGTTCCCCGCGCCCCTGACGGGGCGCCCCCGGAGAATTGACTCAGCTACCGTCCGGATCCGCCCGGTCCAACGCGGGCCGCGGGCCGGGGCCCGTCTCGTGCAGGAGGAAATCCGCCGCCGCCGTATCCGTCACCAGGCTCGTGACCAGACCCGACCGCAGCACCGCCCCGATCGCCGCGGCCTTCCGCAGGCCACCCGCGATCGCGACGACCTCCGGTATGCGCCGGAGGCGGTCCGCCTCGACCGTGATGCAGCGCTCGCCCAGGTCACGGCCGATACGGCGACCCTCGGCGTCGAAGAGGTGCGCGGACATCTCCGCCGCGGCGCCGAGCGACGCGTAGTGCTCGCGCTCGTCCTCGCCCAGCATGTCGTAGACGGTCGAGATGCCCGGCGCCCAGGAGCCGATGGACACGGCGGCCACCGTGACCTTGTCGAAATAGTCGAACGCCCGCGCGATGCCGGTCTGGCCGCGCAGCGCCGCCGCGGTGGCCGAGTCGGGGAGCAGCATCGGCGCGTAGATGGGGTGGGCCTCGCCCCCGGACACCTGGGCCGCGCGGCGCACGGCCTCCACCGAGCCGCGCTCGGCGGTGCCCGCGTCGTAGACGCCGGTCAGCTGCACGACCGTGCAGGGCGGCAGCCGGTGCAGGGCCGCGGCCATGTGGATGGTGGAGCGGCCCCAGGCCAAGCCCAGGACGTCACCCTCGTGCACGAGCTCACCGAGCAGGTCGGCGGCCACCTCACCGAGGTTCTCCGGGTCCGGCGCGTCGTCCGCGGCGTCGGCCGGGGACTCCACGACGACGGCGTGCCGCAGGCCGTAGCGGGCGCGCAGCGCGTCGGAGCGCTCCGCGTCCAGCTCGGCGGGCACACGGATCTCGATGCGCACCAGATCCCGCTCCAGGGCCGTCTCCAGGACCCGGGCCACCTTGAAGCGGCTCACGCCGAACTCCTCGGCGATCTGGATCTTCGACTTGCCCTCGAGATAGAAGCGGCGAGCCATGGCCGCCGCCTGCACCAGCTCGGCCGGTCCCATCGGCGTGGCTGAACGGCCCGTCGACACCACGGTCTCCTCACTCCTGTGTTCGCGCTTGTGGACGTAGGCCGTCATCCTGTCAGAAACGGCGGTCCTTTGATCAGGCCCTGGGCTGCGTCAGTGCGCGCAGGCCCGGATCTGCTCCGCCTGCGCCCGCAGCGAGCGTACGGCGGCGGCGGGGTCCTCGGCACCATAGACGGCGGAGCCCGCCACGAAGACGTCCGCGCCCGCCTCGGCGCACCGCTCGATCGTCCGCTCCGACACCCCGCCGTCGACCTGGAGCCACAGGTCCAGACCGTGCTTGTCGATCAGCTTACGGGCGCGGCGGATCTTGGGCAGCATGATGTCGAGGAAGGCCTGGCCACCGAAGCCGGGCTCCACCGTCATGATCAGCAGCATGTCCAGCTCGGGGAGCAGGTCCTCGAACGGCTCGATGGGCGTCGCGGGCCTCAGCGCCATCGACGCGCGGGCGCCCTTGGCCCGGATCTCCCGCGCCAGCCGCACCGGCGCGGCGGCCGCCTCCACATGGAAGGTCACCGAGCCCGCGCCCGCCTCGACGTACTGCGGCGCCCAGCGGTCCGGGTCCTCGATCATCAGGTGGCAGTCCAGCGGGGTGTCCGTCGCCCCGCTGAGCGACTCCACCACCGGCACGCCGAGCGTGAGGTTGGGGACGAAGTGGTTGTCCATCACGTCGACGTGGAGCCAGTCGGCTCCCTTGACCGCCTGGGCCTCGTCGGCGAGCCGGGCGAAGTCGGCGGACAGGATGCTGGGGTTGATCTGCGCGGGCATGCCTCTAGCGTGCCACGTCGCTGCCGCGAGCCAACGCCCGGGGGAACCGTGGGAGAGGCGCTCCCGGGGACAGGGCACCGGGCCCCGTAAGGGGCGCGGGGAACTGCGCGGCCAGTCACGCACGGCTGGCAGCCGCGCGCCGGGCGCAAGAGGCACCCCCGTAGGCCGCGGGGGTCCGGGGGCGGCAGCCCCCGGTGGGTTCCCCGAACGTCAGGCGGTGCGCCTCAGCAGGGCCAGATACATCGCATCCGTGCCGTGCAGATGCGGCCACAGCTGCACATCCGGCCCGTCCCCCAGCCCCGGCACATCCCCGAGAAGCGGCCTCGCATCGATCCACTCCGCCGTCACATCGCTCCGCTTCAGCACGTCGTCCACGACCGCCCGCGTCTCCGCCGGATGCGGCGAGCACGTCGCGTACCCGACGACGCCCCCGACCCGCGCGGCCCGCAGCGCCTGGCGCAGCAGCTCCCGCTGGAGCGGGGCGAAACCGGCGATGTCCTCGGGGCGGCGGCGCCAGCGTGCCTCGGGGCGGCGGCGCAGAGCGCCCAGGCCGCTGCAGGGCACGTCGACGAGGACGCGGTCGAAGGAGCCCTCGCGCCACGGCGGACGCGTACCGTCGGCGGTGATGACCTGGTACGGGCCGGGGTTGCCGGCCAGCGCGCGCTCCACCAGGCGCGCGCGGTGCGGCTGCTTCTCGGAGGCCAGCAGCGCGGCACCGCGCTGCGCGGCCAGCGCGCCGAGCAGCGCCGCCTTGCCGCCGGGGCCCGCGCAGCCGTCCAGCCAGCGCGCGTCCGGGCCGTCCAGCGGGGCGTTCGCGAGGGCGAGGGCGACCAGCTGGCTGCCCTCGTCCTGGACGCCCGCCCGGCCCTCGCGCACGGGGTCCAGGGCGCCCGGCTCGCCACCCTCGGCGAGCCGTACCGCGTACGGCGACCAGCGGCCGGGCAGCGCCTCCGGGCCGGCCGCGGCCAGCAGTTCCTCGGTGGTGGCCCGCCCGGGGCGGGCGACCAGGGTGACCTCGGGCCGTTCGTTGTCGGCCTCCAGCAGGTCCTCGATGCCGGCGCGGCCGCCGCCGAGCGCGTCCCACAGCGCGGAGACGACCCAGCGCGGGTGCGCGTGCACGACGGCGAGGTGGTCCTCGGGGTCGTCCTCGTAGGGCGGGGCGACCTTCTCCAGCCACTCGTCGAAGTCGTGGGCCGCGATCCGCCGCAGGACGGCGTTGACGAACTTGGCGCGGCCGTCACCGAGCACGACCCGCGCCAGCTCGACGCTGGCCGACACGGCGGCGTGCGGCGGGATGCGCGTACCGAGCAGCTGGTGCGCGCCCAGGCCGAGCACGTCCAGCACCGGCGGGTCGACCTCGCGCAGCGGCCGGTCGATGCAGGCGGCGATGATCGCGTCGTACGTCCCCTGGCGACGCAGCGTGCCGTAGACGAGCTCGGTGGCGAGCGCGGCGTCGCGCGCGTCGATGCCGCCCTTCTCCCGGCCCTTCTCGCGGGCCTTGCGCAGCAGCGGCGGCAGCACGAGATTCGCGTAGGCGTCCCGCTCGTCGACGGCCCGCAGTGCCTCGAAGGCCAGGATCCGGACCGGGTCCTTCTTGGGACGGCGGTGCGGTCGTGCGGGGCGGCGGGCCTGATCGTTCACGAAAGGTGCTCCGGGTGCTGGGGTACTGAAACCCCCAGCCTACGCGCCCCGTAAGGGGCGCGGGGCTGTGACATGATGCGGCTCCGCCGCGTGGGCGCGACCAGCCACGGACGACCCGCAGCCGCACACCAACCCCACGAGGCACCCCCATAGGCGCGACGGCGACTACCCGACCCGCTCGCCCTCGGCGATACGCACCCCACGCGCCCAGTCGGCGGCAGCCATCGGCTTCTTGCCCTGCGGCTGCACCCACAGCAGCTGCACCGCGTGCGAACCGGTGCCCACGTGCACGGAGTTCTTCGCGGCGGCGATCTGCCCCGGGGCGAGGTCGGTGCGGTCGGGGGCGAGCGCCACGGACATCACCTTGAGGCGCTCCCCGCGGAAGACGGTCCAGGCGCCGGGCGCGGGCGCGCAGCCGCGTACCACCCGGTCGACGCGCAGCGCGGGCGCGGCCCAGTCCAGCCGGGCGTCCTCGACCTGGATCTTCGGGGCGAGGGAGATGCCCTCGGCGGGCTGGGGCACGGCCTGGAGGGTGCCGTCCTCGATGCCGTCCATGGTGGCCGTGAGCAGCCCGGCACCCGCGAAGGCGAGCCGGGTCAGCAGGTCGCCACTGGTGTCCGTGGGCCGGATCTGCTCGGTGAGCACGCCGAAGACGGGGCCGGAGTCCAGGCCCTCCTCGATCAGGAACGTCGAGGCGCCGGTGACCTCGTCGCCCGCGAGGATCGCGTGCTGGACGGGGGCGGCACCGCGCCACGCGGGCAGCAGCGAGAAGTGGAGGTTGACCCAGCCGTGCTTGGGGATCTCCAGCGCGGCCTTGGGCAGCAGGGCGCCGTAGGCGACGACGGGGCAGGCGTCGGGCGCGATCTCGCGCAGCCGGGCGAGGAACTCCGCATCGCGCGGGCGGGCGGGCTTGAGCACCTCGATGCCCGCCTCCTCGGCACGCTCGGCGACCGGGCTGGCGACGAGCCTGCGGCCGCGCCCGGCGGGGGCGTCGGGCCGGGTCACCACGGCGGCCACCTCGTGGCGGCCGGAGGCGAGCAGGGCGTCGAGGGCGGGGACGGCGACCTCGGGGGTACCGGCGAAGACCAGCTTCATGGGTGGCGGACTACCTCTCCTGGGACACCGGAGCAGCCGAACCGAAGGAGTCGGAAGGGAACGGCCGAAGGGAACAGCCAACCAGTCTAGGGGGCCCGGCCTTCAGGGGGCGTGCGGCCCTTCACGCGCCCCATTCCGGAGGATGTGCGCCCCCATACCGTGACCCGGCGGGCGGTGGCGCGTTGTGGTCAAGAGAGATTGACCTGGTCGGGCCGCTGTCGCGGCCCGCTTCCGTTGGTTGTCAACTCTCGCCCTTTTTTAGTCCTTTTACCCCGCCGGTCCGAGAGGCTTCTTCATGGCCGACCACGCAACCCACGACGCCCAGGCACGGGCCAGCCTGCATCTTCTGGTCCGGGACATCGAGCGGGTCCGCAGGCAGGTGGACGCCCTGCGCACCCTCACCGCTCAGCTGGGCAATGTCTACCGCCCGCGGCGCACCGGCCCGTCCGCCGGCTTCGTCGTCTACGGGCGGGCTCCCGCGCCGACCGTCCGGCTGGCCCAGGAGCTGCGGGACAGCGTCGAGACGCTGGTGACAGCCGCGGTGGACTTCGACCGCTCGCTCGGCTTCTCGTGGGACGCGGTCGGTTCGGCACTGGGCGTCACCAAGCAGGCGGTGCACCGGCGTTACGGCGCGCGCCGCTCCGCCGGGCAGACGGCGGCGGAGAGCGCGGAGGCGGTGCGCACGGCCGAGCCGTCGGCCGTGCCGGTGGTCCCGGCGGCCAGGACGGTGCCGGGCCAGCTCCAGGGCCAGACCGCCGCGCACCGCGACGAGCCGCGGCCGCCCGCCTTCCCCGGCCCGCGCAACGGCTGAACGGCCGCTGCCCGGCGGCCCGTCAGCGTCCGTCCGTACATCACGGACGTACGGACGTCACGGACGTACGGACGTCACGGACGTACGGACGTCACGGACGTACGGACGTCACGGACGTTGCGTATGTCGCCCATGTCGCACCTCAGCCGATGTCCGGCGGGTCGATGCGCAGCCGCACCGGCTCGCCGTCGCGGCGGGCCAGCCGGGCCGCCCGGCCCCTCTTGAGCGCCGCCGCCAGCTCCCCGCCCTGCCCGGGGCGCACCCGCACCAGTGCGCGCTCCCACTGCTCCCCCGGCGGGGGGTCACCGGCCCGGCGCGGGCGTCCGGGCGGGGCCGTCGGCAGCGGCACCGGTCCGAGCACCTCGGCACCGGCGGGCAGCTCGCTCGACGCGATCAGGTCCGCGACGGCCTCCGGGGGACCGCTGACCGCCGCCATCCGGGACACCGGCGGGAAGCCCAGCTCCGCGCGGTCCGCGAGCTCGCGGACCGCGTGCCCGGCCGGATCCCAGCGGACCAGTGCCTGCACGGGCCGCAGCGT
>NZ_JAINFC010000124.1 GCF_020740835.1 Streptomyces sp. UNOC14_S4
GGCCAGGGGCACGGTTGTGGCGGCGGGCATGGGCGAGGGCGAAGGCCGGTGGCGAAGCGGGCATGTCGACCGCCGAGTACGCCATCGGGACCTTGGCGGCGTGCGCACTGGCCGCCGTGCTCTACAAGGTGGTCACGAGCGGTGCGGTCAGTTCGGCCCTGCAGAGTCTGATCCAGAAGGCGCTCCATGCGCCGTTCTGACAGGGGCCAGGTCACGGCCGAGGCCGCGCTGGTGCTGCCGACGCTGACGTTGTTCGGCGCGGTTCTGATCTGGGGGCTGATGGCCGCGTCCGCGCAGATCCAGTGCGTGGACGCGGCCCGGGCGGCGGCGCGGGCGGCGGCCCGTTCCGATCCGCCGTCGGAGGCGGTGGCAGCGGCCCGGGCGGTCGCGCCGGAGGGCGCACAGGTCTCCCTGAGCCGGGAGGGCGACCTGGTCCGGGTACGGGTCGCCGCCCGCTCGGCGGGGCCCGGACCGCTGACGGTGTCGCTCGGGGGAGAGGCGGTGGCCCTTGCGGAGGAGACCGTGGGGTGACGGCGGCGTGGCGACGGTGTGGGTGGCGCTGACCACCGCGGTGTTCTGCGTGGTCTTCGCCGCCGTGCTGGGGATGGGGCAGGCGGTCCTGGCCCGCCACCGAGCGGGCGGAGCGGCCGATCTGGCGGCTCTCGCGACCGCGGACAACGCGCTGCGGGGAAAGGAGGTGGCGTGCGGGTTCGCACGTCGTGTGGCGGCGGCTCAGCGGGCGACGCTGGTGCGGTGCGCTGTGGTCGGTGAGTTCGCGGAGGTGTCGGTGGGGGCGCGGGCAGGGCCGTATGAGGTGCGAGTACGGTCCCGGGCGGGACCTCCTGCGGAGGGTTAGCCGCAATCGCTCCTGTGACGATTCCGCCGTGGCTGCGCCCTGGGCCCTGCTCCGGGTCCCGCTCCGGGCCCCCGCTCCGAGCTTCGCCGGTGGGGCCGTGTCCTTCGGCCGCCGCCGTGGTTGGTGCGGGCCAGTGGTGTGGTTGCGCCCACCGGCTCGCACCGGCCCGCACCATCCCGCAGACGAACGCGAACGCACTGCCGGCGGAGTGCTCAGGCGTCACCCGTGGATTCGGGTGACGCGTCGTGCGGGGCGTCCTTGAGGAGGCGGGTGAGGAGGCGGACGGCGGCTCTCTTGTCGAGGGGGTCGTTGCCGTTGCCGCACTTGGGGGACTGGACGCAGGAAGGGCAGCCGGAGGCGCACTCGCAGGCCGCGATGGCCTCGCGGGTGGCGGTGAGCCAGGCGGCGGCGGTGCGGAAGGCGCGCTCGGCGAAGCCGGCGCCGCCCGGGTGGCCGTCGTAGACGAAGACGGTGGGCAGCAGGGTGTCGGGGTGGAGCGGGACGGAGACGCCGCCGATGTCCCAGCGGTCGCAGGTGGCGAAGAGCGGCAGCATGCCGATGGAGGCGTGTTCCGCGGCGTGCAGGGCACCGCCGAGGGCCTCGGGGATGACGCGGGCGTCGTCGAGCTGGTCCTCGGTGACGGTCCACCACACGGCGCGGGTGCGCAGCGTACGGGGCGGCAGGTCCAGCTTGGACTCGCCGAGGACCTCGCCGGTGATGAGCCGGCGGCGGAGGAAGGAGACGACCTGATTGGTGACTTCCACGGAGCCGAAGCAGAGCCGGGCGTCCCCCCAGGGGATCTCGGCGGTGGTCTCCAGGATGGAGACGGCGGTGGTGTCGCGGGCCGTCGTCGAATAAGGCGGGTCGGCCTGTTCGACCAGGGCGACGGAGTCCTCGAGGTCCAGGTGGCGGACGAGATAGGTGCGGCCCTGGTGGAGGTGGACGGCGCCCTCGTGGACGGTGGTGTGGGACGCGGCGGCGTCCACGGTGCCCAGGAGGCGTCCGGTGCCCTCCTCGACGATCTGGACGGGCTTGCCGCCCGCGCCCCGGATGTCGGTGAGGTCGGCGGCCCGTTCGCGGCGGGTCCAGTGCCAGGCGGCGGCCCGGCGGCGCAGCAGCTTGCGGCCTTCGAGCTGGGTGAGCAGGCCGGGGGTCTCGGGGCCGAAGAGTGAGAGGTCGGCGTCGGTGAGCGGGAGCTCGGCGGCGGCCGCGCACAGATGGGGGGCGAGGACGTAGGGGTTGTCGGGGTCGAGGACGGTGGATTCGACGGGCTGCCGGAAGAGGGCCTCCGGGTGGTGGACGAGATAAGTGTCCAGCGGGTCGTCGCGGGCGACGAGGACGGCGAGGGCGCCGCGGCCTGTACGGCCCGCGCGTCCGGCCTGCTGCCACAGGGAGGCCCGGGTGCCGGGGTAGCCGGAGAGGAGGACGGCGTCGAGGCCCGCGACATCGACGCCGAGCTCGAGGGCGGTGGTGGCGGACAGGCCGAGGAGTTCGCCGGAGTGCAGGGCGGCCTCGATGGCGCGGCGCTCCTCGGGGAGGTAGCCGCCCCGGTAGGCGGCGACGCGGGAAGGGAGGGAGCGGTCGACGGCGGCCAGGCGTTCCTGGGCGATGAGGGAGACGAGCTCGGCGCCACGCCGTGAGCGTACGAAGGCGACGGTGCGCACGCCCTGGACGACGAGGTCGGTGAGGAGGTCGGCGGTCTCGGCGGTGGCCGTGCGGCGTACAGGGGCGTCCTTCTCGCCGTGGAGCTCGGTGAGCGGAGGCTCCCAGAGGGCGAAGACGAGTTCGCCGCGTGGGGAGGCGTCCTCCGTGATCTCCGCCACGGGCACCCCGGTGAGCCGGGTGGCGGCGGTGGCCGGGTCGGAGGCGGTGGCGGAGGCGAGGAGGAAGACGGGGTCGGAGCCGTAGCGGGCGCAGACGCGCCGGAGGCGGCGCAGCACCTGGGCGACGTGGGAGCCGAAGACGCCCCGGTAGGTGTGGCACTCGTCGATGACGACGTAGCGCAGCGCGCGCAGGAAGGAGGACCACTTGGGGTGCGCGGGCAGAACGGAGCGGTGGAGCATGTCGGGGTTGGTGAGCGCGAGATTGGCGTACTGCCGGACCCACTCCCGTTCCTCGACAGGGGTGTCGCCGTCGTAGACGGCGGGCCGGATGCTCCTGCCCAGGGGTTCGGCGAGCGCTCGTACGGCGCGTCGCTGGTCGGCGGCGAGGGCCTTGGTGGGGGCGAGGTAGAGGGCGGTGGTGCCGCGGCCGTTCGGTGCCTCGGCGCCGTCCAGGAGGGTGCTGAGCACCGGCGCGAGGTAGGCGAGGGACTTTCCGGAGGCGGTGCCGGTGGCCACCACCACGGACTCGCCGCGCAGGGCGTGCTCCGCCGCGCGGGCCTGGTGGGCCCAGGGGCGCTCGATGCCCGCCTGCCGGATGGCATCGACCACTTCCGGCCGGATCTTCTCAGGCCAGGGGGCATGACGCCCCGCGCGCGGGGGCAAGTGCTCCGTATGAGTGATGCGTGCAGCCCGGTCGGCCCCGGTGCTCAGTCTGTCGAGGACCGTCCGGGGAGCGGGGTGTATGCCCGCCTCCGGCGGGAGTTGATCGTTGGCCATTGACACCGAGTGTGTCACTGGCGTGGCGGACAATGGCGTCAAGGCGTCGTGCACGCCTGCCGGTAAGTGATTGAATGCCATCGCGGCTGCCGATCCATGGGGGGCGACCGCTCGATGCAAGGTGCTGGAGGATCCGTGGACCTGTCCCTGTCGACCGAGACCGTTGGCGACCGTACGGTCGTGAAGGTCGGTGGCGAGATTGATGTGTACACCGCGCCCAAGCTGCGTGAGCAGCTGGTCGAGCTCGTCAACGACGGCAGCTATCACCTCGTCGTGGACATGGAGGCAGTCGACTTCCTCGACTCCACCGGGCTCGGCGTGCTGGTCGGCGGCCTCAAGCGGGTGCGGGCCCATGAGGGCTCGCTGCGCCTGGTCTGCAACCAGGAGCGCATCCTGAAGATTTTCCGTATCACGGGCCTGACCAAGGTGTTCCCGATCCACACCTCGGTCCAGGACGCGGTGCAGGCGACCGACTGACGGTCGTCGCGGGAGAGAGACTGCCACGCGGGGAGTGCCGGGCGCGGGTCCGGGCCTCCCCGTGGGTCCGCCCTTTTCCAGAAGCGGGAAAGGGGGCGCGTACGCCTTGAGGGGGATGGCATGGCCACCGTCGAACTGCTCTTCAGTGCCCTTCCCGAGCATGTCCGGACCGCCCGGCTGGTGGCGGCCGCGGTGGCGCGCCGAGCCGGGGTCGACGAGGCCGTGCTCGACGAGCTGCGGCTCGCCGTGGGCGAGGCGTGCTCCCGCGCGGTCAGTCTGCACGTCGGTCATGGGGTGACCAGCCCGGTGCGGGTCACGCTCATCGAGGACGAGAAGAAGTTCTCCATCGAGGTCGCGGACGACGCGCCGCACCCGCCCGCCGCCGAGCTCGCCGCCGCGCGGAGTGCCGCGGGCGTCTCCGGGGCGTCCGTGTCCGTGCCGGACGACGGTGGTGACACCAGTGAGGACGACATGGGCCTTGCCGTGATCAGTGGTCTGGTCGACGACGTCGAGGTGACCGCGACCGAGTCCGGCGGCCTGATCCGGATGAGCTGGCCGACGACGCCCGTGTCCGTGCTGTCGTAGGGCCGCGTCACCGCGTTTCCGTAGCTTCCGCCTCGCATTCGCCGTAACCGTCCGGGCGCCGCCCTCCCCCCTCGCGCTGTCTCCGGTGCGCGTCCGAAGGGTGTGGCCGGGCCTGCTGCCCGCTGCGTGGCAGGGGTGAATTCACGCCGTACGGCAAGAGCCGCGGGCCTATTTCCGGGCCGGCTTTTCCGATCTCCTCGGTTCTCTTTCGATCTCCTCAGTCCTTTTCGATCTCCGCGGGTGGTCTTTCGGCCTCCGTGTGCCGATCTTTTCCGGTGATCATTCGGTGCGTCCGCACTCCGTGATCATTCACTCGATCTTCACCGGGGAAAGTCCTGTTCCGGTTGCCGCGCTCTGTTTTGATCCAGGCATGCTCCCTACAATCCGTCCATCTTGAGCTCAGGACGCCTGAGCGTGGCGGCTGTTCCG
Organism: Streptomyces sp. UNOC14_S4; assembly: GCF_020740835.1. Classification (GTDB taxonomy): domain Bacteria; phylum Actinomycetota; class Actinomycetes; order Streptomycetales; family Streptomycetaceae; genus Streptomyces. Next base: position 4,948 of record NZ_JAINFC010000124.1, read on the forward strand.
CGGTCGCGGTCCGGTCGCGCGCCCATGTGCCAAACGTCTAAGGAGGACGAATGGCGGGGCACTTCACCCCACGGCAGGTGGACGTAACTCAGAACCTCGCGGCAGAACTGACCTCGGGCAATCGCACCCTGGTGCTGGTGATCGGAGCGGTGGCCCTCGCGGCGCTCGGGGTCGCGGTGGTGCTCGTACGGCAGGTCCTCGCCGCGCGCGAGGGCACGGAGAGCATGAGAAGGATCGCGGCGGCGGTGCAGGAGGGCGCCAACGCCTATCTCGCCCGGCAGCTGCGCACCCTCGGCGTCTTCGCCGTGGCGGTGTTCTTTCTGCTCATGCTGCTGCCCGCGGACAACTGGGGGCAGCGCCTCGGGCGTTCCGGGTTCTTTCTGGTCGGTGCGCTCTTCTCCGCGGCGACCGGCTATCTCGGTATGTGGCTCGCGGTGCGCAGCAATGTGCGTGTGGCCGCGGCGGCGCGGGAGGCCACTCCTGCCGAGGGCGAGCCCGAAAAGGATCTGACGGCCGTTTCCCACCGGGCCATGAAGATTGCTTTCCGCACGGGCGGAGTCGTCGGTATGTGCACGGTGGGGCTCGGTCTGCTGGGCGCCTCCTGTGTGGTGCTCGCGTACAAGTCCGACGCGCCCAAGGTGCTGGAGGGATTCGGTTTCGGCGCGGCGCTGCTCGCGATGTTCATGAGGGTCGGCGGCGGCATCTTCACCAAGGCCGCCGACGTCGGCGCCGACCTGGTCGGCAAGGTGGAGCAGGGCATCCCGGAGGACGATCCGCGCAATGCCGCCACCATCGCCGACAATGTGGGCGACAACGTCGGGGACTGCGCGGGCATGGCCGCCGACCTCTTCGAGTCGTACGCCGTGACCCTGGTCGCCGCGCTGATCCTCGGCAAGGCCGCGTTCGGGAACTCGGGCCTCGCCTTTCCGCTGCTCGTTCCCGCCATCGGCGTGGTCACCGCGATGATCGGCATTTTCGCGGTCGCCCCGCGCCGTAACGACCGCAGCGGCATGTCCGCGATCAACCGTGGTTTCTTCATCTCCGCGGTCGTCTCGCTCGGGCTGGTCGCGGTGGCGGTGTACGCCTATCTCCCCGCCAGTTACGCCGATTTGAAGGGCATCAGCGATGCCGCCATCAGCGGGCACAAGGGCGATCCCCGTGTGCTGGCCCTGGTGGCGGTGGCGATCGGCATCGTGCTGGCCGCGCTCATCCAGCAGCTCACCGGCTATTTCACGGAGACGACCCGGCGGCCCGTGCGCGACCTGGGCAGGACTTCGCTGACCGGTCCGGCGACCGTGGTGCTCGCCGGTATCTCCATCGGCCTGGAGTCGGCGGTCTACTCGGCCGTGCTCATCGCGCTCTCCGTCTACGGCGCGTTCCTCCTCGGCGGGACGTCGATCATGCTGGCGCTGTTCGCCGTCGCCCTCGCCGGTACGGGGCTGCTGACGACCGTCGGCGTCATCGTGGCGATGGACACCTTCGGTCCGGTCTCCGACAACGCGCAGGGCATCGCCGAGATGTCGGGCGACGTCGAGGGCGCGGGCGCGCGGGTCCTCACCGAGCTCGACGCCGTGGGCAACACCACCAAGGCCATCACCAAGGGCATCGCCATCGCCACGGCCGTACTGGCGGCGTCGGCGCTCTTCGGCTCGTACCGCGACGCGATCGACACGGCCGTGAACGACGTGCACGCCAAGGCGAGCGAGATGAACCTGAGCCTCGACATCTCCCAGCCCAACAACCTCGTGGGCCTGGTGCTCGGCGCCGCGGTCGTCTTCCTCTTCTCGGGGCTCGCCATCAACGCCGTGTCGCGGTCGGCGGGCGCGGTGGTCTACGAGGTGCGGCGGCAGTTCCGTGAGCACCCCGGGATCATGGACTTCAGCGAGAAGCCGGAGTACGGGCGCGTCGTCGACATCTGCACCAGGGACGCGCTGCGCGAGCTCGCCACGCCCGGCCTGCTCGCCGTCATGGCCCCGATCGCGGTGGGCTTCTCGCTCGGCGTCGGCGCGCTCGGCTCGTACCTCGCGGGTGCCATCGGCACGGGCACCCTGATGGCCGTCTTCCTCGCCAACTCCGGTGGTGCCTGGGACAACGCCAAGAAGCTGGTCGAGGACGGGCATCACGGCGGCAAGGGCAGCGAGGCGCACGCCGCCACCGTCATCGGCGACACGGTCGGGGACCCGTTCAAGGACACGGCCGGGCCCGCGATCAACCCGTTGCTGAAGGTGATGAACCTCGTGGCGCTTCTCATCGCGCCCGCGGTGGTGAAGTTCTCCTACGGGGCCGACGCGAGCAGGGGGCTGCGCATCGGGGTGGCCGTGCTGGCCGTGGTGGTCATCGTGGGGGCGGTCTACGTGTCGAAGCGGCGGGGGGTCGCCGTGGACGGCGGAGAGGCGGAGGCGGCGCGGTCCGCCGCCGATCCGGCTGTCGTGTCGTAGCGGGGTTCGGTGACGGGGCGGGCGGGGGTTCCCGTCCGCCCCGTCACCGTGATCAAGGTGCGGGGAATGCCACGGTCTTCTTGGTGCAAATGGCTTTAAAAGGGTGCACAAGGGGCGCCCGGCTCCGAGGTGGTGGCGGCTGGACGTGTAAGTTCCGGGGCCGGAGCCATTGAAGGGACCAATCCGGTGAACAAGAAGCTTGTGGCTGCACTGTCCGGCGGTGCGGCACTCGTCCTGGCACTGACGGGCTGTGGCGGCGGCGACGGTGGCAACAAGAAGCTCGACGACTGGGCCAAGAAGGTCTGCGACCAGATGCAGCCGCAGGTCAAGAAGATCCAGGACGCCAACCGCCAGATCGCCGGCGAGCAGTCCGAGCAGGACTCCAAGAAGGTCCAGCAGACCGACTCGGCCGCCTTCCAGGCCAACGTGGACGCGTACAAGGCGCTCGCCACCGGGGTGGAGAACGCCGGCGCCCCGCCCGTCAAGGACGGTGAGACCAACCAGCAGAACGCGGTCAAGGCGCTCAACGGCCTCTCCTCCGCCTACGCCGACCTGAAGAAGCGCATCGACGCCCTGGACACCGGTGACAAGGCGAAGTTCGGCGACGCGCTCAGGAACATCAGCACCGACATCAGCAAGCTCGGCGGCCAGAGCGACGACGCGCTCAAGAAGCTCCAGGCCGGCGACGTGGGCAAGGCCATGGTGAAGCAGCCCGGCTGCCAGAAGACCTCCGTCTCGCCGTCGGAGTCCAAGAAGTAGCCGGAGCTCAGGAAGCAGCCGGAGCCCAAGAGGCAACGGCGAACAGGGCCGGGAAGCAGGCGGCGCCTGTGCGGGAGGCGGTGAGGGCGGCGCGTACGCCCTCACCGCCTCCCGTTCTTCCGCCCTCGCCCACGCCGCTTTCGGCGATTGTCGGTGCCGCCCCCGACAATGGAGCCGTGAGTACGCTCCTTCCCTCCGCCGACCGCGCGCGCACCGCCCGGCTGCGTGACGCCCTGCTCGCCGCCGACTTCACCGCCGACGGTCTTCTCGAACTGCTGGGCGCTCCCGCCTACGCCGCCCTCGCCCGCAGCGAGACCGTTCCCGCGCTGCGCGCCACCCGGGGTGACAGCCCGTTGGAGACCCTCGTCCGGCTCTTCCTGCTCCAGCGCCCCGCCGGCTACAAGCAGGCCGCCGCCGCGCTGCCGGTGGAGGAGTGCCTGGAGGCCGGCTGGCTGGTCCGCGGCAGCAGCGGCGGTCATGGCGACAGTGGTGTCAGTGGCGGCAGCGGTGGCGACGACGTCGTACGGGCGACCGTCGACGTCCGCCCGTACGGCGGTCCCGAGGGACAGGACTGGTGGATCGTCTCCGACCTGGGCTGCGCCGTCGGTGGCGCGGGTGGCATCGCCGGAGGCCCCGGCGGTCCGGCCGGGGTGGAGCGCTCGCAGCTCGTCCTCGGTGTCGGCGGGGCCTCCACGACCCTCGCCGGGATCACCGTCCGTACGCCCGTGGCCAGTGCCCTCGACCTCGGTACCGGCTCCGGCATCCAGGCGCTGCACGCCGCGCAGCACGCCACCAAGGTCACGGCCACCGACCTCAACCCCCGGGCGCTGCACTTCGCCCGGCTCACTCTCGCCCTGTCCGGCGCCCCCGAGGCCGATCTGCGCGAGGGCTCGCTCTTCGAGCCGGTCGCCGACGAGACGTACGACCTGATCGTCTCCAACCCCCCGTTCGTCATCTCGCCCGGTGCCCGGCTCACCTACCGGGACGGCGGGATGGGCGGTGACGACCTCTGCCGCACCCTGGTGCAGCAGGCGGCGGACCGGCTCAACGACGGCGGCTGCTTCCAACTGCTCGCCAACTGGCAGCACGTCGAGGGCGAGGACTGGCGCGAACGGCTGTCCTCCTGGGTGCCGCGCGGCTGCGACGCGTGGATCGTCCAGCGCGAGGTGCAGGACGTCGCGCAGTACGCCGAGCTGTGGCTGCGTGACGGCGGTGACCACCGCACCGCCCCGGAGGAGTACGCGGCCCGCTACGACGCGTGGCTGGACGAGTTCGAGGCCCGTCGGACCAAGGCCGTCGGATTTGGCTGGATCACGCTGCGCAAATCGGGTTCCGAGCGGCCCTCCGTCATCGCGGAGGAGTGGCCGCACCCGGTCGAGCAGCCGCTCGGCCCATTCGTTCGGTCCCATTTCGAGCGACAGGACTTCCTCCGGACGCACGACGACGCGGCACTGCTCGCCACCCGTTTCCGGCTGGCCGACGAGGTGGTCCAGGAGCAGGTCGGGCTGCCCGGCGCGGAGGATCCGGAACATGTCGTTCTGCGGCAGAACCGCGGGATGCGGCGCGCCACCAAGGTCGACACGGTGGGCGCCGGTTTCGCGGGCGTGTGTGACGGCTCACTCGCCGCGGGCCGCATTCTGGACGCGATCGCGCAGCTCGTCGGGGAGGACCCGGTGCTGCTGCGAGACCGCACCCCGGAGGCGGTCCGCATGCTGGTCGAGCAGGGATTCCTGACCCCCGTCGCGGGCTGAGGGGACCCCGCGGAGACCGCGGGAAGGCCGCGGGAAGGTCTGCGAAGGCCCGGGGAAAGGGATGGGAAAAGAGATTCGAGGGGAAGGGATTCGCGCCGGATCCGGCTGGGCATGATCCGCCGGGAGTGTGGGCGGTGTGCCCGCCGTCCGCGGTTCCCGGGGCAGACCGGTCCGCCGGGTTCCGAAGGTTGTGGCGGCCGTGGTGTCCCGCGGCCGCGGGGCCCGTCGTGGGGCCTCCGGCCACCGGTTCACTCCAGTGGTGTGCCGGTCCGGGCGGCAGACAGGACGCTTGTCGGGTTACCGTTCGAGTGGCGTTGCGGGCTTTTTCCGTTTGACACGGGGGCGGGATGTACCGTCACACTCCGCAGCGTCACCGCAGCGCCCACACCGAGTGCCGACCGGAAGAAGAGCGAAGTTGTCCCCGACCAGCGAGACCGCACAGGGCGGCCGCCGACTCGTCATCGTCGAGTCGCCTGCCAAGGCGAAGACGATCAAGGGCTACCTCGGCCCCGGATACGTCGTCGAGGCGAGCGTCGGGCACATCCGTGACCTGCCGAACGGGGCCGCCGAGGTCCCGGCGAAGTACAAGGGCGAGCCGTGGGCCCGTCTCGGCGTGAACGTCGACGCCGACTTCCAGCCCATCTACGTCGTCAACCACGACAAGAAGGACCAGGTCAAGAAGCTCAAGGAGCTGCTGGCCGACTCCGACGAGCTCTTCCTGGCCACCGATGAGGACCGCGAGGGCGAGGCCATCGCGTGGCACCTCCAGGAGGTCCTCAAGCCCAAGGTCCCCGTCCGCCGGATGGTCTTCCACGAGATCACCAAGGACGCGATCCGTGAGGCCGTGGCCAACCCGCGCGAGCTCAACAAGAAGCTCGTCGACGCCCAGGAGACCCGCCGCATCCTCGACCGCCTCTACGGCTACGAGGTCTCGCCGGTCCTCTGGAAGAAGGTCATGCCGCGGCTCTCGGCGGGCCGCGTGCAGTCCGTCGCCACCCGCCTCGTCGTCGAGCGCGAGCGCGAGCGCATCGCCTTCCGCTCCGCCGAGTACTGGGACCTCACCGGCACTTTCTCCACGGGCCGCGGCGGATGGGGGTCCCCCCGGTCGAGCGAAGCCGAGACTGGGGGAGCCAGTGACCCCGGGACCATCGCCGCCCGGCTGTCCGCCGTCGACGGCCGCCGCGTGGCGCAGGGCCGCGACTTCGGCTCGAACGGGCAGCTGAAGGGCGGCGCTCAGGTCCTGCACCTGGACGAGGCCAACGCCCGCGCGCTGGCCGCCGCGCTCGCGGACACCTCCTTCTCGGTCCGGTCCGTCGAGTCCAAGCCGTACCGCCGCTCGCCGTACGCCCCGTTCCGCACCACCACGCTGCAGCAGGAGGCCTCGCGCAAGCTGGGCTTCGGCGCCAAGGCCACCATGCAGGTGGCCCAGAAGCTGTACGAGAACGGCTTCATCACCTATATGCGTACGGACTCCACCACGCTGTCCGACACGGCGGTCACGGCTGCCCGTGCGCAGGTCACCCAGCTCTACGGCGGCGACTACCTGCCGGAGAAGCCGCGCACCTACGCGGGCAAGGTCAAGAACGCCCAGGAGGCGCACGAGGCGATCCGGCCTTCGGGTGATCGTTTCCGCACCCCGGCCGAGACCGGTCTCACCGGCGACCAGTTCCGGCTCTACGAGCTGATCTGGAAGCGGACCGTCGCCTCCCAGATGAAGGACGCGACCGGCAACTCCGTGACCGTCAAGATCGGCGGTCGCGCCGCCGACGGCCGCGACGTCGAGTTCGGCGCCTCCGGCAAGACGATCACCTTCCACGGCTTCCTCAAGGCGTACGTCGAGGGCGCCGACGACCCGAACGCCGAGCTCGACGACCGCGAGCGCCGACTGCCGCAGGTCACCGAGGGCGACGCGCTGGCCGCCGAGGACATCGCCGCCGACGGGCACGCGACCAAGTCCCCGGCGCGCTACACCGAGGCGACGCTGGTCAAGGAGCTCGAAGAGCGCGAGATCGGCCGCCCGTCGACGTACGCGTCGATCATCGGCACCATCCTCGACCGCGGCTACGTCTTCAAGAAGGGCACGGCCCTCGTGCCGTCCTTCCTGTCCTTCGCGGTCGTGAACCTGCTGGAGAAGCACTTCGGCCGGCTCGTCGACTACGACTTCACCGCCTCCATGGAGGAGGACCTCGACCGCATCGCGCGCGGCGAGGCCCAGGCCGTGCCGTGGCTGCGCCGCTTCTACTTCGGCGAGGGCGCCGAGGGCACGGCGGGCGGCGCGGCCGAGGCGGGCAACGGCGACGGCGACCTTCCCCAAGCTCTCGGCTCCGCTCGAGCAGGGGAGGCCCCAATCGACGGCCTCAAGGAGCTCGTCACCGACTTGGGCGCGATCGACGCCCGCGAGGTGTCCTCGTTCCCCGTCGGCAACGACATCGTGCTGCGCGTCGGCCGCTACGGCCCGTACGTGGAGCGCGGCGAGAAGGACGCCGAGGGCCACCAGCGGGCCGACGTGCCCGCGGACCTGGCGCCCGACGAGCTGACCGTCGAGTACGCGGAGGAGCTGTTCGCCAAGCCGAGCGGTGAATTCGAGCTGGGCCGGGACCCCGGTACGGGGCACATGATCGTCGCCAAGGACGGCCGCTACGGCCCGTACGTCACCGAGATCCTGCCCGAGGGCACCCCGAAGACGGGCAAGAACGCGGTCAAGCCGCGCACCGCCTCGCTCTTCAAGTCCATGTCCCTCGACACGGTGACCCTGGAGGACGCCCTCAAGCTCATGGAGCTGCCGCGCGTCGTCGGCACGGACGCCGAGGGTGTCGAGATCACCGCGCAGAACGGCCGCTACGGCCCGTACCTGAAGAAGGGCACCGACTCGCGCTCCCTGGAGAGCGAGTCCCAGATCTTCACGATCACGCTGGACGAGGCCCTGACGATCTACGCCCAGCCGAAGCAGCGCGGGCGTGCCGCGGCCAAGCCGCCGCTGAAGGAGCTCGGTACCGACCCCGTCAGTGAGCGCCCCGTCGTCGTCAAGGACGGCCGTTTCGGCCCGTACGTCACGGACGGCGAGACCAACGCGACGCTGCGCCGCGACGACGACGTCGAGACGATCACGCCGGAGCGCGGTTACGAGCTGCTGGCGGAGAAGCGGGCGAAGGGGCCGGCGAAGAAGACGGCCAAGAAGGCGCCGGCGAAGAAGACCACGGCGAAGACCGCGGCGGCGAAGAAGGCGCCCGCCAAGAAGACCGCCGCTGCCGCGAAGAAGACGGCGGCGAAGAAGACGGCCTCTTCCGGTGCGGCGAAGAAGACCGCCGCCAAGAAGACGACGACGGCGGCTGCGGCGAAGAAGACGGCTGCGGCCGCGTCGGCCAAGGCGGAGTGACCCACCGGGGGCTTCGGCCCCCGGCCCCCGCTGTCCACCGTGGTGCGGCTCGGTTCCGGCCGCGCCCACCGGGGTGCGGTGTGCGCTCGGCGCGCGGCCACCGGCTGTCGGTCGTCGGTCGCGCCTACCGGGGTGCCTCTTGAGCTCCGTTCGCGGCTGCAGGCTGTGTGTGGCTGGGCGCGCAGTTCCCCGCGCCCCTGACGGGGCACCAAGCCCGTTCACTCGTTCGAGTGGATACGCGGAAGCCCGGCGCAGCCGGATAGGCTGGCAGGATGACGCGAGCCGAGCAGCCAACAGTGGAAACCCCCACATCCGGGGCACTGGCCGCGGACTCCCGCGAGCGTGCCGTACGGGCCCTCCTGCGCATCCCCCCGCTGCGGCGGCTGTGGCGCGCCCAGTTCGTCGGCGGGGTCGGGGACTCCCTGGCCCTGCTGGTGCTCCTGCTGCTGTCGTTCCAGGCGGCGGTGGCGGCGGGTTCCTTCGGCGGCGGTTACCGCGGGGTGTGCCTCGCGATGGCCTCGGTCCTCGGCGCGCGGCTGCTCGCGACGCTGCTCTTCGGCGCCGTCCTGCTCGGGCCGGTCTCCTCGCTGATCGCACCGAGCGGCCCCCTGGACCGCCGCTGGACGATGCTGGGCGCCGACGGCGTGCGGCTCGTCCTGATGGCCGTGGCGCCGCTGTGGATCGGCTGGACCGAGAGCAAGGCGTTCGCGGTGTTGCTCGTGACGGCGTTCGTCATGGGGGTCGCCGAACGGTTCTGGACGGTGGCCAAGGACGGCGCGGCGCCCGCGCTGCTGCCCGCGCCCCCCGCCGATTGGGGCATCCCCTGCTCGAGCGGAGCCGAGAGCTTGGGGAAGGGCGCCGTACGGCCGCTTCCGGACCACTACGACGCGCTGCGCCGCCTGTCGCTGCGGACGGCCTTCGTCTCGCTGCCCCTGGCCGCTGCCGCGCTCGTCGTCATCACCCTGATCAGCAATCTGTTCGGCGCTGGGATCACCTGGTTCCACGAGCACCAGGCCGCGCTCGGGTCCTTCCTCGCGGCCGGGCTGTTCGCCGGGTCGGCGACGACCCTCTACCTCCTCGCGCTTCCCGGCGCGCAGTCGCCGCGCGTGCGCTCCCCTCTTGAGGGACTGCGCCGCCCGAAGACGCCGCAGGCACCGCACGGTCCGGACACCGGCCGTACGGGCGCGATCCCGGTCCTCGTCCTGTCCTGTGCCGCCGTCGCGGGCGCGATCGCCGCGGCCGTCGGCGTGGCCACGCTCCAGGCCGTCGACCTGGGCGGCGGCCCGGTCGCCTTCGGGCTGCTGGTGCTCGCGCTGAGCGGCGGCCCGGTCGTCGGGATCCGTTCGGCGGAGAAGATCCTTCCGGGCTTCTCGCGCCGCCGTCTGCTCGCCCTCGCGCTCGCCCTGACCGGCCTCGCCCTGCTGCTCGCCGGCCTCGTGCCGGACCCGACGACGGTCCTGCTGCTCACCCTGGCCGCGGGTATCGGCGCGGGCGTCGTCGCCAACACCGGGCACTCCCTGCTCGACCAGGAGACGGAGGAGGCCCGCCGGGCCCGTACGACCGAGCACCTGCACGCCGTCTGCCGCGTCACCGCCGCGCTGGGCGCGATCGTCGCGCCGCTGCTCGCCGCGGCGATCGGGCCGCACCGCCTGGAGAGCGGCAGCTTCGTCTTCGCGCACGGGGGAGCGGCGTTCACGCTGATGCTCGTCGGCGCGCTGCTGCTGCCCGTGGGCGCCCTCGTCCTCGGCAAGACGGACGACCGGCACGGCGTACCGTTCAGCCGCGACCTGATGGACGTCCTGCGGGGCGGCGACCCGGCGCAGGCGACCTCGTCCACCGGCTTCTTCATCGCCTTCGAGGGCGGCGACGGGGCGGGCAAGTCGACGCAGGTGCAGGCGATCGCCGACTGGATCCGCGCCAAGGGCCACGAGGTCGTCGTCACCCGGGAGCCCGGCGCGACGGCCATCGGCAAGCGGCTGCGCGCGATCCTGCTCGACGTCGGTTCGGCCGGGCTGTCCGACCGCGCCGAGGCCCTGCTGTACGCGGCCGACCGCGCGCAGCACGTCGACGCCGTCGTCCGGCCCGCGCTGGAGCGCGGTGCCGTCGTCATCACCGACCGCTACATCGACTCGTCCGTCGCCTACCAGGGCGCCGGGCGCGACCTCTCGCCGACCGAGATCGCCCGCATCTCGCGCTGGGCCACGAACGGGCTCGTGCCGCACCTGACCGTGCTGCTCGACGTCTCGCCGGAGACCGCGCGCGAGCGCTTCACGGAGGCGCCGGACCGGCTGGAGTCGGAGCCCGCGGAGTTCCACCAGCGCGTGCGCGCCGGCTTCCTCACCCTGGCCGCGGCCGACCCGGCGCGGTACCTCGTCGTGGACGCCGGGCAGGAGCCGGAGGCCGTCACCACCGTCGTACGCCACCGGCTCGACCAGGTCCTGCCGCTCTCCGTGAGCGAGATCGAGGCCCGCGAGCACGCCCGCAGGGCGGCCGAGGAGGAGGCCCGCCGCCTGGCCGAGGCAGCCGCCAGGGAGGCCGCTGAGAAGGCTGCCAAGGAGGCCGCCGAGGCCGCTGAAGCCGCCGAGAAGGCCGCCGAGGCGGCCAAGCGCAAGGCCGAGGAGGAGGCCGCCGCCCGCAAGGCGGAGGCGGAGCGCCTGGAACGCGAGCGCCAGGCGCAGCTCGCCAAGCAGCGCGCGGAGGAGGAAGAGCGCAAGCGCCGCGAGGCCGAGGAGGCCGAGCAGCGGGCCGAGGAAGAGCGTCGCAAGGCGGAGGAGGCCGAGCAGCGCGCGGAGGAGGAGCGCAAGCGTCGCGAGGCGGAGGAGCGCACCCGCGCCGCCGAGCAGGAACGACTCCGCAAGCAGGCCGAGGAGGAGGCGCGGCTGCGCGCCGAGGCGGAGGAACGGCGCCTGGAGAAGCAGCGCCGGGCGGAAGAGGCGTTGCTGCGGGCGGAGCGTGAGCGGGTGGAGGCGGCGGAGGCGGCTACGGCTGCCGCCGAGAGTGGGGTCGCGTCGGCTGCGGGTTCTCCTGACGAGACGCCGACTGTCGAGCGGCCTGCGCTCGGTAAGCGGGACGCTTCGCGGGGCGGGGACGAGACGCAGACGGTCGTGACGCCGCTTCCGTCGTCGCCGTCCGGTGGTGGCGGTGCGGACGATGCAGATCGGACGCAGACGGTGCGGCGGCCGGTGGTCGGGCGGCGTGATCCGCGTGTCGCCATGAGTGCGGAGGCGGCGGCCGGTGCCGAGGACGAGACGGCTGTGCTGCCGCCTGTGCCTCCGGCTCCGGGCCCGGCTGCGGCTCCGGCGGCGCCGGTTGTTCGGCAGCAGCCGTCGCAGCAGCGTGTCACCTGGGGGATGAAGTCGGACGACGCCGAGGAGACTGCTGTGCTGCCGTCCGTGCGTCCTGAGAACCCCGCGGACCGGGTGCCGGAGTGGATCTTCCGGCCGGAGGACGGTGCTTCTGAGAGTGCCGCCGCTGGTGCGGATGGTGAACGTACGCGTGAGCTGCCGCGGGTGGCTGACGGCGGGACGTCCGCAGCGCGTCGGGGCCGACGGCGGCCTGGATGGGCGGACGACGCGGCGGCCGACGACGAGCCGACGCTGGCGGACGAGCTGCTGGGGCGGCGCGGCGAGGAGGACGAGGGGCGGCGGCGCGGTCGCTGAGGCTGCGCTTTTCGTCTGCGGGCCGGTGGGGCTTCTCGCGCAGTTCCCCGCGCCCCTGTTGTGGGGC
>NZ_JAINFC010000125.1 GCF_020740835.1 Streptomyces sp. UNOC14_S4
CCCACCACCGACGCCGCCGTTCGTGACTCCAAGAACCCCGACGGTGCGGCCCTAGCCATACCCCGGCCCGCCTGGTCGTCCTTCATAACCAGCGTCAGGTAAGGGCGCCGACGCGAGCGGCGAGCCCGCGCAGCTCGGCCGTGGTCCGGCCGGAGACCAGCAGTCCGGAGACAAGGGACTTGACCGCCGGACGGGCATGAGTCTCTTCCGGCGCCTGGTGCTCCGCGGCCAGGAGCGCGCGAACGCATTCGTCCCGGCGGCCCCACCGCCCGAGCGCGGTGGCGATGTCGGTGTAGTACCGAGCCCTGCGCTCGGTACTGGGCAGGCTCTGCGGAACGACCACCTTGGCCGCGGCGAGCGCGGCAGACAGATCGCCAGCGGAGTTCTCGGCGGAGATGAGGTGGAGCTGGACCGTGGTGGGGCTGAACCCGCCACCGTGATCGCGCAGCAGTATCTTGCCGCCCAGTTCCCGGGCAATGGCCGCGGCCTCTCCGGTCAGTTCGCGCATGGCATCCACGTCACCCGACTTGGCGGCGGTGTACGCGGCGGACTGGATCAGCAGCCCTCGTTGCACGAACAGGGCCGGGGCGCCGCCGCGCAGGCCCGGGTCATCGGCGGCCACGAGCACCAGGGACATGGCCTGGTCGTGCCAGCCGGCCTTGCGGGCGAGCACAGCGAGCTGGCGTGCAGCCTCCGCGACCAGGAGCGGCTGTTCCGCGGCTTCGGCGCTCCGGCGGGCGCGATCCGCTGCCATCCAGCCGAGTTGTGACTCGTCCAGTTTGATCAGCATGCGTGTGGCCAGGAGGTAGCTGTGCGCCAGCAGCCGACTGTGCTCCACCGTTCCCTCGCCCGCGGCACGCTCGTGCGCCGCATGGATGAGGCGAGGCAAACGGACGGCCAGGCTGCCGTAGTGGCACGTGTGGAAGTCGGTGAAGGCGCGGGAGAGCTCTGCCCTCAAGGCTTCCGCAGGTGGTGCGGCACTGTTCGTGTGCAGACCGAGCATCGCGTCTCGAACACGTCCGACCAGGACGTCACCGAGCGCGGCTTCGGCTGTCGGAGTTCGCCCAGCCGGCAGGACAGGGGCGCCGACGGCAGCGGCGGCCGTGACCGCGAGGTTCGCCAGCAGCTGCCTGCGCCGCACCGGACCCTCACCATCCTCCCGTCGGGCCGTCCCCGCCACCCTAGGGCGTACCCGACGGGTCGGGGGCTGGGTACCGCACTGGCTGGTCGACTGCTGCGCTTCAAATACGACGGATCAAGATGGTTCTGGCTTGGGCAGACTTCCTGGGGCATACTCAGCAAGATCCACAGGCTGTCGGCCTGTCGACGTGGCCGAAGGAGCGTGCATGGCGAAGATCAAGGGCCAGGTGAAGTGGTTCAACGAGTCGAAGGGGTTCGGGTTCATCACTCCAGCTGACGGCAGCAAGGACGTCTTCGTGCACTTCTCCGCGATCCAAGGCAACGGCTTCAAGACCCTGGCTGAGGGGCAGAACGTCGAGTTCGAGATCGAGGACGGCCAGAAGGGCCCGTCAGCAGTCAACGTCACGGCCATCTGACAACGCCGGATGCCGCTTCAGCCTTGTGTTCACCTGGCTGAAGCGGCGACGTCCAAGGGCCCGGCAGGCTCAGGCGGGCTGAACGCCTGCCCGGCCCCACACCGTACCGGGCCGGTCGCACGGTACCGTGCCGCCATGCAGGAGACCGGGAGCAGCGACGTCCCGCGCGCGTGGGGATTGGTTTTCGGAGCCAGGGAAGTCGACGAACCCGACGACCAGCCCGCTCTGTTCACCCAGTTCGAGAAGGACTGGGAAGGCCAGCTCGATGCCATCGGCCAATGGGTACGGGAGCACGGCTACGTGAACGCCGGCCATTGCATCTGGTCCGTCCTCCAGCCCACGCGTGCGGCGATTCTCGAACTCCCCGCCTGGCTGGTCGAGCACCACATCAGCCGGTTGATCGTCCCTGGCCCGGACGTCCGCACCAGCATGAACCGCTCCTGGGACGCATGGGGCGCCTTCACCACGGCGCTGGAGGCCGTCGGCATCGCCGTCGAGACCGCCGACCGCGACATCGACGGCGCCACCGACTGAGGCCCCTCACCGGGCCGAAACCGAACCTTGCGGGGGTGCTGAGGCGGACGTGACGATGGCGGCATGACGCAGCCGGGCGAGAACGCGGGCAGCAGACGCAGCGGGCACGACGGACGCAGCGGACATGACAGGCACAGCGGACGGGGCGCGGCACGGCGCACCGTGCTCGGCGCGGCCACGGTCGGAGCGGCGGCCCTCGGGCTGCCGTCGGCGGCGGCCGACCCCGCACAGTCCGGACCCGCGCAGTCCGACCCCGCACAGTCCGGACAGACGCGGCCCGGAGGGCCCGCCCGTCACCGGCCCACCGAGCAACCCCCCTCGCGCGAACTCCGCGCGCTGATGCGCGAGATCGACCCGAAGCGCGTCGAGGCGACCGTCCGCAAGCTGGTCTCCTTCGGCACCCGGCACACCCTGTCCGCCCAGGACGATCCCGTACGCGGCGTCGGCGCGGCGCGTGACTGGCTGCTCGCCGAGCTGCGCCGCTGCGCGCAGGCCTCCGGCGGCCGGATGAGCGTGGAGCTCCAGTCGTACGTACAGCAGCCCGGGCCCCGTGTCCCGGTGGCGACCAGGATCACCAACGTCGTCGCGACGCTGCGGGGTTCGGTCACGCCCGACCGGATCTACGTGGTCTCGGGACACTACGACTCACGGAACAGCGACCCCATGAACGCGACCGGCGACGCGCCCGGTGCCGACGACGACGCCTCCGGGGTGGCCGTCGTCCTGGAGCTGGCCCGGGTCTTCGCGACCCAGCGGCCCGCCGCGACCGTGGTGTTCGCGGCGGTGGCGGGCGAGGAGCAGGGGCTGTACGGGTCCGGGCACATGGCCCGGACGTTCCGGGGCCGCCAGGCCGACATACAAGGCATGTTCACCAATGACATCGTGGGGAGCCCGACCGCCGAGGACGGCTCGCGCGACCCGCACACGATCCGGCTGTTCGCCGAGGGGGTGCCCACCTCGGAGACGCCGGAACAGGCCGAGACACGGCGCTCGGTCGGCGGCGAGAACGACTCGCCCTCGCGCCAGCTGGCCCGCTTCGTCCGGGACACCGCCGAGAACGACGCGACGGGGATGCGGGTACGGGTGATCAACCGCCGCGACCGCTATCTGCGCAGCGGCGACCACATCCCGTATCTCCAGCAGGGCTATCCGGCGGCCCGGTTCACCGAGCCCGCCGAGAACTACGCGCACCAGCACCAGGACGTGCGGGTGGCGGACGGCAAGCAGTACGGGGACCTTCCCGAGTTCTGCGACTTCGGCTTCATCGCCCGGGTGGCCCGGGTGAACGCGGCCGCCCTGTGGTCGCTCGCCCAGGCCCCCGGCACCCCACGCGGCGCGAAGATCCGCACCGCCGCCCTCGGCAACTCCACCGAACTGGTCTGGGAACGCGGCCCGGAGCCGGACCTCGCCGGGTACGAGGTGGTGTGGCGGGAGACCACCGAACCGGAATGGACCCACGTCATCCCGGCCGGGGACGTGACTCACCACACGGTCGGCCTGTCCAAGGACAACGTCTTCTTCGGCATCCGCGCGCTCAACCACTCAGGCCTGCGCAGCCCGGTCGCTTTCCCCGCGCCCCAGCCGTGAGGCGGGAACTTCACCCAGGCCGCTCAGCGGCACGGGCCGTCTTCGGGGTCGCGGCACCACACGTACTGTTCCCCGGGCCCGGTCACCCTCAGACCGAAGTCGTACAACGAAGGCTCCCCGAGCCCCTGCCACCACTCGACCGCCGACTCGGCCTCGTCGAGGAGACGCCGCGGACCGCCTTGGCAGCCGGCTCCCGCGATGCCGGCCCAGGAAGCGACGCCGTCGTGGAGCCATGCCTTCACGCGGCCGTCGTCCGATGCCCGGGTGATGATCTGGACATCGGGCAGGGCCACGCGCAGGGCGAAGAGCAGGTTGGCGTCGCGGTGCACACGAAGGAGCCCTGTCGGGCACGGACGCTCGTCATCGGGCTCGTCGTCACCGCGCACCTGATCCCACGCCCGGCGGGATGCGGTGTTACGGCTGGCCATGAACGCGGCAAGCCCTTGCATCCATCCGGTCGCGGACTTTCCGTCGTCCGCGACGGTGAGCGCCACGTGCCCCAGGAGCCCCCACGGAGTGACGATCCGCCCGCCGGGAGAGGTCTGCTCCACCCATGCCCAGGGCACGTCGTCAACCGCGTAGGTGGACATCACACGCTCGTACGGCGCTCTGTCGGCGAAGCCGACGTCGCCGTTGCCGACCTGCACACGGACCGAAGCCCCGAGCGCGGCCAGACGTCGTGCGGTGCCGACCGCCAGACCCTCGTCCGTCTCGACACTCGTGACGAGGTCCGGGCCGGTGCGCCAGGCCATCAGGGCGGCGTTGCGGCCCTGCCCGGCCCCGAGCTCCAGGGCCCGGTGGCCGGGTTCGAGGATCAACGCGTCGAGCATGTCCGCGACGATCGCCTCGCACGACAGACTGGAGGTCGCCACTCCGTCCGTGACCTGCGTGACGGAGGCGTCATCCGGGCCGCCGTAGACCTCGGCTCCCCATCGCTCTTCGTCGCGGTCACGGTCCACGGGAACGTAGGCGTCGCCGTCCCACGACCACACGACGGCCGGAGCGAAGGCATGGCGGGGGTATGCCTGCATGGCCTGGCGGACCCACGGCGAGTCCGCGGGCCACGCGCCGCGTTCCTCCATCGCCGCGGCCAGGCGGACTCGCTGTGTGTCGAACATGCTCCCCTTACTTCCTGCGCGTTCCGGTGGGTAGCGGAGGCGGCGGGACCTGGCCGTCGGAGTTCCCCGGCGGAGGCTTGCCCTTCTCCAGCGGAGGGTCGGGTTTGTTGCGCTTGCCCACGAGCGGCATCTCCCCTCGTCGCAAAAGCCAGTACAGCTGGCAGAGCCGCATTTTCCGGCCAGCGGCGGAGCCCGTCCAGATGCCCAGTCGAGTGTCGGCGGGACGGATGATTCCGTCGCCACTCCTGTGACGGCGCACCGGCGGGCCGCCGGGATGCGAACTGTGCACACAGCGACTCCGGTTGTGCGTGCGGCCTCCGCCAGTCGCCGACTACGCCGCGTCGACTGTCCGGCAGTCGCGGCATCTGCCGGGTGCGGCCGCGCGGAAGGCGCGTTCGCAGCCGTCGCAGGTCTGGAAGGGAAGCGGCGCGCTGGGTCGTTCCGGGGCGGGCTCCCTCGGCTGTACGGGGAGTGCGGGTGGCAGCCAGGACTTGAGGCGGTAGGCGAGAAGGCGGGCCGGGCGGGCGATGACGCCCACGGGGAGCTCGCCGCCGAGCGTGCGGGCGAGCTGGACGGGGCCCACGCCACGGTCGAGCCAGGCCCGGACATCCGGGGCCAGGAGCCGGACGTCCCGCTCGGAGAGGACCAGCCGCGGGTCACGGCGGCGCAGCCCTGCCAGCAGCTCGGCTGCGGGCTCGTCGACGGGCGGCAACGGCACGTCGGGGGTGCGGCGGCGTTTGGCCAGGTCGACCTGCGGCCTGGGGCGGGGGCGCGGCACGCTTGCCGCACGGTGGTCGGGGTGCTCGAACCAGCTCGTACGGGTCACCATGCGCCCGCCCGCGCACCGTTCACGCCGCCGCTCCAGATAGCCCGCCGCCTCCAGCTCCTTCAGCGCACGGGCGATCGCGATCTCGCCCTCACGGAAACGGCGGGTCAGGTCCTTGATGCCGACCAACGCGCCGTCGGGGAGCGACTGGATGTACACCCCGATGCCGATCGCGACGGCAGAGAGGTGAGGGTGCTGGGCCAGGTGATTGCCGACGACGGTGAAGTGGGTGTCATGACGGTGCCGGACGTGGACCACTCCGGCCTTCGGTGACTCGGCGCACGCGAACCCGTGCGCGCTAGACTGCGCTTCAGTCATGAGGAAGGGCTCTGCTTCCTTGATGATCAGGCCCTCGTCCGGGATGCCCGTCCCGGCGGGGGCCGTCGTCTTGTCTGGGGCTTGTGGCGCGAACGTACCGCGCCGGTGACCGCGCCTGCCACCTCGTCACCCGATGGGGTGACGACTTCCGGTTTGGGAAGGTTCGGTACTTCCCCCAATCCTTTAACGGGACGTCGGGGGCGGCCAGTTCGCGGTCACCCGGGTCCCGGAAACCCCGATCCGGCGAACAGCGGCAAGGACGCGCCGGGTCACCGCCCCCGTACGCCGCCCGCCCTCGCGTTTCCCGCGCGCACAGCCCGGGGGAATCACCTGACGTGCGGTTCCGGTGCCCAGGCCACCCTGGCCCGCCTCGTCGACCGGACCGAGGAACCCACCGCCCGCTTCCGCGCGTTGCCGCGCGGCCACCTTGTCGCCCTCGGGCCGGCCGGTTCCGGGAAGACGACCCTCGCCTCGCCGCCCCCATGGCCGGATTTGATCACTACTGGTGATCGAATCGGCACCCTAGGGTGAAGCCGTGGCCCGCGGTACGCGCGGGATGCGACAAGAGAAGAAGGATGTACGAGGGTGACGGTCAAGATCTTCGAGGGCAGTGGCGTCGAGGCATGCCCCAAGGGCTGGTACGCGGTCTATGAGCACGAGGACTTCAACGTCAAGGAGCGCGGCCGCGTCCTGCTCTCCGACCAGACACTGGGTGACGTACGGGCCTTCGGCTTCGACGGCCGCGTCATGTCGGTGGTCAACCACACCGAGCAGAGCCTGGCCCTGCACGTGGAGCCCGATTTCAAGGGCTTCGCCGCGCAGGTGGGCCCGCGGGACGAGCTCCGGTCCGTCGCCGAGAAGGACACCCGGGAGATCGACGGCATCGGGAACATCGTGGGCGAGTCCCGCAACAAGCTGGGCCCCGTGCTGAAGAACCGGGCGGCCTCCATACGCCTCTTCCCGCTCGGCTCCGACGCCGCCCAGGTGATCCGCGACCTGCCCGTCGAAGAGGGCACGTACATCCTCACCGACATCGGCAGCGACAAGGTGCTGGACGTGCTCGGCAACGAGAAGGAGAACGGCGCGAACGTCGGCCAGTACACCCGGCACGGCGGGCCGAACCAGCAGTGGACGTTCACGCCCGTACGCCGCGACTACGCGCGCAACAACCCGGCGTACAACGTCACCGGCGAGTACTGGATCACCTCCAAGGCGAGCGGCAAGGCCTTGGAGGTCGCGGGCTCGGCCCTTGAGGACACCGGGAACGTCCAGCAGTGGGAGAGCAACGACGGCTCCAACCAGCGCTGGTGGGTCACCCCGATCGGCGACGGCGTCTTCGTGATCAGCAACGTCCGCAGCGGCAAGGCCGTGGACGTCACCGGTGCCTCGAAGGACAACAGCGCCAACGTCCAGCAGTACACGTTCAATGACACCGTCGCCCAGAAGTGGCGGCTGGAGCGCGTCTGACGACGGCCCTGTCATACGGCGGGTTATACGGCGAGGGTGGCCCGGCCAATACGGCCGGGCCACCCTCGTGATGGTGCCGGGGCGCTCAGAGAACCTGCGTCTCCTCGCGCACCTGCTGCGTGCCCGCGCCCGTACCCGCTTCCCGCGCCGGGGCGTGGACGCCGCCGACGGACACCTTCCGGTTCGTCGCCCAGACGATCAGCCCGCAGGCCGCGAAGCCGGCGCCGAGGAGGCTGGAGCCCGCCCAGCCGTGGGAGGTGTAGACGGAGGTGGTCGCGGCCGCGCCGAGGGCGGAGCCGAGCGAGTAGAAGACCATGTAGGCGCCGATGACGCTGCTGAGTCGCTCCGGGTGCGCGGAGGTGAGCATGTGCTGGTTGCTCACGTGAACGGCCTGGACGGCGAAGTCGAGGACGATGATGCCGATGACGAGGAGCCACAGCGCCCACGTCAGCTGCCCGATCGCCGCCCACGAGGCGATCAGCAGGACGAGCGCGAGACCGCTGACCTGGATCGCCTTCCCCGAGTCCGCCCACCGTCCCGCGCGTGCCGCGCCGAGCGCACCGGCGACGCCGGCGATGCCGAACAGGCCGATCTGGCTCTCGTTCAGGTTCCACGGCGCGTCCGCCAGCGGCAGGGCCACCCCACTCCACAGGGTTCCGAACGACGCGAACAGGAAGAACGTGATGAGCCCGCGCGTCAGGAAGAGGCGCTCCGTGAACAGTCCGCCGAGCCCGCCGAGGGTCTGCTTGTAGCCCGGACCCGTGTGTCCTTCGGGGCGCTCGTCCGGCGGGAGTACGGCGAGGACGAGGACCGCGAGCCCGATCGACAGGGCCGCGAGCACGACGTAGATGCTCCGCCAGCTCCACACGTCGGCGAGCGCGCCGGTGACGACCCGCGCGCCCAGGATGCCGATCACGACGCCCGAGGTCACGACACCGATGTTCCGTCCGCGTTCGGCGGGCGGCGAGATCGACGCGGCGTAGGCCACCGTGGTCTGCACCACCACCGCGAACACTCCGGCCGCCGCGAGCCCCAGGAACGCCATCCACGCGGCCGAGGCCGCGGCCGTCAGGATCATGCCCGCAGCGGTGACGGCCAGGTGCACGGCGATGAGCTTGCGCCTGTCGGTCACCACGTCGCCGAGCGGAACCAGCAGCAACAGCCCCGCGATGTAGCCGAACTGGGCGGTCGAGACGATCCACCCGGAGAGATCCGTCGACAGGCCGAGGTCGTGTCCCATCGGCTCCAGAACCGGCTGCGCGGCATAGATACTCGCCACCGCGACACCGCATACCACCGCGAGCAGCAAACGCCGCCACACGTTCATTGCGCCCCATCCCCAATCAGTAGCAGATTGCAACTGATTCGACCGTACGGCATGATGGTTTCAATCCGCAACCCATCGGGAGGTGTCATGCCGCGTACCGCCGCGAGCGCCCCGAATTCCGAATGGACCGACCCCGACTGTCCCGTCGCCCGTACGCTCGATCTCGTCGGCGACAGGTGGAGCCTGCTCGTCGTCCGCGACGCGATGGACGGCGCACGGTCGTTCACCGAGTTCCAGCGACGCACCGGCATCGCCCGCAACATCCTCACGGACCGACTCCGCAAGCTCACCGCTCACGGGCTCCTCGCCCAGCGCACCGCGCCATCGGGCCGCCGCCAGGAGTACGTGCTCACCGACGCCGGGCGCGATCTCTTCGCGGTCATCCTCACGCTGCGGCAGTGGGGGGAGCGGCACGCCTTCTCCCCCGGCGAGCCACACTCCATGCTGGTCGACCAGCATGGAGCCGTGGTGCCGGAGGTCGCGCCGGTCGGCGCGGACGGCGATCTTGTCGACGCCGACAGCACGCGCGTGCAGAGGTCCCGCTAGGCGGGCCCTTTTTGCTGCGGGCCGTTGGCCCCGTGCGCCTACCGGGGTGCCTCTTTCGCTTGGTGCGCGGCTGCGGGTCCGGTGGGGGCTGGTCGCGCAGTTCCCCGCGCCCCTAAGCCCACGCGGCGGAGCCGCATGACGCAGCAAGCCCCGCGCCCCTTACGGGACGCGGGGAACTCTGCGCAGCCTGGTCAGCGGGCCAGTTCCGCCCGCAGCAGGTCCAGGCCCATCGGGCCCAGGTCCAGCGCCCGTTGGTGGAATCGCTTGAGGTCGAACGCGGCCCCCTCGCGGCGGCGGGCCGACTCGCGCGCTTCCAGCCACACCTTCTCGCCCAGCTTGTACGCGAGGGCCTGGCCGGGGGTGCCCAGGTATCGGTCGATCTCGAACTCGACGAACCCCGCCGGGCCCAGCCCGCAGTACTCGGTGAGGAATTCGCGGCCCAGCCGTGGAGTCCACCGCTCCCCTTCGTGGAAACCGGTGCCCGCGGGGATCGGGAGCCGCAGGTGCAGCCCGATGTCCAGTACGACGCGCGCGGCGCGCAGCAGTTGCCCGTTGGCCAGCAGCCCCAGCCGGTGCGCCGGGTCGGCGAGGTATCCCAGCTCGTCCATGAGCTGCTCGGCGTACAGGCCCCAGCCCTCGACGTGTCCCGGGTGCAGTTCGCTCGACAGCCGCTGGAAGCGGTTGAGGGTGGCGGTGTTGAGGGTCGTCACGCCCAGCTGGAGGTGATGGCCCGGGACACCTTCGTGGAACATCGTGCCCGGCACCTTCCACACCGGGATGGGCGCGTCCGAGCCGGGCGGCAGCGGCCACCAGACCGTGCCGGGGCGCGACAGGTCCTCGCTGGGTGCCAGGTAGACGGCGACCCCTTCTCCGTGGGTGATCCGGCAGTCGATCCGCCGCAGCGGCTCGGGGATCGCGAAGTGCGTCCCGTCGAGGTCGGCGATGGCGCCGTCGGCGAGCTCCTGGATCCGGTCGCGGAACGCCGCCGCGTCCTTCACCTGGTGCCGGGGGTCGCCGTCGAGCGCGGCCATGACCGCCGGGACCGGCTCGCCGGGCGCGATCCGTGCCGCCGCCTCGGCCATCTCCTGCCGCACCCTGGCCAGTTCGTCCCAGCCCCACGCGTACGTCTCCCGCAGGTCCAGCCGGGTACCGAGGAATTCCCGTACGCCCAGCTGGTAGCGGTCGGCGCCCAGCGCGTCCAGTTCCGGGGCGTCCGCGGCGAGCTCTTCCGAGAGGTACGCCGCGAGCTCCGTCAGTGCCTGGTTCGCGGCCGCCGCGGCCTCGTCCAGAGCGGGCCGCAACGCGCCGTCGCCGTGCCCGGCGGGCAGCCCCGCCAGGTACGGCCGCATGTCCCGGCACTCTCCGATATTGCGGGCCACCTGGCGCCGCGGCGCGACCCGGCCGCGGCGCCGCGCGGCCTCCAGGCTCTCGCGCAGCCCCGCCAGCGTGCCCGGGACGGCCCGCAGTCGCGCCAGCAGCGCCTCCCACGCGGTGTCGCCGCCCTGGTCCAGCAGCCCCACCGCGTTCCGTACGCGCTGCACCGGCCCGTCGATGGTGTCCAGCAGCGTGCCGTACGCGTCGGCGTCGGCCAGCGCCACCTCCGTGGCGAGCCGCTCGCGCAGCACCGCCGCCGCGACCCGCTCCGCGTCGCCCGCGACCGGCGTGTCGTCGACCGCCTTCAGCGTGCGGCGCGCCAGCTCCGCGCGCGCCTGGATCCCCTGCGGGCCGAAGTCGGTCAGCCGCTCCTCCTGCCCGGCGATGCCCATTACGGCGGCCAGGCAGGGATCCAGCGCGGCCATCTCGTCGACGTACCGGTCCGCGAGATCCGCGAGCTCGTTCAGGGTGGTCACTGGCTGCTCACCGACGACGGGAGCCGGGCCGTGTTCCTGGACTCGGCCAGCCGTTTGCCGTAGAGGCCGATGACCAGACCCGCGACGATCAGCGCTCCGGCCACCAGCTTCAGCGCCGGCAGCGACTCGTTGAAGATCACCACCGAGCCCGCCATACCGAAGATCGGCACGAGCAGGGAGAGCGGCGCGACGGTCGACACCGGGTACTCGCGGAGCAGCCAGTTCCACACGGCGTATCCCAGCACGGTGTTCGGGTACGCCTGGAAGAGGAGGGACAGGATCGCCGCCCACCCGAGCTGGTGCGGCAGCTCGGTGTAGCCCTTGGTGCCGTTCACGACCAGGTCCAGCAGGAACAGCGGGACCGGCGAGAACAGGCTCGACCACACCATGAACGACAGGGTGTCCTTGGGCTTGGCCTTCTTCATGATGATGTTGGCGACGCTCCACGCGGCCGCGCCGAACAGCACCAGCGCGACACCGGCGATCGTCACCGTGCCGTCGGTGACGAACGTGACCGAGAACAGGCCGATCAGGGCGACCGCCATCCCCAGGTACTGGAACCGCGACAGCTTCTCGCGGAACACCACGGCCCCGAGCACAATCGTCAGGAACGCGCTGAACTGCAGTACCAGGGACGAGATCCCCGACGACACCCCGGCCTTGATGCCCAGGTTCACCACGCCCCACAGCCCGACGCCGAACACCAGCCCGTAGCCGATGATGTACTTCCACGCCACCTGCGGCCGCTTGAGGAAGAACACCGCGGGCAGCGCGCAGAGCGCGAACCGGATCCCGGCCAGGATGAGCGGGTCGACGCTCTTGAGCCCGATCTTGATGACCGAGAAGTTGAGGCCCCAGATCGCGGTGATGGCCACCGCGATCAGGATGTGCTGTTTCTTCATGCAGAGACCTGTTCCGGGATGGATGGGATCGACGAGACCGACGGGACCGACGAGGTCGAGGGGACCTCGGGGGCCGAGGTGGCGGCCGGGCCGGTGCGGACCGAGAGCGAGGCGAACAGGCCCGCCATCCAGTCCCGGGTCTCCTCGGGGGTGTCGCTCGCGGCGATCCCGGCGAGGACCGTCTCCCCGGCCTGATAGGTGATGTGGTCGGGCAGCGGCGCGCCGGACGGCAGTTCGTGCCACGTGACCACGTGGGAACTGGCCCGGAACGCCCGCGTCCCGTCGAGGCCCCGGTACTCCCGCCCGGCCAGGTGGTGGCCGGGGTGGACGAACCAGCCGTACCAGCGGCGCTCGGCGGGCGGCTCGGGGAGCGCCTCGGCGACGTGCTCGCCGAGCAGGACGCGCAGTTCGTACGAGGGCAGGTGGACGCCGGTGGCCAGCTCGACGGTCGCCACCACGTCGGCGCCCCCGACCCGGTTGCCGACCTCCAGGAAGACCAGCTCTTCCTCGGGCTCCCCGGCACCGGCCTCGTCGACGATCGCCTCCAGGTGGAAGCTGCCGTCCTCGATCCGTACGGCGGCCAGGGCGCGCGACACCCAGGTGCGCGTCTCCTCGGTGAACTCGATCTGGAACGACCCCATCGACTCGCCCTGCGCGTACTTCAGGCAGGTGCCCACGTACTCGCTCGCGCTGAGGACCAGGACCTCGCCGCCCTGCACCAGGCCGTCGAAGTGCCTGATCGGCCCGGAGACGAACTCCTCGACCTGGAAGTCCTCCAGGCCGATCCCGGCGTCGAGGCGGGCGACGCCGGTGTGCCGCTCGGTGACCGCCGCGGCGGCCTGCCGCGGGGTGTCGAACACGAGGACGTCCTCGCTGGACGCGCCGCGGTGCGGCTTGAGGACGGTCCGGCCGGACCAGCCCACCCGCCCGTCCTGTTCGAGAAAGCGAGTCAACGGCAGGAAGCGCGGCACCCGGAGACCGGCCTCCTCGACCGCCTGCTTCATCAGGACCTTGTCGCGGGCGAGCGCGACCTGGTCCACCGGCGCGCCGGGGACGCCCAGGTGCTCGCGCAGCCGGGCGGCGTCGAGGAGTTCGTACTCCGACGCCGAGATGACACGGTCGAATGCGCGGGGATGCTCCGCCAGCCAGTCCCGGGCCTCCTCGAAGGCCGGGCGTTCGCCCGGCCGGCTCACCCGCTCGCAGCGCAGGTCGGGTGGGAGGGTGGCCAGGGCCCGGTCGGTCCCGAAATAGGTGACCTCGTGCCGGTCATGAGAGATCCCTCGGTGGTATTCAATCTTGAAGTAGGGCACGCGGTGCAGGATAAGGATCTTCATCGGGACTTCCTCACGGGGGCGGGGAGTTCGAGGGCGCGGTCCAGGGCCTCCGACCATGCCTCGCGCAGCGCGTGGACGACGGCGCGGATGTCGGCGCGGTCGCCGCGCAGGACGACGCAGCCCTGCGCCGCGAAGTCCGCGTTGTCGCGGGCGACGGCGTGCAGGTGGCGGCGCTCGTGCGACAGCCAGGTGAACTCCGTGACGGTCAGCTCCCCGTCGGCCAGGCCGAACCGTTCGGCGGTGTCCTGGACGGCGTCCGCGAACGGATCCGTGCCGGGCGCGACGTCGTCCGGGGAGAACGCGCGGTCGCTGCCGACACCGAGCAGCACCGTCGCCGCCGAGCAGCCGGGCACCAGCCGCCCCACACCGTCGGCCGTGCCGAAGGCCGTGTCGATCCAGCGGTGGTGCAGATCGATCCCGTAGACCCAGCGGGCCAGCGCCCAGATCTTCATGCCGCCCGGCCGCCGGTTGGGCTCCACGATCGCGGCGCGCAGCCCGTCGTCGCTCAGCTTGATCTCGTTGTGGAACGGCCCGTCGCACTGCCCGACCAGCCAGTTGGCCTGCCGTCCCGCCCGCTCCAGCGTCGCGCGCTCGTGCTCCTCCAGACCGGCGGGCAGCACCTGCGCGATCTCGACGGGATACCGGCCGCTCGCGCTGATCTTCTCGGTGAGGAACGTCAGCGGGCCCAGCCCGTCGAAGGAGTACTCGCGCCGGTACGGGATGAGCTCCTCGCAGATGACCCCGCCCTCCAGATAGGGCAGGACCTCGGCAAACGCCGCCGTCAGGTCGTCGCCGTTGCGGACCACGACGACGCCCCGGTTGTTGCCCTCCGCCGCGGGCTTGACCACGAAGCCCTTGGGGTGGGCGCGTGCGAAGTCCCGCAGCTGGTCGAGCGAGGCGATCTCGGCGAAGTCGGGGACCATGATCCGCTGTGCCGTCAGCAGCTCGGCCACGTGTGCCTCGCCCAGCCGGTAGCGGTACTTGGAGAACGCGCCCTCGGCCAGCGGTGACGAATCGACCGCCACGCCGAGGCGTTCCAGCAGCTCGGCCCCGCTGCGCACGGCGTTGTCGGAGAAGACGATGCCCGCCCGGATCCGCTCGCGCCGGTCGCCGAGCAGCTTCTCGCCCATCTCGGCGAAGTCGTCGCGCAGCGGATCGAGGTCGATGACCTCGTCGGCGATGGCGTAGTCGGCCTCGGTGGGTTCGGCGCGGATCAGGACCACCGTCGCGCCGTGGCGCTCGCGCGCGTAGTCCCGCAGGTGGCGGACCTCGTCGATCCGGCTCAGGTTGTAGTCGACGACGAGGAGTATCGGCCCGGTCATGCGCGCTCCGTCTCGTACACGATCTCGATCGCCCGCTCGGAGGCGGGCATCAGCTCGGGGAGGACCGCGTCCCGGCCGGCCAGGTCCATGCTCCACAGCAGCTGGCCGAGGAACACCTCGCGCGAGGAGGACTCCACGACGTCGCCGGGCTTGAGCAGGACGTGTGTCACGACCGGCTGGAGCGGCAGTTCGTCGTTCAGCCCGACCTCGCGGATCGTGCCGGGGTCGGCGAAGAAGACGCGGAAGAACGTCGCCTTCGCGCTCCGCGCGGTGCCGTCCTCCGCGAACGACAGGTCTTTGAGGTCCTTCAGGAAGCCGTCCGGCTCGTGGGCGGTCAGCAGGGAGTCCAGCCAGAGGTCGAGCAGGTTCGGACCACCGGTCAGCGCGGCCACGCTGGGCGAGATGAGGCTGCCGCCGACGCGCGGGTTGACCTCGATCAGATCCCAGCCGCCCGGGGCGTGCCGTGCCTCGATGTGGAAACAGCCCCAGCCGAGGCCGAGGGCGTCCAGCAGGCTCGCCACCCAGCGGATGCCGACGGCGGTCTCCTCCCGCGACAGGCTCGTGGGCGGGCTGACGCAGGCGTTCTCCAGCACGGCGCCCGCCGTCTCCGTCACCTCGCACTTCTCGTGCACGGCCACGACGTACGGCTCGTGGTCGACGACGACCACCTCGAAGCTGAACTCCCGCCCGGGCACGTAGTCCTCGACGAGGAACTGCATCCCGTCGGCGCTGAAGGCGCTGGCGTAGACCGTGTCGGCCTCGGCCTCGGCGGTGATGCGTTCCAGGTCGGCCCAGGTCGTGCCGGGGGTGAGCGGGAACGTTCCGAACGAGGCGATGCCGCTGACCGGCTTCACGAAGTAGCGCCCGCCGTCGCGTTGGCGTTCGGCGAGCGTGGCGGGGGTGAGCGCGGACGCCCTGCCCCGGCTGAGGCCCGCGTCGGCGAGGCGGTTGCGCAGCGTCAGCTTGTCGCGCAGCCCCAGGACCTGCTTCTCGTCCAGGTCCGGCACCCCGAGACGGGCGTTGGCCAGCGCCATCAGGTGGCGGTAGCCCTCCCAGACGGTCAGGCAGCACGACACCGGCGTGCCCGCCGCCTCCAGATGGTCGAGGTAGTCCTCGACGTCGCGCGGGGTCAGCACGTGCCCGTCGGTCACCCGGACGTCGTCGGCGAGGTCCGCCAGCGCCGCGGGCCTGGATCCCTGGTACTGCGGCTCCGGCAGCGAGCTGAGCACGTAGACCTTCAGCCCCCGCGCCGTGACCGTGCCGACGAGGTCCTCCATGAACGAGAACCCGACGTGGCTGAGCAGCAGCACTCCCCTGGCGTTTTCCATGCTCAATCCGGCCTCCTCACCGGCGGGCGGGGGCGCGGCACGGCGGCCGCGCCGCGCCCCCGCCGAGGACAAGGGTCAGCAGGCTCAGGCGGGCTGCTTCTCGGCCTTGACGATGGTGTCCTGGTAGAGCTCCTCGAAGTACTGCGCCAGGATCGACTGGTGCTCGCGGAGGTACCGCTTGAACGCGACGATGTCGTCATCGCTGCGCAGGAGGTGCCGGACGGCCGCCCAGACCTCGCCGGGGTGGTCGTCGTTGATGTCGGTGTGCGAGTGGTTGATCTGGCCGCCGATGTTGCTCTCGCCGACCGAGCCCTTCAGCGCCTCCAGCTTCCTGGGCTCGAGCTTCACGTTCACGTACTCGACGAGGTAGGAGTACGCGACGACGCCGAGCGGGCCCTCGTGGTCCAGGAGGTAGGAGAAGAAGCCGGCCAGCAGCTTGGTGGACAGGTAGGGCTCGGTGTCCAGGAACTGCTCACGCGACACGCCCACCTTCTCCAGGTCGGCGATGAACAGCTCGTCGTGGAGCATTTCCTCCTGCTCGTAGTTGGCCCAGACCTGAGCCGCCTCCGGGCTGCGCTTGGCGATCTCCGCCAGCGCCTTGGACTCGGCCACCCGCAGCAGACGGATGCGCCAGGCGGTCTCGATCAGGTGCCGCTTGTAGTACGCGGAGTCGACGTTCTTGCCCTCCAGGTGCGCGGCCTCGGGGACGTTGGCGTACCACTCGGCGACCTGCAGATCGAGCTGCTCGTCGATCTCGGCGCGCAGCTTCGCCGAGGCACCGGCGTTGAGGAACGGGGTGCGGTCTCCGTAGCCGGCGTTGTACACGCGGTTCGGCATGATGTGCCTTTCTCGTGGACGTTCTCTCGGATGTGGTTCAGAGGTGGTTCGAAGG
>NZ_JAINFC010000126.1 GCF_020740835.1 Streptomyces sp. UNOC14_S4
CGGTGGGGGAGTGCCGGATCGGACAGCGGGGCGCCCTGCCGGGCGGCCGGGGACACCCGGGCCGCGGAGCGCTCGGAACGGCGCAGCAGGGCCCGGCAGACGCAGGTGAGGGCCACGAGACCGGCCGCCGTGCCGGTGGCCCCGCCGAAGGACTGACCGCACATCAGCAGGACCACGGGGACCAGCGCACAGCTGAACGCCGCCCAGCGGACCACATCGCTCACCGGATCGGGGGAGTCGGTCCCGGGGTCGTCGGCGCGGTGGTGATCACGGGTTCCGGGCACGGAGCGGCTCCCTGCTGGCGGCGGCTGACGGTGGTACAACGCCGGTCCGGGCGCCGGAGTCACTGGCCCTGCGCGCATCAGGAGTACCGCCGTGTTACGGCGAGGGCATTGCGTTGCGGCCCGCCCTCGTGCATGCTCCGGGGAACGCCCGCCGCACCCCGGATTCACCGGGGCCGGGGGCGCTGTCCCGGCCCCTTCCCGAGGGTGCGCGCCCCGCGCTGCGCCCCCTGGGCAGGCGGCCGGTAGCGCCGTACCCTGGAAGGTAAGTGCTTGAAAAGATGAATCCCGGACGGATTTCTCGTCCGCGGTCCCTCGGGACGGCTCCGGGCAGCACCTTTTCCTGGCGCTCGCCGCGCACCTTCCCACTCGTCACCGACAACTGCAACCAGTCCACCGCTGATCCCTCCGCACGAGGACATCCTTCGCCGAGACACCGATGGCCGGTCACGAATTCCCCGAACCCGCGGACCGCAAGCGGGTCGCCGATCAGGCGGCGAACCCCGAAGCGGCGGAAGAAACACGCCATTCCTGCGATCCGGCGTTCCAGCACGGTGTCGTGGTGGGCTTCGACGGTTCGACGTCCAGCGAGCGAGCGCTTGCGTATGCAATCGGGATGGCCCGGCGCTCGGGCTCGGGCCTGATCATCGTCCATGTGGCCAACCGGCTGCCGACGACGGTCTGGGCGGGCTGCGAGCCCCCCGTCTTCGTGGACGTGCCGGACCATCGCACCGAGGTCCTCGGACTCGAACTGGCCTGTGCCGACCATCTGTCCGAGGTGCCGTGGATCCTGGTCGAGCGCGGCGGCGACATCTGCCACGAGCTGGAGGAGGTCGGCCGGGAGTACGCGGCGGACGCGATCGTGGTCGGCTCCACGCACGGCCTGGTCGGCCGGATCTTCGGTTCGGTGGCGGGGCGGCTCGCGCGGCGCGCGCAGCGCCCGGTCGTGGTCATCCCGTAGCCGCGCCGTCCCGTAGCCGTGCCATTCTGAAGCCGTGCCGTCCTGAAGCCGCGTCAACTCTCCTCGGCCGCGCAGGCGGAGGTCCGCCGTGGGCTGCCCGGGCCGGAAAAGGAGGCAGCCCTCCCCGCGCGCCGGGTGGCACGTGCGAGGAGGGCTGTCCCGGACCCGTCGCAGGACAGGTGCGACGAGCCGGGCCCGCGGCAGGACAGGTGCGGCAGGCTCCGGTCCCTGGGGTCGGCTACTCGACCGTGACGGACTTCGCCAGGTTGCGCGGCTTGTCGATGTCGCGGCCCATGGCCTTGGCGGTGTAGTAGGCGAAGAGCTGGAGCGGGATGCCCATGAGGATCGGGTCCAGCTCGTCCTCGTTCTTGGGCACCACGATCGTGTGGTCGGCCTTCTCCTGCTCCTGGTGCGCGACGGCGAGGATGCGGCCGCTGCGGGCCTTGATCTCCTCCAGCGCGGCGCGGTTCTTCTCCAGCAGCTCGTCGTCCGGCACGATCGCGACGGTCGGCATGGCGGGCTCGATGAGCGCCAGCGGGCCGTGCTTGAGCTCGGAGGCGGGGTAGGCCTCGGCGTGGATGTACGAGACCTCCTTGAGCTTCAGCGAGGCCTCGCGGGCGACGGGGTAGCCGCGCACCCGGCCGATGAACATCATCGACTTGGCGTCCGCGTACTCCGCGGCCAGCTTCTCGATCTCCGCCTCGTTGCCCAGGATCTCCTCGATCTGGGCGGGCAGCTTGCGCAGGCCCTCGATGATCCGCTTGCCGTCGGCGACGGACAGGTCGCGGATGCGGCCCAGGTGCAGGGCGAGCAGGCCGAAGGAGACCACCATGTTGGTGAAGCACTTGGTGGAGACGACGCAGACCTCGGGGCCGGCGTGCACATAGATGCCGCCGTCGGTCTCGCGGGCGATCGCGGAGCCGACCACGTTCACCAGGCCGAGCACCCGGGCGCCCTTGCGCTTGAGCTCCTGGACGGCCGCGAGGACGTCGTAGGTCTCACCGGACTGGGACACCGCGATGTAGAGGGTGTCGGGGTCCACGACCGGGTTGCGGTAGCGGAACTCGGAGGCCGGCTCGGCGTCGGAGGGGATGCGCGCGAGCTCCTCGATCATCTGGGCGCCGATCTGGCCCGCGTGGTACGAGGTGCCGCAGCCGAGGATCTTCACCCGGCGCACGGCACGGGCGTCGCGGGCGTCCAGGTTGAGGCCGCCCAGGTGCACGGTGGAGAAGCGGTCGTCGATGCGGCCGCGCAGCGCGCGGTCCACGGCGTCGGCCTGCTCGTGGATCTCCTTGTGCATGTACGTGTCGTGGCCGCCCATGTCGTACGACTCGGCCTCCCACTCCACGGTGGTCGGCTGGGCGGAGGTGGCGGAGCCCTCGGTGGTGTACGTGCGGTACTCGTCGGCCTTGAGGGTGGCCATCTCGCCGTCGTCGAGGGTGACGACCTGGCGGGTGTGGCTGACCAGGGCGGCGACGTCGGAGGAGACGAACATCTCCTTCTCGCCTATGCCCAGGACGACCGGCGAGCCGTTGCGGGCCACGACGATGCGGTCCGGGAAGTCGGCGTGCAGGACGGCGATGCCGTAGGTGCCCTCGATGTGCTTGACCGCCTCGCGGACCTTCTCCTCCAGCGTGGCGGCCTCGGAGCGGGCGATCAGGTGGGCCAGGACCTCGGTGTCGGTGTCGGAGACGAAGACGAAGCCCTCGGCGGTCAGCCGGGTGCGCAGCTCGGCGGCGTTGTCGATGATGCCGTTGTGGACGACGGCGACCTTCTCGTCGGCGTCCACGTGCGGGTGGGCGTTGACGTCGTTGGGCGCGCCGTGGGTGGCCCAGCGGGTGTGGGCGATGCCGGTGCTGCCGTTGAAGCGCTTGGGGAGCCGGGACTCCAGCTCACGCACGCGGCCCTTGGCCTTGGCGGTCTTCAGGCCGCCGGTCTTGCCGCTCGCGTGCAGCGCGATGCCGGCGGAGTCGTAGCCGCGGTACTCCAGGCGCTGGAGGCCCTCCAGCAGCAGCGGAGCGACATCGCGCTTTCCGATATAACCGACAATTCCGCACATAGTGAGCCCTCCCAGGCGAAGTTCAGTGATGCTCGACGGCGGCAGGAGCCGCCGTGATCAGCCGTAGACGATGCGGCGCAGCTGCCGCAGCGAGAGTTCGGGCGGCGCCACCGCGCGGTGCGGCAGCTCCGCCGAGATCCGCTCGAAGATCTCCGCGTTGTGCAGCCCGCCGGACTGCAGCTCGCGGTGGCGGCGGCGGACGAACGCCTCGGTCGTCTCGTCGAAGTACGCCAGGACGTCCAGGACCACCCGGGCGGCCTCGCCGCGCTGAAGCGGCGTGCTGCGCACCAGGTGATCGACTAGATCGTCATGGGAAGTACGGCGTTCGAGCACCAGACGATAGTGCGGGGTCGCCCGCGCTATCGCAAGAATTTTGCCCGATATCGGGCAGGCGGGAAGGGAAAGGGTAGGTAAAGCGGCGCTCTGTCGCGGGTCGGGTGTCTGTGCGTCGTCTTCTGCCGGGGCGCCTACCGGGGTGCCTCTTGCGCTTGGCGCGCGGCCGCCGGTTATGTGTGGCCGCTCGCGCAGTTCCCCGCGCCCCTGACGGGGCGCCCCGTCAGGGGCGCGGGGAACTGCGCGGCCAGCCACGGACGGCCTGTAGCCGCCCGGATTGCACAGCGGGGCACTCACGGACAGCGCCCCGAAACGCATCAGAACCGCTGCAGAACGGCCCGCTTCGCCGCCGCGAACTCCTCCTCCGTCAGGACGCCCGCCTGATGCAGCTCGCCCAGCTCGCGCAGGCGCCGCAGCAGGGCGTCATGATCGGACGCGGCCCCCGACGCCGCCTCGCCCTTGGTCAGCGCGGCTGGCGTCGCGGGCGCGGGAGCGGCCGGATGCGGGAGGCGGGCCATGACCGCCGCCGCGACCAGCGCCAGCAGCGGGTCCTTCTTGAAGCCGTAGAACTCGATCGCGTGCGGGTCGTACTTCGGGGGCGTCCGCGCCGTCTGGCCGGGGTGGAGGAAGCGGAGGTAGCCGTTCTCCAGGCCGATGGAGGGCTGCCACTCCACGGAGCCGACCTCGGGGAGCGGCAGCGACTGGCGGCCCGCGGACTTCTTGTCGTCCTCGGTCTTCCAGTTCCACTCCAGGCTGATCCGCTCGCCGTCGAAGGCCACCGTGCCGTCCCCCGCGGTCACCGACAGGGGCACGGCCGGGCCGGGCAGCAGATAGCGGTCGGTGGGCCCGTCCGGCACCTGCTCCAGGAGCAGGGCCGTGCGGACCTCGTCCACGAAGTACTCCGCGACGCCCGCGTGGGAGGGGTCGATCGCCAGCTGGTACGGATCGGCGCCGTCCGGCAGCTGTCCGCGCGCGGCCTGCAACAGCGGGTCGGCCCCGTCGCGCAGCCGCAGCCGCAGGCGGCCCCCCTTGCGGCCGGGCTCGAAGGAGGCCCCGGCCACCGCCGTCAGCGGGACGACTACCTCGCCCAGGGTCTGCCGGAGCAGGTGCACCCCGCGCTCCCGGCCCGGCACGATCCGTATCGCACCGCCGTCGAACGCCCAGGTGCCGTCCTTCTCGAAGATCTCAGCCATACCCACGATTCTCGCAGGGCTGACCCCCCGTCACCGCAGGGAGCGGGGGCCGATTTCCCGTGCGACGCATGGTGCGACGTCCCGTGCGGCGCGGGTCAGAGCCCCAGCTCGCGGGCGATCAGCATGCGCTGCACCTCGCTGGTGCCCTCGCCGATCTCCAGGATCTTGGAGTCCCGCCACATGCGGGCCACCGGGTACTCGTTCATGAAGCCGTAGCCGCCGTGGATCTGGGTGGCCTCGCGGGCATTGGTCACCGCGATCTCCGAGGAGTACAGCTTCGCGAGCGCAGCCTCCTTCTTGAACGGCTCGCCGTGCACCAGCCGGGACGCGGCGTCCCGCCAGGCCAGCCGGGCCGTGTGCGCCCGCATCTCCATGTCGGCGAGCTTGAACTGGACCGCCTGGTTCGTGCCGATCGGCCTGCCGAAGGCCTCGCGCTCCTTGGCGTACTTCACCGACTCGTCCACACAGCCCTGTGCCAGGCCCGTCGCCAGCGCCGAGATCGCGATCCGGCCCTCGTCCAGGATGCGCAGGAACTGCGCGTAGCCGCGGCCCTCCTCGCCCAGCAGGTTCTCCCTGGGCACCCGGACGTCCGCGAAGGACAGCTCGCGGGTGTCCGAGGCGTTCCAGCCGACCTTGGAGTACGGGGCCGCGACCGTGAAGCCGGGGGTGCCGGACGGCACGATGATCGACGAGATCAGCGGCTTGCCGTCGCCGTTGCGGCCGGTCACGGCGGTGACGGTGACCAGGCCCGTGATGTCGGTGCCGGAGTTGGTGATGAAGCACTTGGTGCCGTTGATCACCCACTCGCCGGTGGCCTCGTCCAGCCGCGCCGTGGTGCGGGTGCCGCCCGCGTCCGAGCCCGCGTCCGGCTCCGTCAGGCCGAAGGCGCCCAGCATCTCGCCGGAACACAGCCGGGGCAGCCACTCGCGCTTCTGTTCCTCCGTGCCGAACCGGAAGATCGGCATCGCGCCCAGCGAGACCCCGGCCTCCAGGGTGATCGCCACCGAGGAGTCCACCCGGGCCAGCTCCTCCAGGGCCAGACCGAGCGCCAGATAGTCACCGCCCATCCCGCCGTACTCCTCGGGGAACGGCAGGCCGAACAGGCCCATGCGCCCCATCTCCCGCACGATCTCGTACGGGAACTCGTGGCGCTCGTAGAAGTCGCCGATCTTCGGCGCGACCACGTCGTGTGCGAACTCCTCGACCGTACGGCGGAGTTCCTCGTGCTCAGGGGTGAGGCGGTGGTCCAGCGACATGACTCAGTGCTCCTGATGAGAGAGGGCGCGGACGGTGCGGGAGGGACTGGGCCGGCCGAGCCGGTCGGCCATCCACACACTCGTGGCGGTGAGCAGACCGAGGTCGACCCCGGTGTCGATACCGAGGCCGTTCAGCATCCAGAGAAGGTCTTCGGTGGCGAGGTTGCCCGTGGCGCTCTTCGCGTACGGGCAGCCGCCCAGGCCCCCGGCGGAGGCGTCGACCGTGGTCACGCCGTACCGGAGGGCCGCGAGGGTGTTGGCCAGGGCCTGGCCGTAGGTGTCGTGGAAGTGCACGGCGAGCCGCTCCACCGGCACCCCGGCGGCGCCGAGGCCGGTCAGCAGCGCCGTGACATGGCCCGGCGTGGCCACACCGATCGTGTCGCCCAGGCTCAGCTCGTCACAGCCCAGGTCCAGCAGGCGGCGGCTGACCCGCACCACCTGCTCCACGGGGACCGCGCCTTCCCAGGGGTCGCCGAAGCACATGGACAGATAGCCGCGCACGCGCAGGCCGGCGTCCCGGGCCGTGGCCACGACCGGCGCGAACATCTCCAGGGACTCGTCCACCGTGCGGTTGAGATTGGCCTTCGCGAACGACTCGGTCGCGCTGCCGAAGACGGCGATCTCCCGTACGCCCAGGGCGAGGGCGCGCTCCAGGCCGCGGGCGTTCGGCACCAGGACGGGCAGCCGTGCCGCGACCCCGTCGAGCATCGGCATCAGCTGCTCGGCGTCGGCGAGCTGGGGCACCCACTTGGGGTGCACGAAGCTCGTCGCCTCGACGGTGTCGAGCCCGGCGGCGGCCAGGCGGCGGATGAACTCCGCCTTCACCTCCACCGGCACGACGGTCTTCTCGTTCTGCAGGCCGTCGCGCGGGCCGACCTCGTGGATGCGCACGCGGGCCGGCAGCCCGGGCTCGGGCACGGCCATGGGCAGTCCGTCGATCATGATTCCGCCCCTTCTTCCGGAGCCGGAGGTGCCTCCGGCGCCTTCGGCGCCACGACGGCCAGGACCTGGTCCATGGCCACGGTGGCCCCTGCCGTCACATTCAGCTCGGTGACCGTGCCGTTGTGCGGGGCGGAGACGACGTGCTCCATCTTCATCGCCTCGACGACGAGGAGGCTCTGCCCCGCGCGGACCTCGTCCCCCACGGCGGCCTTCACGACGGTGACGGTGCCGGGCATGGGGGCGGTGAGGGTGTCGACGTGATCACTCGCGGCCGCGCCGCGGGCCTGCACGGGGTCGTGGTCCTGTACGCGCCAGGTGTCGCCGCCCTTGGCGAGCCAGATGTCGTTTTTGTCTTGGCAGACGCTGAAGGTGTGGGTGAGCCCGCGCCAGGTGAACGTGACAACGCCGGCCGACGGCACCAGCCACGACAGCCGGGCCCCGGTGTGGGGTGCCGGTTTCGCGTCCGGGTGCGGCCCGGTGGTCGGTTTGTGCCCACCCGTTCCGCCGTGCGGAACGCCTGCCCGCAAACCGATGGGCAGAGCCACCTCCGCGTCCTCGACGCGCCCCCGCACCCGTACCGTCACCGGCTCCTGCCCCGCGCAGCGGAAGTGGTGGGGCGTCCACGCCGGTTCGCCACCGAGGCGGAAGCCCGTCGGCGACGAGAACGGGTCGGTCCAGCCGCCGTCGGAGGCCGGTTCGAGCGCCGCCTGGCGGAGCAGGGCCGCCACCCCGTACACCTCCTCCGGGACGGCGGTCGGCACCAGCGAGACCGACTCCCGGTCGACGAGGCCCGTGTCCAGCGTCCCCGCCACCACGTCCGGGTGCGCCAGCAGCCGCCGCAGGAAGCCCGCGTTCGTGTCGACGCCCAGCACCACCGTCTCCGCGAGGGCCGCCCGCAGGCGGCGCAGTGCCGTCGCGCGGTCCGGGCCGTACGCGATGACCTTGGCCAGCATGGGGTCGTACGCCGTGCCGACCTCCGTGCCCTCGGACAGGCCGGAGTCGACGCGGATGCCCTCGCCCGTGGGCTCGCGCAGCAGCCGTACCGTCCCCGCCGACGGCAGGAAGTCGACGCGCTCCCCGCTCACGCGCTCCCCGCTCACGCGCTCCCCGCTCACGCGGGCGGTCTCCGCGCAGATACGTGCCTCGACCGCGTGGCCCGTGAGCGTCACGTCGTCCTGCGCGAACGGCAGCGGCTCGCCCG
The DNA here is from genome assembly GCF_020740835.1 of Streptomyces sp. UNOC14_S4. Classification (GTDB taxonomy): domain Bacteria; phylum Actinomycetota; class Actinomycetes; order Streptomycetales; family Streptomycetaceae; genus Streptomyces. The sequence continues at coordinate 8,227 of NZ_JAINFC010000126.1, forward strand.
CGGCGACCCGTACCTGCCACTCCACCAGGTCGAGCCCGGTGATCAGTTCGGTGACGGGGTGCTCGACCTGGAGGCGGGTGTTCATCTCCATGAAGTAGTACGAGGACGGGTCGTCGCCCGGCACGATGAACTCCACCGTGCCCGCGCCCGCGTAGCCGCACGAGCGTGCCGCCTGGACGGCTGCCTCGCCCATGGCGGCCCGCGTGGCCGCGTCGAGCAGCGGCGACGGCGCCTCTTCGACGATCTTCTGGTGGCGGCGCTGGAGCGAGCACTCGCGCTCGCCGAGGTGGACGACGTTGCCGTGGCCGTCGGCCAGCACCTGGATCTCGATGTGGCGCGGGCGGTCGATCCAGCGCTCGACGAGCAGCGTGTCGTCGCCGAACGAGCCGCGTGCCTCGCGCCGGGCGGCGGCGATCTCCTCGCCCAGCAGCGCCTCGTCGCGCACCAGCCGCATGCCCTTGCCGCCGCCGCCCGCCGAGGGCTTGAGCAGCACCGGCATGCCGATCTCCAGCGCGGCGGCCGTGAGCTCCGCGTCCGTCAGGCCGCTGCCCGAGGAGCCCGGCACCACCGGCACGCCGGCCGCCTTCACCGTCTCCTTCGCACGGATCTTGTCGCCCATCAGCTCGATCGCCCGCGCGGGCGGGCCGATGAAGGCGAGCCCGGCGTCCGCGCACGCCCGCGCGAAGGCCGCGTTCTCCGCGAGGAAGCCGTAGCCGGGGTGGACGGCCTGCGCGCCCGTGCGCGCGGCCGCCTCCAGCAGCCGCTCCACGGACAGATAGCTCTCCGCCGCCGCTGCCGGGCCGATGCGCACGGCCGTGTCGGCCTCGCGCACGTGCCGGGCGTCCGCGTCGGCGTCGCTGAACACGGCCACCGAACGGATGCCGAGCGCCCGCAGCGTACGGATGACGCGCACGGCGATCTCGCCCCGGTTGGCGACAAGGACAGTCTCGAACATGCTCCGCCTCACATCCGGAAGACGCCGTACCCGGGCGCCGCGGGGTCCTTCTCCGGCAGGGGCGCGTTGGCGCACGCGGTGAGGGCGAGCCCGAGCACCGTGCGCGTCTCCAGCGGGTCGATCACGCCGTCGTCCCACAGCCGCGCCGTGGCGTAGTAGGCGTTGCCCTGCGTGTCGTACTGCTCGCGGATCGGCGCCCTGAAGGCTTCCTCGTCCTCCCCGCTCCACTCCTCGCCGCGTGCCTCCAGCTGGTCGCGCTTGACCGTCGCGAGGACGGAGGCGGCCTGCTCGCCGCCCATCACCGAGATCTTGGCGTTCGGCCACATCCACAGGAAGCGCGGCGAATAGGCGCGCCCGCACATCGAGTAGTTGCCCGCGCCGTACGAGCCGCCGATGACGACCGTGAACTTGGGGACGCGCGTGCACGCCACCGCCGTCACCATCTTCGCGCCGTGCTTGGCGATGCCGCCCGCCTCGTACTGCCTGCCGACCATGAAGCCCGAGATGTTCTGCAGGAAGACCAGGGGGATGCCGCGCTGGTCGCACAGCTCGATGAAGTGCGCGCCCTTCTGCGCGGACTCCGAGAAGAGGATGCCGTTGTTGGCGACGATGCCCACCGGGTGGCCGTGGATCCGGGCGAAGCCGGTCACCAGCGTCTGCCCGAACTCGGCCTTGAACTCGGCGAACCGCGATCCGTCCACCACGCGCGCGATCACCTCGCGGACGTCGTACGGCGTGCGCGAGTCCACCGGCACCGCCCCGTACAGCCCCGCCGGGTCGGCCTTCGGCTCCTCGACCGGCTCCACCGGCCACGGCAGCGCGCCGCGCCGGGGGAGTGTCGAGACGATCGTGCGGACGATGCGCAGGGCGTGCGCGTCGTCCTCGGCGAGGTGGTCGGTGACGCCGGAGACCTTGGAGTGCACCTCGCCGCCGCCTAGTTCCTCCGCCGTGACGACCTCGCCGGTGGCGGCCTTCACCAGCGGCGGGCCGCCCAGGAAGATCGTGCCCTGGCCGCGCACGATGACCGCCTCGTCGCTCATCGCCGGGACGTACGCGCCGCCCGCCGTGCACGAGCCCATGACGGCGGCGATCTGCGGGATGCCCGCGCCGGACATCCGCGCCTGGTTGTAGAAGATCCGGCCGAAGTGCTCGCGGTCGGGGAAGACCTCGTCCTGCATCGGCAGGAACGCGCCGCCGGAATCCACCAGATACAGGCACGGCAGCCTGTTCTCCAGGGCGATCTCCTGCGCGCGCAGGTGCTTCTTGACCGTCATCGGGTAGTACGTGCCGCCCTTGACCGTGGCGTCGTTGGCGACGATCACCACCTCGCGGCCCGAGACCCGCCCGATCCCCGCGATCACTCCCGCGGCCGGGGCGGCCCCGCCGTACATCCCCTCGGCCGCCAGCGGGGCGATCTCCAGGAACGGCGAACCCGGGTCCAGCAGGGTGTCGACGCGGTCGCGCGGCAGCAGCTTGCCGCGTGCCGTGTGCCGCGCCCGCGCCCTCTCGCCCCCGCCCAGCCGCGCCGCGGCCAGCCGCTCCCGCAGCCCCTCCGACAGCGCGCGATGAGCGGCCTCGTTGACCTGCCACGACTCGGACGAGGGATCGGCGGTGCTCCCCAGCACCGGTGCCTGCTGCATGTGGTCGAGCTCCCTTGCTCGGTGCAAATGAGCGCCCGCTCGGTTAATGAGCGTTAACACGCTTGCCTTCAGGTTAACGACCACTAACGCCGCTGTCTAGAATCGGATGTGTGAACAACGCAGTGAGCCGCACCCCCGCCCCCGCCCTCAGCCGCCGCGAGCAGATCCTCGAAGAGGCCGCGCGGCTCTTCGCGGAGCGCGGCTTCCACGGCGTCGGCGTCGACGAGATAGGAGCCGCCGTCGGCATCAGCGGCCCCGGCCTCTACCGCCACTTCGCGGGCAAGGACGCGATGCTCTCCGAGCTGCTGGTGGGCATCAGCGGGCGGCTCTTCGAGGGCGGCCGCAGGCGGGTCGCCGAGGCCGCGGACCTCGGTGCGGCCGCCGTGCTGGACTCGCTGATCGACGGGCACATCGACTTCGCCCTCGACGACCGCGCCCTGATCACCCTCCACGACCGCGAGCTCGGGCAGCTGCGCGAGGACGACCGCAAGCAGGTGCGCTCCCTCCAGCGGCAGTACGTGGAGCTGTGGGTGGACGTCGTGCGTGCGCTGCACCCCGACGCGCCCCTGGCCGAGGTGCGCGCCGCCGTGCACGCCGTCTTCGGGCTGCTGAACTCCACGCCTCATCTCGGGCGGCCCGGTGCGCTGCCGGGGCGGGCGGGGACCGCTGCGCTGCTTCGGCGGCTGGCGCATGGGGCGTTCTCTTCGCTTTCGGGTGATGGGGCTGGGCCTGCTGTCTGGTGAGGTCCGCTCCTGGGGTCCGGTGCGCCTACTGGGGTGCCTCTTGTGCTCGGTGCGCGGCTGCGGGTTGTCTCCGGCTGGTCGCGCGGTTCCCCGCGCCCCTTCGGGCGCGGCCTTCGGCCGCTTGGTGTCGTACAAGTCTGGACAACTAGCTTGACCGGCAGGTAACTTGCGACTGAGCAAGCGCTCAGTCAACGGGTGGAACCGCTCACGTGCGGGTGTGACGAGGAGGCCGGCTGATGCGTCGGACCGTGTACGACGAGGACCACGAGGCGTTCCGCGCGACCATGCGCGACTTCATCGCCACCGAGGTCGTGCCGTTCTACGACCAGTGGTGCGAGGCCGGGGCCGTGCCGCGCGAGTTCTACAAGAAGCTCGGCGAGCTGGGTGTCTTCGGCATCGAGGTGCCCCAGGAGTACGGCGGCGCCGGCGAGAGCAGCTTCAAGTTCCATGCCGTGATCACCGAGGAGTGCGCCCGCGCGGGCGTCAGCTTCGGCGGCAGCAGCGTGCACACCGCGCTGTGCCTGCCCTACATCCTCGCGTACGCCACCGAGGAGCAGAAGCGGCGCTGGCTGCCGTCCTTCGTCTCCGGCGACATGATGACCGCCATCGCCATGACCGAGCCGGGCACCGGCTCCGACCTCGCGGGCATGAAGACCACCGCGAAGCTCTCCGAGGACGGCACGCACTACGTCCTCAACGGCGCCAAGACCTTCATCACCGGCGGCGTCCAGGCCGACCGCGTGCTCGTGTGCGCCCGCACCGCGCCCCCCACCCCCGAGGACCGCCGCTCCGGCATCTCCATCCTCGTCGTCGACACCGCCTCCGAGGGCTACGCGGTCGGCCGCAAGCTGGAGAAGCTCGGACTGCACGCCTCCGACACCGCCGAGCTCTCCTTCACCGACGTCAAGGTGCCGGTCGGGGACCTGCTCGGCGAGGAGGGCAAGGCGTTCGGCTACCTCGGGCACAACCTGCCGCAGGAGCGGCTCTACATCGCCGTCGGGGCGTACGCCCAGTCCGCCGCGGCCGTCGCGTTCGCCCAGGCGTATGTGCAGGACCGCACCGTCTTCGGCAAGTCGGTCGCGTCCTTCCAGAACACCAAGTTCGTGCTGGCCGACTGCAAGGCCGAGGTCGACGCGATGGAGGCGGTCGTGGACCGCGCCCTGGAGGCCCACGACGCGGGCGAGCTGACCGCCGCCGACGCCGCCTCCGCCAAGCTCTTCACCACCGAGCGCGCCGCCGTCGTCATCGACAAGTGCCTCCAGCTGCACGGCGGATACGGCTACATGATGGAGTACCCCATCGCCCGCCTCTACGCGGACGCCCGCGTCAGCCGGATCTACGGCGGCACGAGCGAGGTCATGCGCTCCATCATTGCCAAGTCCATGGGCCTGTAAGGACCGCACAACCATGAACGAGCCCCTTACGCAGGAACCCTCGACCCCGCTGGGCGACCTGCTCGGCATCCTGGACCTGGAGCGGATCGAGCAGGACATCTTCCGCGGGGTCAGCCGCCCGTCGATGGTGCCGCGCGTCTTCGGCGGGCAGGTCGCCGCACAGGCCCTGGTCGCCGCCGGGCGCACCGTCCCCGCCGACCGCATCCCGCACTCCCTGCACTCCTACTTCCTGCGCCCCGGCGACCCCGAAGTGCCCATCGTCTACACGGTGGACCGCATCCGCGACGGACGGTCCTTCACCACGCGCCGCGTCGTCGCCGTACAGCACGGGCAGCCGGTCTTCCACCTCTCCGCGTCCTTCCAGACGGACGAGGAGGGCCTGGAGCACCAGGAGCCGATGCCGTCCGCGCCGGACCCCGAGACCCTGCCCACGGCCGCCGAGATGCTCCCGCGGCACGCCCACCGCTTCGCGGACCCGCTGCTGCTGGACCGTCTGCTGGAGGCCCGCGCGGCCGTCGACCTGCGCTACGTCGACGAGCCCCCGTACGGCGACTTCGGCGCCCCGCGCGAGCCGAAGTCGCAGGTTTGGTTCCGGACCAACGGCAAACTGGACGACGCCCCGGCCCCGGACCGGCTCTGGGGCGACCCCCTGCTCCACATCTGCCTGGCCACCTATGTCTCCGACATGACCCTCCTCGACTCCGTCCTCCTCGCCCACGGCCGCGGCGGCTGGGCGGTCGGCGACGTCGTCGGCGCGAGCCTCGACCACGCCATGTGGTTCCACCGCCCGTTCCGCGCGGACGACTGGCTCCTCTACGACCAGGAGAGCCCCACCTCCCAGAGCGGCCGCGGTCTGGCCCGTGGCCGTATCTTCACGCGCACGGGCCAGCTGGCGATCTCGGTGATCCAGGAGGGGGTCGTGCGGGTGCCGCGGGGGTGACGGCGGCGGACTACGGCAGAGCGGCGCGCCACCGAGGGGCGCGCCGCTGCGTATGTCACGACGGGTGGGTCAGCACCAGGTTCCGCCGTTGAGGTGGGAGAACGCCTTCCAGGCGGCCCTGGTCTTGGTTCCGGCCTTGCCGTCGATGCCGCCGGTGTCGTAGCCGAGGGAGACGAGGAAGCCCTGGAGGGCGTGGACGGTGTTGGAGCCAGGGTCGCCGTCAGGGGTTCCGGCATTGAATCCGAGTGCGTTGAGGAATTGCTGCCAGGCTTTCCAGCTGTTGGGGCCGAGTTGGCCGTCGATCGTGCCGGGGTCGTATCCGGCGTCACGGACGTAGCACTGGACGCTCTTGCCTTCGCTGGTGTTGAGACCGAAATTCTCGACCCTCTGGATGGTGACGGTCCGGGTGGTGGCCTGCTGAGCGGGCGCGGCGGTGGCCGTGGTCGCGCTGGCGAGGGTGCCGGTCAGACCGAGGACCAGGCCGGCGGCCGCGAGGCCGGCGGCGGCCTTTGCGCGTCTGAGCACGATGGTTCCCCTTCCCTTGATGGGTAGTTACTCGGGGTAGCCCATCGAAGCTAAGGGTAAAGCTGACGCTCCATCAATCAGGCGTCGCCATCGTTCTCCCTGGCCTCGGCGGCGGTCACAGGCGTACACCTTCTGCGGTACGCGACTCGTGAGCACCGGGTGGAGCAGGTGGAGCGGGTGGAACGAGGGTCTGGTGCGCCATCAGTCCCCCCGATAGGTTCGCCGCGACCTATGCGAACCCAAGGGGAGGGCGAATGCGCAAGGCATCCAGATGGCTGCTGGCGCTGGCGGTGTTCACGGGCACCTTCGGCGTCGCCACCACCATCGCGGGGGCCGCCACCGCGGCGACCACGGCCACCGCGACTGCGACGGCCGCGGCCGGGACCTCGGTCGATCAGGACATCAAGGAACGTGTACTCGGCGTCCCTGGCATGCACTTCGTCGAGGAGAAGCCGTACGAGGGCTACCGCTACCTCGTCCTGACCTACGATCAGCCGGTCGACCACCGGCACCCGGAGAAGGGGACGTTCCCGCAGCGCTTCACCCTGCTGCACAAGTCGACGGACCGTCCGACGGTCTTCTACACCTCCGGCTACAACGTCAGCACCAACCCCGGCCGCAGCGAGCCCACCCGGATCGTGGACGGCAACCAGGTGTCGATGGAGTACCGGTTCTTCACCCCGTCCCGGCCGCAGCCCGCCGACTGGACGAAGCTCGACATCCGGCAGGCCGCCGACGACCAGCACCGGCTCTTCGAGGCGCTCAAGCCGATCTACCGCAAGAACTGGCTGGCCACCGGCGGCAGCAAGGGCGGCATGACCGCGACCTACTACCGCCGCTTCCACCCGGACGACATGAACGGCACCGTCGCCTATGTCGCCCCCAACGACGTCGACGACAAGGAGGACTCGGCGTACGACCGGTTCTTCGCGACCGTCGGCGACCAGGCGTGCCGCAACCAGCTGAACTCCGTGCAGCGGCAGGCGCTCGTCCGCCGCGACGAGATCGTCGCCCGCTACCAGAAGTGGGCCGACGCCAACGGCAGGACGTTCAAGGTCATCGGCGACGCCGACAAGGCGTACGAGAACGTGGCGCTCGACCTCGTGTGGTCGTTCTGGCAGTACCACCTGCAGAGCGAGTGCGCGTCCGTGCCCGCGACGAACGCCTCCACCGACGACCTCTACAAGTTCATCGACACCATCTCGGGCTTCGACAGCTACACCGACCAGGGCCTGGAGAAGTTCACGCCGTACTACTACCAGGCGGGCACCGAGCTCGGCTCGCCCACGTACAAGTACCCGCACCTCAAGGGCCTGCTGCGGTACCCCGGCGTCAACACCCCGCGGGCGTATGTGCCGCGTGACATCCCGATGGCGTTCCACCCCGGTGTGATGGCCGACATCGACCGCTGGGTGCGCACCAAGAGCGAGCGGATGCTCTTCGTCTACGGCCAGAACGACCCGTGGGGCGCCGAGCCGTTCAGCGTGGGACGGCACGCGGAGAAGCGGCACGACTTCCGCTTCACCGCGCCCGGCGGCAACCACGGCTCCAACATCGCCCAGCTCGTCGCCGACGAGCGCGCCAAGGCCACCGCCGAGGTGCTGGAGTGGGCGGGCGTCGCGCCCGAGTCCGTGCAGCAGGACATCTCGCACGCCAAGCCCCTCGCGCCGTACGACGCGAAGCTCGACCAGCCGGTCGTCGAGCGGCAGAACGGCATCCGGCCGTAACCACTTTCGGTTTTCAGGGCAGGCGGCGGGCGCACCCGACGGGGTTCTCGCCGCCCACCTGGACGTAGAGATCGGTGGAGGGCGGGCAGCCGTCGCGCGTGGGGACCTCGTCCGTCACCCGGTACTCCGGCGCGTGCGCGCCCGAGCCGTCGCACGCGGTCTCCTTCACCACCCCGTCCCGCTCGGACCGGACGCAGTCGCCGGTCACCGTGAGCGGGCCGCCGCCCTGCCCCGGGTCGCCGGGGTGGGGCGGCCGGAGGTTGCGCATGCAGGCGTACCCCTCCGGGGCGCTGCTCCGCTCGGAGTCGCCCTGCTCCACCGCCGCGATGTGCAGGACGAAGTCCGTCGGTTCGGGACAGCGCGGGCCCGTGGCCTGCGGGCCGTTGTAGCGGGCGAGGACGCGGGCGACGGCGTGGTCGTCCGCGCAGTCGGCCTCCCTGTACGCCCCGGCGGCGTCCCTGCCCGCGCAGTGGCCCCGGGCCAGGAAGTCCTGCCGGTTCGCGGGCGCGGTGGCGGGCGTGGTGTGAGCCGCCCGTTCCGGTTCCTGGCATGCCGACAGCGTCGCCATGATCGCGACCAGCGTGGCCCGCAGCGCGCAACGGCGCATGTGATGTCCCCCGCCCTTCGTGCCCCTCTTTGGGTGTCTCCGTGCGCTCCAGCGTGGCCGCCGGGCGGGAGCGGATGCCAGC
>NZ_JAINFC010000127.1 GCF_020740835.1 Streptomyces sp. UNOC14_S4
GGGTGGGGGTCGTTCGGAAACCGTTGGAGAAGGCCGGGCTGGAGGGCGGCGACTCCCGTAAGTCGCTGGAGTGATCAGGGGCGCGGGGCTGCGACATCATGCGGCTCCGCCGCGTGGGCGCGACCGGCCACGACGGAGCCGCAGTCGCACGCGCAGCGCAAGAGGCGGCCCGGTAGGCGCGGGGCCCAGGGGCGGAGCCTCAGGGGCTTACCCCCCGAACAAGCCCGACACCGTATAGATGGCCAGGCCCGCGAGGGCACCCACGACCGTTCCATTGATGCGGATGAACTGAAGGTCCCGGCCGATGTGGGCCTCGATCTTGCGGGACGTGTGGTCCGCGTCCCAGCCCGCGATGGTCTCCGTGATGAGCGCCGTGATCTCGTCGCGGTACGTGGTCACGACGTAGACCGCCGCGTCCTCCAGCCACGTGTCCACCTTCGCCCGCATCCGGTCGTCGCTCGCCAGGCGCGTGCCGAGCGAGACGAGGCCGGCCCGTACGCGCAGCCGCAGCTCGCTGCGTTCGTCCTCCGCGGCAGCGACGACCATGGCGCGTACGGCGCCCCACGCGGAGGCGATGAGGTCCTGCACCTCGCTGCGCCCGAGCACCTCGGACTTGAGGCGCTCGACCCGGGCCCGGGTGTCCGTGTCGGACCGCAGGTCGTCGGCGAAGTCGGTGAGGAAGCGGTCGACGGCTCCCCGCGCCGGGTGGTCCGGCATGTCCCGCATCTCGGTGACGAAGCGCAGCAGCTCCTTGTAGACGCGCTCGCCGACCTTGCGGTCGACGAACCGCGGTGTCCAGCCGGGCGCGCCGCCGGTGACGGCCTGCATCACCGAGTCGCCGTGTTCGAGGAGCCAGTCGTGGGCGCGGACGCACACGAGGTCGACGACCCTGCGGTGCCCGCCGTCGGCGACGATCTTCTCCAGCATGGCGCCGATCCCCGGCGCGACCTCCTGGGCGTCGGCGCGCCGGGTGATGGCCTCGCCGACCACGGCCTGGACGTCGGAGTCGCGCAGGACGGTGAGCGCGCCGCGCAGGGCCGTGGCCAGCTCGCTCGTCACCCGGTCGGCGTGCGCGGGCTCGGCCAGCCAGCCGCCCAGCCGGGAGGCGATGCCGACGGTCCGCAGCCGCAGCCGTACGACCTCGCCGGAGAGGAAGTTCTCGCCGACGAACTCGCCGAGGCTCGCTCCGAGCTGGTCCTTCTTGGTGGGGATGATCGCCGTGTGCGGGATGGGCAGGCCCATCGGGCGCCGGAAGAGCGCGGTGACGGCGAACCAGTCCGCCAGTGCGCCGACCATGCCCGCCTCGGCGGCCGCCGCGACATAGCCCGCCCAGGGGCCCGCGCCCGCGGAGCTGCCCCAGGTGGCGAGGGCGTAGACGGCGGCGACCAGGAGCAGAAGCCCGGTCGCGAGGGTCTTCATACGGCGCACGCCGCGCCGTTTCTCCTCGTCGGAGGCGCTGTAGGTGAGGCCGCTGGGCGACGCGGGCAGCACTCCTCCGGAGGAGCCTTTGGAGGAGCCTTCGGAAGGGTCTCCTGAGGGGCCCCCGGACGCGTCCGGGGAAGGGGCGGACGCGTCCGCGCCGCCGTCGGGGGACCGTTCCATCCACACCACCCGTTCGATCCGTCTTCACATGCATTGTCCCTGCCTGACCTACTCCTGGAACGAAGTCGGAGTTCCCGGCGTCTGACAAGTCGCATGTGACACGTTGCGTGACCCACTGGCCGACAGGCGCGCCCCCAGGACGCCGTGGGATCATGGAACGGCGATCGGACCGCGAGGGCGCTGTTGCTGATCAGTCGCTGTTTTCGTCCCCGGTCCCGCACCCGGAGCGCATCGCTCCGTCACGCCCAGGAGAGCTCGCCATGAACAGGCCACCTCTGTCCCGCGGTACGGCGTACGCCGTGCTCGCCGCGCTGGCAGCCGTGGTGATCATCGTCTCGACGGCGATATTCGTCGGGGTGGGCGGCCACGGCCGCGGGCCCGCGTCGAGCCCGCACGAGACCCGTGGCACGGCCGCCCCCGCCGCCTCCGGCGAGTGGGTCGGCTCCTGGTCCACGGCCCCGGCCGCCGCCGAGTCGAACACGCTGCGGGGCTTCCCCGGCATGTCCCTCCGGAACGTCGTGCGCAACGGCGTCAGCGGCACGTCGGTGCGCATCCAGCTCTCCAACCTGTTCGGCACCCGGCCGCTGCCCGTCGGCCACGCCTCACTGGCCGTGGCCACGGCCCACGACACACCCGCGGCGGTGCCCGGCACCATGCGGCGGCTGACCTTCGGCGGGAACCCGGCCGCGACGATCGCGCCCGGGCAGTCGCTGCTCAGCGACCCCGTGCAGCTCGCCGTGTCCGCCGGGTCCGACCTGCTGGTCACCACGTACACGGAGGCACCGTCCGGCCCGGTGACGTACCAGCCGCAGGCACGCCAGACGTCCTACGCGGCCCGCGGCGACCGGACGGAGGACGTGCAGGGCGGCGGCTACACCACGAAGGTGCCGTACTGGCGGTACCTGACGGCCGTGGATGTCTGGTCCCAGGAGGCGCGCGGCGCGGTCGTCGCCTTCGGCGACTCGATCACGGCGGGTGTGAACTCGACGGTCGACGCCAATCACCGCTGGCCGGACTTCCTCGCCGCCCGGCTGCGCAGCGAGCCGGACGCGCCCCGCTACAGCGTCCTCAACGAGGGCATAAGCGGCAACCGCATCCTGCTCGGCAACTCGGGGCCGCCGCCGGTGAACAACCCCAGTGGCCTGGAGCGCTTCGACCGCGACGTGCTCAGCCGGTCGGGTGTGCGGGTCGTGGTGATGATGCTCGGCGTCAACGACATCCTGCGCCGCCCGCAGGTGGACGACCCCCAGCGCATCCTGAAGGGCCTGCGCACCCTGGTGGAGCGCGCCCATGCGCGGGGCCTGCGCGTCGTGGGCTCCACGCTGACGCCGTTCGGCGGGCACGCGGGCACGGTGGAGCGGCAGGAGACGACGCGCCAGGGCGTGAACGAGGTCATCCGCTCGGGCCGGGTCTTCGACGCGGTCGTGGACTTCGACCGCGTCCTCCGCGACCCGCGGGACCCGGAGCGGCTCCTGCCGGGGTACGACTCGGGGGACGGGCTGCATCCGAATGACGCGGGGTACCGGGCGATGGCGGATGCGGTGGATGTCGGCGCGCTACGGGGAGCCGCGGTCACTCCGCTGTGACCCCCGGGGGCTCGCGCCCCCGGCCCCCCACTGCGCCCTGCGCTCGGTCCGCGGCTGCGCCCACCGGGGTGCCTCTTGCACCCGGCATGCGGCTGCGGGTTGCGTCGTGGCTGGTCGCGCCCACGCGGCGGAGCCGCAAATGCAACAGAGCCCCGCGCCCCTGAAGGGGCGCTCCGCGTAGGGTCGGCCCCGTGCTGAAACGTCCCACCCTGTTGTGGTTGCTCATTCCCTACGTTCTCTTCCTCCTCGCCCTTCCCCTCGTGGACAGGGTCCGCCCCACCGTTCTCGGGGCGCCCTTCCTCTTCTTCTGGGTGTTTCTCGCGACGCTGCTCACGCCCGCCGCCGTGTACCTCGCCTGGCGCGGTGACAAGAAGCGGGGACGCGCATGAACAACGCCACGGTCGCCACCACCGTCTTCGCGGTCTTCATGGTGTTCACGGTCGGCCTCGGGCTGTTGGCCGTGCGCGGCAGAGGAGGCGGCGGCGGGCTCGCCGAGTGGTCGGTCGGGGGCCGGAGCCTCGGTACGGTCTTCATCTGGGTGCTGATGGCGGGGGAGGGGTACACGAGCTTCAGCTACCTCGGCGCGGCGGGCTGGGGGTACAACCACGGCGCCCCGGTCCTCTACGTCATCGCGTACATGTCGTGCGGCTACGCGATCGGTTACGTCGTCGGCCCGACCCTCTGGGCGTACGCGCGCAGGCACGGGCTGGTCGGCATCACCGACATGGTCGCGCACCGCTACAACAGGCCCTGGCTGGGCACGCTCGTGGCGGTCCTGGCGACGGTCTGCCTGCTGCCGTACATCCAGCTCCAGATCACCGGCATGGGGGTGGTCGTCTCGACGATCTCGTACGGGGCGATCAGCCTGAACTGGGCGTACTTCATCGCCTTCGCCGTGACGACCGGCTTCGTGGTCGTCAGCGGGCTGCGCGGCAGCGCGTGGGTGTCGGTGCTCAAGGACGTGCTGGTCATCGGCACGCTGGGCTTCCTCGCGATCTATGTGCCGCTGCACTACTTCGACGGCTACGGGCCGTTCCTCGACCGGCTCGTGGCGGAGAAGCCGGAGTGGCTGACGTTCACGGGGCACGGCGGCAGCGGGCTCGGCGGCGGCTGGTTCGTGACGACGAGCTTCCTCAATTCGCTGACGGTCGTCATCTTCCCGACCACCGTGGCCGGTTACCTGGGCGCGCGCAACGCCGATGCCTTGCGCCGCAACGCGATGCTGCTGCCGTTCTACAACGTGCTGCTGTTCGTGCCGATGCTGCTCGGCATGGCGGCGATCTTCGTGGTGCCGGGGCTCACGGGCGCGGGCTCCAACCTGGCGCTGTTCAAGCTCGTCGTGGACTCGCTGCCCGCGTGGGCGGTCGGTCTGATCGGGGTGGCGGCGGCGCTGTCGTCGATCGTGCCGATGGCGGTGTTCATGCTGGTCATCGGCACGATGTGGGGCAAGAGCGTGCTGGGCGCCATGCCGCGCCTCGCCGGGCGCCCCGACCGGCAGAAGCTCGGCGCCCAGGTGGTGGTCGTGGTCGCGGGCGCGCTGGCCCTGATCCTCACCTACGCGGCGCCCAACACGCTCGTACGGCTCTCCCTCATCTCGTACGAGGGCATGGCCCAGCTCGTCCCGATGGTCCTGCTGGGGCTGCTGTGGCGGAAGCTGACGTTGTGGGGCGCGCTGAGCGGCCTGGTGGTGGGCGGCGCGCTGGTGTGCGCCCTGGTCTTCACCGAACACGACCCCGTCTGGGGCGTGAACGCGGGCGCCCTGGCCCTCGTCCCGAACGTCCTCGTGGCCCTGCTCGTCTCCTGGCTGGGCCCGAAGCCGCGCCCGGCGGACCTGGCCCGCCCGGACGAGGAGGTCCTGGCCAGGGACCCGGGGCCGGACGAGGCCGAGCTCAGCGGGGCGCCTAGGCGGGCCTGACGAAGTCCGGTGCGGTTCGGCAGCGCCCCGAAGGGGCGCGGGGAACTGCGCGACCAGCCACGACGCACCCGCAGTTCACGTACCGGTTTTCCAGCGGAGCGCTTAGGCGAGGTTGTCGGTGACGCGCTGGAGCACGGAGACGGCCGTCGCGTACTCCTCGTCGGTGATGTCGCCGAGGAGGTCGGCGCGTACCCGGGCCATGTGCTCCTTCGCTGTCGCCAGGCCCGCGCGGCCCCGCTCTGTGAGAGTCAGTCGGCCGTCCGCGTCCGTGTCCGTGCTCAGCCAGCCGCGGTGCGCGAGGGCGTCCGCGGCGTGGGCCATCGCCTCGGGGCCCATGTCGTACGGGACGGGCCGGGCGCGGATCTCCCCCCTGGTGAGGCCGTGTTCGGCCTGGGCGATGTTGTTGAGCGCCCACCACTGCGGCTGGGTCAGGTCGATGGCTGCCAGGGCGCTCTGGCTGTGGCGCAGGATCGCCTTGGCGGCGTGCCAGGCCACGTAGGCGATGGGTCGGTCGGTGGCCGCGGTTCCGTTCGTCATGACCGCGAAGCTAGGACCTCAAGTGCGCTTGAGGTCAAGGGTGGTTTCGGTCCCGGCCCTTCGTCCACGGACCGAAATGCCCCTTGTGAAGGCCGCCTTCACTCCTGGACGATCAAGGAATGAAGCTGCTGCGTGTGGGGCCGGTGGGAGCGGAACGCCCGGCGCTGCTGGAGGACGACGGGACGCTGCGCGACCTCACGACCCTCGTGGACGACATCGACGGGAAGCTGCTCGCCGACCGCTCCGCGCTGGAGCGCGTACGGGCCGCGGTGGGCGCCCGGATCCTGCCCGTACTCGACTCGGCGGGCCTGCGCGTCGGCCCGCCGGTCGCCCGGATCGGCAAGATCGTGTGCGTGGGCCTCAACTACCATGGGCACGCGGCCGAGATCGGCGCCCCCGTCCCCGCGGAGCCGGTTCTCTTCCTCAAGGCGCCGGATACCGTCGTCGGCCCGCACGACACGGTGCTGGTCCCGCGCGGCAGCGAGAAGACGGACTGGGAGATCGAGCTGGCCGTCGTCATCGGCCGTACCTCCCGCCACCTGGAGACGGACGCGGACGCGCTGGCCGCGATAGCCGGGTACGCGGTGGCCAACGACGTCTCCGAGCGCGAGTTCCAGCTGGAGCGCGGCGGCCAGTGGGACAAGGGCAAGAACTGCGAGACGTTCAACCCGCTGGGGCCGTGGCTGGTGACGCCGGACGAGATACCCGACCCCCAGGCCCTCCACCTGCGCCTCTGGGTCAACGGCGCCCTGCGCCAGAACGCGGTGACGGCCG
This sequence comes from Streptomyces sp. UNOC14_S4, assembly GCF_020740835.1. Lineage (GTDB taxonomy): Bacteria > Actinomycetota > Actinomycetes > Streptomycetales > Streptomycetaceae > Streptomyces. Next base: position 6,415 of record NZ_JAINFC010000127.1, read on the forward strand.
ATCAGATCTTCCCCGTCGCCCAGGTCGTCCGCTACGTCAGCCGCTTCATGACGCTCTACCCGGGCGACGTCGTCAACACGGGCACCCCGGCGGGCGTCGCCGACGGCCACCCGGACCCCAAGCCGTACCTGCGCGCGGGCGACGTCGTCGAACTGGAGATCACCGGGCTGGGGCGGCAGCGGCAGACGCTGAAACCGGCGGCATAGCGGGGCGCAGCGGGGCATGGCGTGGTGTGACGTCCGGGATCAGGGGTCCCCATTCGGAAGCCTGTTCTCTACGATCTGTGGGCGACGCCTGTCGGTCGTGCCGGCCGACGGCACCGACCTCTCACCCGGGGGACCCATGGACGAGCAGGAATTCAGACCCGACGGCCATGCGGCCGAGCTGGCCGAGCGGGAGCGGCTGGGCCGCTGGCGGATGACGGCCCCCAACCAGCAGGGCACGTTCCGCAAGCGCTGGGGCGAGGCGCGGCTCCACCTGTACGAGCACGGGCTGGTCGTCACGGATCCCGAGGGACTCGAACAGGTACGCCGCTGGGACGCGACCGCCGCGGTCCTCCAGAACCTGGTCAAGGTCAACGGCGCCCTCCGGCACTCCACGTACACGCTGATCGACGCGCACGGCGCGGCGCTGACCGTCGGGCGGGGCAGCAACGACCTGCTGGGCCGCCACCTCGACCGGCTGGGTGCCACGTCCCACACGCGCGGGCCCGGCGTCGTGTACGAGAGGGCGTGGGGCCCGGAGGTCCAGAAGGGCGTGACGAGCGCGCAGCTGCCGTCGGCGATCGAACGGCTGAGCCGCGGGGAGACGCTGACGTTCGGCCACGTCTCCCTCGACCGCGATGGCATGTCGGCGGAGAAGAAGACCGCGAGCTGGTCGCGGATCGCCGAGGTCGTCCTCCGGGACGGGATGCTGAAGGCGTACGACGCGAGCGGCAAGCTCCTGATGATCAGCAGCGGCATCAACAAGATCCCGAATCTGTACCTGCTCCTCACCCTCGCGCAGCAACTGCCGCGGTGACGGCGGAGCCGACGGCCGGCGCGTGAACCGCGTGAACGTGGAGCGCGGGGGACAAGCGCGTGTGGCTACCCGATCCATGCCCTCCGAGGGGGCATATTGTCGGATATGCGCAAGTCATCCGACATCCCCCGCATCCCCCGCGAACGAAGACGCCGCCCCGCTGCCTTCGTCGGTGCCCTCACCCTCGTCCTCCTGGCCTGTGCGCAGACCGCCAGCGCGGTCGGCCACGGCGGCCAGGCCGTCGTCGATCGGCTGATCCTCGGCGGCGGACTGATGCTGTCGGGAGCGGGCCTGGGCCTGATCGCCCTGGTCCGCTCCCGACAGACGGAGGACTGACCGCCGGTTCTTCAGCGCCGGCGGATCACCCGCAGGTGCCCGCGGGCCGCGTCCGGGTCACCAGGTCGGTGTGCCCGGTGGTGGAGTCCACCCACACCACCTGCTTGCCGCCCGGTGTGGCGGCCGACTTCTGCTCACCGCGGTTGCACGACACGCGCCCCCGCCACGAGCCGTCCGGCGTGAACTGCCACAGCTTGGCCAGCGTCTCGTTCCGGTACGAGGTGTCGGGCGTCGCCGTCGTAGCGTTCACCGTGAGCGCGTCGTCCGTCGCCGACAGGTCGAAGGCGCGCAGCGCGTCCGGCCCCGTCGCCGGGCTGATGTCCTGCACGCCCGAGCCGTCGAGGTTCGCCCGCCGGATGACCGGCGCGTCGTTCTGCTTCTCGCTGTAGACCAGCCAGTAGACACTGTTGCCGTTGATGGCCGTCTGCCCGAGCAGGGGCAGCGAGGGGCCCTGCACCGTCGTCCGCTTGCCGGTGTTCAGGTCCAGGACCTCCACGCCGAACGTGGGCCTGCTCTTTTCCCAGTTCGTCTTGATGTACGAGATCCTGCCGTGGCTGATGGCGGACTCGGAGGAGGAGAGGCTGAGCGCGCCGTCGTCCACGAAGCGCGACTCCGGGGACGGGTCGCTCAGCTTCACGTAGAGCGTGTGCCGGCGGGTGGGCCCCGTGATGCCCGTCATGGCGTCGATGACGGCGACACCGCCCTCGATGTGCGCGTTGGTGATCCCGCGTCGGCCCCCGTAGAGCCTCTTGACCGGCCCACCGGCGATCTGCCGCGCCTGTACCTGCACGTACCCCCGCGTGTACGTCTTCCAGACCACCCACTTGCCGTCGGTCACCGGGTCCGAGTGGTAGAAGCCGTCATTCGGGCTGATCACCTTCTTGTCGCCGGAGCCGTCCAGCCGGCCCGCCCACACGGTGTACGGCTCGGAGCCCTCGTCGTTGGACTTGGACGCGGCCCACCAGCCGCCGCCCGCGCCCACGCGCGACTGGTTCGTGTTGACGTTCCCGAAGAGCAGGTCGGAGTCGACGCCCATCGCCAGCTCCCAGCCGGGCACGATGCCGTGGGCGTTGAACGCCCGCTCCACCGCCCGCTGTTCACCGGCCGACACGCCCAGGTCCTTCGCCGCGGCGAGCACGGCCGCGCGGCCCTCGGTGAAGCCGTCCAGCGGCGTCATGTACTCGCTCAGCGCCTTGTAGACGATCCTGTCCGCGAGCGTCCGGTCGAGGTCCTTGCGGATGTCCCACAGGGCACCCGAGAAGATCGTGGAGTTGAGGTGCACGCCCCCGTTGTCCGTGCCGATCGCCACGCCCAGGAAGGACTTGGAGGTCGTCCTCCCGTCGTTCATGTCACGGATCGCGCACGCGCGCGGCGTCTTCGTCCGGCACAGCTTCTCGCCCAGCAGCCCCGAATCCGGGCTGTCCATCGGAATGCCGTACGCGTCCGTCTTGATGGCGTTGCCGAAGTAGTCGGCGAGCGCCTCGTTCATGGCGCCGGACTGGCCCGCGTAGACGAGTTCGGCGGTGTTCTGCACCACGCCGTGCGTCATCTCGTGACCGACGACGTCGAGCCCGGCGGACAGCGGGCGGTATTCCGCGTCACCGTTGCCGTACACCATCTTGGTGCCGTCCCAGAACGCGTTCACGTACGGCATCCCGTTGAAGCTCACGCCCACCAGGGAATTGAGGGCCATCCCCCGGTTGTCGAGGCTCGTCCGGCCGTGCACGCTCTTGTAGTAGTCGTAGACCTTGCCCGCGGCCCAGTGCGCGTCGACGGCACCCGCGTCCGTGGCTTCCTGACCGAAATTCGGCCCCGGAGCGGCGAATTCCTTGATGTTGGCCGGCCAGTTCCCCGACACATCGCCGACGGTGAACTTGCGCGCGTCCCACGTGGACAGCTGGTTCTTGTCGCTGCCGTCCTGCGAACGGGTACGGTCGCGCATCACGTACTGCTTGTTCGCGTCGTCCTTGGTCAGGTTGAGCTCGACGGTCTTCCCGTCGAACTTCACGCCGGACCCCTGGATCCCGTCGACGAGAGCGCGACGCTGCTGCCGCTGCGCGGCGGCTTCGCCACCGGCCGTCTGCCCCGGCCCCGCGAACGTCCTGATCCCGCTGTACTGAAGGACCGGATAACCGCCGTTCGTCTCCACATACACCTCGCGCAGCACGGGCTCCCCGGTCGCCGGGTCCTTACCGCGCACGGTCACGTGCTGCGTGAGCACACCGGCGCCCCTGGGCAGCACGACAAGCCCGCGCGCCTCCCCGGCCAGGGGCACCTGCTCGTCACCCGCGTCCTTGGCGGGCTTCTTCGCCACGAGATCCGCGTACGTCGCGTCGACGGCCCGCTCAATGGCGAGCGCCTCGTCGATTCCGGGCGTGGTGTCGGCGGTCAGAGCGGTGAAGTACTTCCCCGACGTGCCGGTGACGACGCGCTTCCCGCCCTTCTTCTCCATCCGGACCACATACTGCCCGCCGAACACGTCGACCCCGCGGTGCTTCTGCTGAAGCCGGACGGTCTCGGTGGCGCCGGACGTGGTGGTCTGAATCGCCTTGAGATCACGCGCGGGCGCGGCGATGTGATACCGGCTCTTCTTGTCGGCGAGGTACTGCCGCGCGGCGTCGGCGGCGCTGCCGCCGGCCGTGACCCGCTCGCGAATCCCCTCCACGAGCGAGGGCGTCGCACTCCTCTGACCAGGAACGACCTGCCCGGGCCCGTCCCCACGCGGCGCGGTCGCCGCGACGGCGGGCACCGCAGAAACCACAAGTGCGGCGACGCTGACGAGCGCCGCCGCACTTCCGGCTATGCCGCTGGTGGATATGGAAGCTCTGGTTCTCGCTCTCTGCTTGCGCAAGGTCCCCCTCCAACATCTGCGTGCAACTGCACGGGGCAACTGCGTCGGACAGAGCGCAATGGAAGCGGCAGGGCGGGGTGTTCATCAATGGCGAGTCGGCCACCTAGATGCTTACCAGCCGAAACGAGCGAGCGGCGCGCCCCAAGTAGAACTGGATATTCCATTTCGCGCTTCGGGGTTCCATGGGCGCCCCGAAGCGGTTAGATTCACCTGCCACCCGTCTAGCGGTGTCACGCCGCAGTCGTTCACTGTGTCATTGGATTCCCTCAAAGGAGGCTGAACCGATGGCTCACCCGAAAAGGTTCCTGGCCCTGACCATCGCGCTCTTTGCCGCCGTCATCACAACAGTCACGCCGGCCAGCGCACACCCTGACAGGCTGTACTGGGTCGACACGTTCGAAAAGAGATTTGGCGACTACCAGACTCTGGACAGCTACCCCTGCGAGGCCATGGAATATCCGTTTCCTCGCTGGCCCATAAACATGATCAATAGCGAGGGATGTGACCGCCATGTATGGCTGCACGAGTACGCCGACTCCAGCACCCCGAATGCCAAGTGGGCCTGCATTCCCCCTGGACGCATAGTGATCGGGATCTCCGACGACGACTGGCGCGCGCACCCGGGAAACTTCGAGGTCGGCGGCAAGGGATCCTGCAACCGCTGATGTACTCCGAGCCGACAACTTAGTTCGGCGTGCACATCTAGTGCTTCCATCCCGAGTATCTCATCAGTCGATGAATGCTACGGGCCCCAGCTCTTCCAGAACGAGGTCTGGAACATGTGAGAGCGGCCGGACAGTGTACGAACGCACCGCAACTTGCGGCGACAGCGTCAGGAATAAAGCTGCCCAATCCCCTTTCGGTGAGCCGGAGGGGGAGCGGGTGAACGCCCCTTCCAGAATAACGAGGTAAGTCTCGTCGCTCGTGGAACGCACCCTATTGCCGTAGATTTTTCGAACCCCCTCGTCGTGTGTAGTCAACACGGCGCGAACGTTCTTCGGGGCCTCCTCGCCCCATTCGCTTGCCCATTCGTGTGTCGCGTGTCGAATTTGATCAAGTGCATGTCGGCTGATTTCACCACCTACCATATGCGGCACGGTAGCACTGGCTCTCGACGTCATGGAGCCCCGGGAATCGTTTGGCGGGACCTGGCCCGACCGCGAAGCCGCGGCGCGCGTAAGGTGTTTCTCAGCGGGCCGCAGGGTGATCGTGACGCACAGCGCGAGTGAAGTGTCTCCAGGTGCGAGATGGGACAGTGAGTGCGCCGTGGCAGCGGCCTTTACTGTCGCCTATGGCTATTAGGTTACGAAACGCACGTATCTCAACGCAGTTAGGACCTTCGTCGGGGGTGTAGGAGGATTTACACCATGCTTGCCCGTCGCCCATGACCATCAAGCCGTTACCGATCGGCCACACTTCGACGCAACTGCCCTCCTTGTCGATGCTGTAGGAGGACTTGCGCCATCCACGATGGAGTGTCACGACATGCACCTCATCCACTCCGTAAGCCGCGCGTGATCGGCGTGCAGAGGGCATCGCCATGCGTGGCGCCAATGAAGTCCGTCCAAGCGTGGGAAGGGATGGCAAGGGTGCCACGAGGGCGATCCTTCGTGTCTTCTATGGCTATGGGGTCGCCGTAGGTCGGACACATTTCGACACATTGCGGACCGGTGTCGCCGCTGTATGAGGACTTCCGTCGATCACCTCTCGGTAGGTTGCGATGCATCACCAACCATCCCTTCACTCACCCTCAAGGTCGCGTGCGATCGATGAAATGAACTGGATCGATCGATCCGGCGGTAGCGCGGACCCACGCAACCCGTCAATAACTCTCTGGTACTTCGACACCGTTTTATCGTCCTCCAGGTAAAACACGCTGTCGAGGTGCTCGACCTGCACGACGTCCAAGTCCATGAGGTCCGGGTATGAGTAGATGACAAAGGAGCCGCCTGTGTCGATGAACACACTCCGGGAGAGGGGAACGACTTGGATCGTCAGCGCGGGAGACTGACTCAAGGCCACCAGATGCCGGAGCTGGTCGGCCAAGACCTCAGCACCGCCGATCTGCTGGCGGATCGCACCCTCCATGATGACCGCCCGGTACTCCGGAGGGTTCTCTCGCAGAAAGATGCTCTGCCGGCTCATGCGGAAGTCGACATAGGTGTCCAGCTCCTCCTTGGCCAAGGGATCGGAGCACCCGGAGATGACAGCGGTGGCGTACTCCTGGGTTTGCAGAAGGCCCGGGACAACCTGTGTCTGAAAGGCTGAAATCCGCACGGCATCCGCCTCCAGGGACAACAGCTCCTTGAACCCGTCATGCAGCATTTCGCCGTGCCGCCGCCACCAACCGTGCCTGCTCTCTTCGGCCGACAACGCGATGAGGCGTTCCCGCACCTTTTCGTTCGCGGCTTGATAGAGGCCGAGCAGGACTTCGAGTTCAAGTCGGCTGACACGCTGCTGCCCCGTCTCCTGTCGGCTGATCTTCGTCTTGTCGCCGTGCAGTGCTCTTCCCGCTTCCTCGAGCGACACACTGGCCGCCTCGCGGAGAGCCCGCAGCTCCGAGCCCAGCCGTCGTCGACGGGCCGGGCGGCGCGACTGATCCCTCATACATTCCTCCCCTTGCAGGTCGCACACGGTGCCCAGTGTGGTCCAGACACCCGAACCATTCCGGCCTCTGGGCAAAGCCTTCACTCACAGGAGTGAACTGATCCCAATATGACCGTCATTGAGTTGCGCAGGGGCCTTGAGGCGGCCCATGGTGGTCATGGCTACAGCGCGTAGCGGAGGGGAAGGCGGCGCGAAGCGATGACGTACAGGAACGGCGCGTTCGTGGTGGACACGCGCGGGGATCGGGCGCGAGTGGCCCAGGTGATCGACAGCCTCGGGCAGCAGGCGCACCTCAGAGCACCCGGAGGCGGCGAGGAGTGGAAAGCGCTCTTCTCCGACCTGCGGCTGGCGACGCGGGAGGAGCGCGCGAGAGCCACCAGGTGGCCGCAGCTGAAGCGGCCGCCGTTCGATTGCGAGGAATGCTCGAAGGACATCGCGGCGTACCAGGAGGCGATGGAGTCGGGGAACGACTTCAGAACGGCGACCGCGCTGGTCCGGCAGCGCACCCACTGGCGCCTGGAGCATGGACTGTGAGCGCGAGCACGGCCCGCACACACGGGCAACGCCTGACGGCGCGCACCCACGGCAAGCCTGGGAGACCAGCATGAGAGGAATGCCGCACCACATCGAACTCTGGGTGCCCGACCTCGCCCACGCCTCGAAATCCTTCGGCTGGCTCCTGGAACGGCTGGGCTACGAGCCGTACCAGTCCTGGGAATGGGGCCGCAGTTGGCGCCTGGACCACTTCTACCTGGTCGTGGAACAGTCCCCGGCCCTCACCGCCCCCGACCACGACCGTCGCCACCCGGGCCTGAACCACCTGGCCTTCCACGTGGCGGACGAAGCCGAAGTCGAAGCCCTGGCTACGGAGTCCAAGGCCCACGGCTGGCGCCTCCTCTTCCCAGGCCGCCACCCCCACGCGGGCGGCCCCGACCACTACGCGGCCTATCTCGAAAACGAGGACGGCTACGAGATCGAGCTCGTAGCCTCGGGCTGATGGCGACCGCATCCTCGGACGACCGAAGGAGATGGACATGCCGCACGTCCTCCCATGGGGGCTGAGCAGGATGGAACCCTTTCCGGCATCCGGACCGCTGCCGCAGCAGCGGCTGATCCTCGACCCGGTGTCGCAGATCCCCACTCGGCTGGGGCCGGACGGGTTACCGGTCCCCGCGACAAGCAAGCACCGCAAGTCCAACACCGGGACCGAGACGAACACCACGACCGGTGACCGGAAAGACGGTCCGGACCAGGGGCACGATCAGGACAGCGACACCGACTGAGTCGGTCGCCATGGACGATGACCTCGTGCTCGTGGTGACTCAGCTCGACGACGTCACGGCTGATTTGGTGATCGAGGAGCTGAACGGCCGGGGAACCCCGGTCGTTCGCCTCGACCCGGGGGACTTCCCGCACGCGATCACCATGGATGTGCACGCCGACAGTGGCGGTCTCAGCGGCGCCATCGCAACGGCCACACGTCTCGTGGACGTGACTACCGTGCAGTCGGTGTACTGGCGGCGGCCTCGCCCCTATACCGCCCCAGGGCTCACCGGCGACGACGCGCGGTGGGCGATCGACCAGTCCCGGTACGGCCTCGGTGGCGTCCTGGCCGCCCTGCCCCGCGCTGGCTACGTTCAACCATCCATGGAAGGTCCGTGACGCCGAGTACAAACCCGCCCAGCTGGCCACGGCCGCACGGTGCGGACTACGCGTGCCCCACAGCGTGATCACCAATGACCCGGTGGCGGCCCGGAACACGGCTGTCGAGCATGCGCCGGTGGTGTACAAGCCACTGTGGAACACCCCTTACGCGGCGACAGACGGTCAAGCTCGCTCGATCTGGGTCGCCGAGATCGAACACGAACAGATCACTGACGCGGTACGGGCAACGGCCCACCTGTTCCAGCGTCGCGTGGACAAAGTCGCGGACGTACGGCTCACCGCTGTCGGCCAACACCTGTGGGCCGTCCGCATCGACGGTGCCCCGGGGCTGGACTGGCGCCGCCACTACGACCATCTCACCTACTCCCTCATCGACACCCCACCGGCAGTGGCAATGGCCGTCCGCGACTATTTGCGTGCCTTCGGCTTGGTCTTCGGTGCCTTCGACTTCGGTCTCGACAAGGACGGCGGCTGGTGGTTCTACGAGTGCAATCCCAACGGCCAGTGGGCCTGGTTCCCCGACCCCGTACCCCGCCAGATCGCAGCCGCCCTCGCCGACCAGCTCCAGCACCCGGAGACGACATGACCAACCCCACGACCCTTCGCCGCTCACTGGCAGCCGCCATCACCACCGACGGCTCGATGACCGACCCCGCCTGGCGGACAGCCATCGAGACCGTGCCTCGTGAGTTGTTCCTCGGAGACGCCGTCTACCGCATGGGCCATGGAGAACGCGGCACCTTGTGGGAGCCGGTGCACCGGTCCGAGATGACCCGGACGGAGTGGCTGGAGCTCGTCTACACCAACGACACCTGGGTCACACAAGTGGACGGCATCGCCGCGACCGATGCCGCAGAACCGATCTATGGCACCCCCACCTCGTCGAGCACCCTGCCGTCACTCGTCGTACGAATGCTGGAGGCTGCCGACATCCATGACGGCGACAAAGTACTCGAGATCGGCACCGGTACCGGCTATTCCACCGCCATCCTGTGCCACCGGCTCGGGGAGAAGAACGTCGTCTCCATCGAATACGACCCCATGCTGGCTGCGCTTGCCGCCGACCGCATCCACGCCGCCGGACACAACCCCACCCTGGTCACTGGAGACGGGCTGGAGGGGTGGGAGGACGAGGCTGAATACGACTGCATCGTGGCGACCTGCGCGGTGCGGACCATCCCCCGGTCCTGGATCTGGCAGACCAGTGTCGGTGGAATCATCACCGCCACACTCGGTGGCTGGATGGAGGCCCATGGGTTGGCCTGTCTGACCGTCGGCGAAGACGGCAGCGCCACTGGCCGGTTCACCGGGGAGACCATCTCCTACATGCTGGCTCGCCCCCACCGGCGTCCGCCCCGCTCCGGCTTCTATCGCCACTCCGGCCAGTCCCGTATCACCACCGTGAATCCTGAGCTTCTGCAGGACTGGACCGGCCGATTCGTCGCCCAACTCGCCTCCCCCTCGGCCGAGTTCCTGGGATCGGGCGGCAACGTGGTCCTGCTCGATGTGGCCACCGGCTCCCAGGCGTGGACCGAACCCGCCGCCGACGGCTGGACGGTCCACCAGCACGGACCGCTGAACCTGTGGGATCAAGTAGAGACAGCCCTCCGCGCTTGGCAGAACGCTGGCTCACCGGACCAGTCCGCGTTCGGGATGACGATCACCCCCGACCACACCCAATCAGTCTGGATCGGCACCCCCGATGGTCCTTCCTGGCAGCTGCCTGCCTGATGCCCAGACCGCCCGTGGCGCCCGACGGAGCCTTCATAAGCGGACAGCAGCAAGCATCGCGGTTGCCCCCCAGCGCTTGACGACCACCGGAAGGCGTCGGACGGCGGGGAGACAGCAACTCCCGAACGGAGAGCAGAAAACGGCCGGAGGGGGCGGGGCCGGAGGGCGGGGTTCTGGAACGACGGTGCATGGAGCACGGCACCCATCCCGTATCG
>NZ_JAINFC010000128.1 GCF_020740835.1 Streptomyces sp. UNOC14_S4
GACCCGCAGTCGCTGCGGTGCCTGGCGCACGCCGTCCGCCAGTGCCGCGGCACCGCGCTGACCACGATCGTCACCCACTCTCCGCGGACCGGCTCCACGGACCCCGCCCCCGTCCTCGCCGCCTCCTCCGCCGCGCTGCACGAGCTGCTGCACCAGCCGGACGCCCGCCAGGTGCGGCTGGGCCCGATCAGTGTCGCGGGCGTCGCCCGGCTGCTGACCGAGGAGTTGGGCACGCACGACGCACACCGGCACGCCGCCGCGTTCCACGCCGCCACCGGCGGCAACCCCCTTCTGCTGCGCGGCCTGCTGGACGACAGCCTCTTCCTGCCCGCCAACGGGCAGGAAGACGAGAGCGGCGCCCCTGTGGCAGGGGAGTTCTTCCGTCAGGCAGTGCTGTCCCTGGCGCTCCGCTGCGCCGACACGGACCACCTGCGGACCGCCCGTGGCATCGCGCTCCTGGGCGACGCCGACTCCCTGCCCCTGCTGGGCGCCCTGGTCGGGGCCGAGGAGCACGCCGTACGGCAGTCCGTCGCCGTGCTCGGGGAACTGGGCATCCTCCAGGGCACGCGGTTCCGGCGCGACGAGGTGCGGGCGATGCTGCTGGACAACCTGCCGCGCGAGGAGCTCGGCCGGCTGCGCCGCCGGGCGGCCGAGATGCTGCACGAGAAGGACGCGGGCCCCACCGAGGTGGCGCAGCAGCTGCTCAGCCACGAGTCGGCGGCCCCGGACGAGGAGTGGGTGCCGCGGGTGCTGCGCGACGCCGCCCTGCTGGCACTCGCCGAGGACCGCGCCCCGTTCGCCGTGCGCTGCCTGCAACTGGCCGAGAGCCACTGCACCGACGAGCGGGAGTCGCTCGTCATCCAGGCGACGCTCACCGAGGCCCTGTGGCGGGTCAAACCGCAGACCCAGGTCCAGGGGCTCCAGCGGCTGGCGGCGCCCGCCCGCGAAGGACTGCTGCCGCCGTGGCACACCCTGCGGGTGGCCCTCGGGCTGATGCGGATCGGCTCGCTGGACGACGCGGCCGCCGCCATCGGCCGGGTCAACAGCACACTGGAGGAGAGCCCGCGCTCGGAGCTCGACGCGGAACTGCGCGTCATCGGCCTCGCGCTGTCCTGCGCCTACCCGGGCTCCCCCGAACTACGGCGATTCCAGGACGTATGGGGCACCGGTCGACGCCCGCGACACGCCCAGGACTCGCAGCACGACGACCACGACGACCACGACAGCCGCGACGATCACGACGGCCACTCCGGCCGGGGCCAGGGCCCGGACCGGGCTGTCGACGGGCCGCCCGGCCTCACCGCCACGGGCCCCGGCCTCGCCGCGCTCACCGCCCTGCGGGACGTACTGAAGGACAGCGCCGACGACGACGCCGTGCGGGAGGCCGTGCGGTCCGCCGAGCAGGTGCTGGAGCACACCCGCCTGGGCGAGGGGACCGCGTACGCGCTGCGTGCCGCGCTGCGGGCGCTGATCTACGCGGATCAACTCGGCACGGCCGCCACCTGGTGCGACCGGGTGCTGGACGAGGCGGCGCACTGCTCCACCCGGGCGTGGGCGGCGGGCTTCAGCGCCATCCGGGGCGAGATCGCGCTGCGCGGCGGCCGGCTGACCGACGCGGTGCGCCACGCGGAGAGCGCCCTGGAGCAGCTGCCGACGCGCGGCTGGGGCGTGGTCGTCGGCATGCCCCTGGCGGTGCTGGTCAGCGCGCACACCGCGATCGGTGACCACGACGCGGCCGGGGAGCTGCTGGCCCGCCCGGTGCCGGAGGCCCTGTTCCAGACCCGGTTCGGGCTGCACTACCTCTACGCCCGCGGCATGCACCAGCTGGCCACCGGCCGCCACCAGGCCGCCCTCGCCGACCTGCGCGACTGCGGCGAGAAGATGACCGCCTGGGACCTGGACTCCCCCTCCGTGCTGCCCTGGCGCCTGGGCACCGCCGAGACCTGGCTGGCGCTCGGCAACCACGAACAGGCCGCGCGCCTGGCACAGGAGCAGCTCGACCTGGCGCACCCCACGCTGCCCCGCACGCGCGGCTCGGCGCTGCGCGTGCTCGCCGCGACCCGGCCGGCCGCCGAACAGCCCGCGCTCCTGCAGCAGTCCCTGGACCTGCTGCGGCGCAGCGACAGCTGGTACGCGATGGCACAGGCGATGGCCCAGCTGGCCCGGGCGCACAAGCAGCTCGGCGACGCGGACAAGAGCTGGCTGATGACCCGCCGGGCCTGGCGGCTGGCGGACGGCTGCGGCGCGGAGGAGCTCTCGCGCTCGCTGCAGCGCCCTCCGGGCCGTACGCCGACGGCCTGCTCGGCGGGCGCGGCGGGCGCGGCGGCCGGGACCGGCGCCGGTCCCGGGGAGAGCGAGGACGCGGCCGCGTTCGCGGCGCTCTCCGACGCGGAGCGGCGGGTGGCGGCGCTGGCCGCCTCCGGCTACACCAACCGCGAGATCGCGGCCAAGCTGTTCATCACGGTCAGCACCGTGGAGCAGCATCTCACCCGCGTCTACCGGAAGATCAACATCAGTCACCGGCAGGATCTCCCGACCAGTCTCGGCTGGGACGTGGCGCACACCGCGTGACCCGGCGAAGGGGCCCCGCAAGGGGCCCCGGCAAAGGCTCTCAAGGGTCTCAAGGGTGGGTAGGGGTTGTTGCCCCAACCGCCGCGTGAATAGCGTGGGATTGCCGTCGGCGCGCCCTTGAGAGGTTTTCCTATGACGTCAGCCATTGCGGCTCCGACGACAATGCTCGTGCCGGACTTCCCGTTCTCCTACGACAATTGGCTGCGCCATCCGGCCGGTCTCGGTGTGCTGCCGCCGCGTGCGGCGGGCACCGAGGTCGCCGTGGTCGGCGGTGGCATGGCGGGGCTGACCGCCGCGTACGAACTCATGCGGCTGGGTCTGCGCCCGGTTCTGTACGAGGCCGAGGAATTGGGCGGGCGAATGCGTTCGCTCCCGTTCCCCGAGCGTCCGGAATATGTGGCGGAGATGGGCGCCATGCGTTTTCCCCTCTCCGCGCGGTCGCTGTTCCACTACATCGACCTGCTGGGACTGCGCACCCGTCCCTTTCCCAATCCGCTGGCGCCGTCGACCCCGAGCACGCTGATCGACCTGAACGGCGTCCGGCACCGGGCGCGCACCACGGGCGACCTGCCGGCCGTCTACCAGGAGGTCGCCGACGCCTGGGAGAAGGCGCTGCGCGAGCGCGCCGAGCTCTCCACGGTGCGCGACGCGGTCCGGCTGCGGGACGTGGCCACGCTGAAGGACGTGTGGAACAGGCTGGTCCGGGAGTACGACGACCAGTCCTTCTACGGCTTCCTGGCGACGTCCGGCGCCTTCCAGTCCTTCCGCCACCGGGAGATCTTCGGCCAGGTCGGCTTCGGCACCGGCGGCTGGGACACCGACTTCCCCAACTCGGTGCTGGAGATCCTGCGCGTCGTGTTCACCGGCGCGGACGACGACCAGGTCACCATAGAGGGCGGCTCCCAGCAGGTGCCGCGCGGGCTGTGGACGCACCGGCCGCAGGGCCTCGCCCACTGGCCGTCCGGGACGTCGCTGGCCTCGCTGCACGACGGGGGCCGCGCCCGGCCCGCCGTCACCCGGCTGCGCCGCACCGCGGAGGGCATACGCGTCGAGGACGAGAGCGGTACGGCCCGTGACTACCCCGCGGTCGTCTTCAGCCCGCACGTGTGGACGCTGCTCAACCGCGTCGACTGCGATCCCGCGCTGTTGTCCGCCGGGCAGTGGACCGCGGTGGAGCGCACCCACTACATGGGGGCGTCCAAGCTGTTCGTGCTCGTCGACCGGCCGTTCTGGCGGGACCGCGCACCGGGCACCGGCGCGGACGCGATGAGCATGACGCTCACCGACCGGATGCCGCGCGGTGTCTATCTCTTCGACCACGGCCCGGACCGGCCGGGCGTGATGTGCCTGTCGTACACCTGGAACGACGACTCGCTGAAGGTCGCGACGCTGTCCGCCCGGGAGCGGCTGGAGGTGCTGCTGGCCCGGCTGGCCGAGATCTATCCGGACGTCTGCATCCGTTCGCACATCATCGCCGAGCCGCTGACCGTCACCTGGGAGACCGAGCCGCGCTTCATGGGCGCGTTCAAGTCCAACCTGCCGGGCCAGTACCGCTATCAGCGGCGGCTGTTCACCCAGTTCATGCAGGAGGACGCGGACGAGGCGCGGCGCGGTCTCTTCCTGTGCGGCGACGACGTCTCCTGGACCGCGGGCTTCGCGGAGGGCGCGGTGACCACGGCGCTCAACGCGGTGTGGGGCGTGCTGCGCCAGCTGGGCGGTACGACGCACCCGGAGAACCCGGGGCCCGGTGACGTCTTCCACGAACTGGCACCGGTGGAGCTGCCGTACGGCTGAGACAGCGGGAGACGTATGAAGAGGGGGGGAGCCGGTACGACCGGCTCCCCCCCTCTCGCCGCTGTCCTTACCGCGCCGCCTGCTCCAGGGCCAGCTTCTCCAGCTGCTTCTTGTCCGGCTTGCCGTTCCGGTTGAGCGGGAACGAGTCCAGGACGACGACCCGGTTGGGCTGCTCGTAGGCGGGGAGCGCCGCGCACAGCAGGTCGCGCCAGTGCTGTGCCTCCCGCGCCTGCTCGTCCTCGACGAAGAAGACCAGCTGCGCGCCGCGGCGCTCGTCCGGCAGCGGCACGATGCGGGTGGAGATGTGCGCGGCGGCCGCCTTGCGCTCGATGAGCTCCGGGTAGAGCGTGTAGCCCATGCGGTGCACGGCGAACTTCCGGCCCAGGACGTAGAGGTTGTCGTCCGCGTCGAGGTAGCCGAGGTCGCCGGTGGCCTGCCAGCCGGTCGGGAACGGGGTGATGCCGCCGTCGTCGGCCAGGTGGCCCTCCAGCGCGTCCGGGGTGTCGACCTCGATCTCGCCGGCCTCGCCCGCGGGCATGGGCACGCCGTCCTCGTCCACGATCCGCAGCTTGATGCCGTCCATGGCGCGCCCGCAGGAGACGGGGTTGTCCAGGGTGGCGAAGGAGATGTTGCCGAGCTCGGTGGAGCCGTAGCTGTCCAGCAGCGGCAGGCCGAACTCGTCCACGTAGCGGTCGGAGAGCGCGCCGTCCAGCGGTGCCGCGCCGGAGCAGAACATCCGCACCCGCTCCAGCCGGCCGCGGAGCGCGGGCTTGCGGGTGGTCAGGTTGAGGATGGAGCGGTAGCTGGCGGGGGTGGCGTCGACGACGGTGGCGCCGGTGCGCCCGGCCATCAGCACCGCGCGGTCGAGCCGCTTGTAGGGGGCGATGACCAGCGAGCACTGGCGTATCCAGGCGATCAGCACCATGGAAAGGCCGTACTGGTGGGCGAACGGCAGCAGCGGCAGCAGCACGTCGTCCGCGGTGTGCCCCACCTGGTCCGCGTTGCGCTCCAGGTTCTTCAGGAACTTGCGGCCCGACTTCACCGCGCCCTTGGGCTGGCCGGTGGAGCCGGAGGTCCACATGATCAGGCCGTCGGGCCGGTCGGCCCAGGCGTCGAAGTCCAGCCGCTGCCCGGCGGGGAGCGGGCGGCCGGTGGCGGGGGCGATCAGCTCGTAGAGGTCGACGGCGCGGGTCTCGTCGTCGATGGGGGCGTCGTCGTCGACGAACGCCAGCGCGGCGCCGGTACGCAGCGCGATGCGCCGGGTCTCGTCGGCCTGCTCCTGCTGGTCGACGAGGACGATGGAGGCACCCACGTGCATCAGGGCGAACAGCACACTGACCCAGCTCGCGGAGTTGCCGGCCTTGAGGATGACTCGGTCGCCCTCGGCCACGCCGTGCTCACGGATCACCTCGGCGACGCGCAGCGCGTCCTGCTCGAAATCCGTGAGGGTCTGTGCCGAGTCGACTGCAAAGATCTTCGCGGTCATCGGTCGTACTCTTTCCTCTTCTTCTGTGCGGAGTACGGGCAGCCGCGGGACCCTTGCCGGTCCCCTAGACGCCCTTGTCCTCGGCGCCGGTCTCGCACTCGGCGTCGAGGGTGGACAGTGAGAGCAACTGGTCGTGGACCAGGTTGACGACTTCTCTTCTGCTCGAATCGAGATAGCCGCGCGACCCGGGGAACACCTCCAGGTCGAACCGCCCGCTCGTGCACCGCCGCCAGGCGCGTACGCCGCGCAGCGGGGTCCTGGGGTCCTGCGCGCCGACGAGGGCGACGATGCGGCAGTCGAGGGCCGGCGGGCCCAGCGTCAGACCGCCGCGCGCGGTCCTGCCGGAGACGAACAGGGTCAGCAGCAGGGTCTCGGTCTCCCGTTCCAGGCGTTCGGCGACGCGGTAGGCGAGGTCGGCGCCGGCGCGGTGGCCGAACAGCGCGACCGGGCGGTCGAGCCACTCCCCCAGCGCCTCGAAGATGCGGTCCGCGAGGTCCGGGGCATCGGCGAACCGCTCCTCCTCGTCGTCGACATCGGGCGGGTACTGGATCGCGAGCACCTCGACGGTGGGCAGCAGCAGTTCCGACAGGGAGAGGTAGTACGCGCTGGAGTTCGCGGATCCCGGAAAGCAGATCAGCCGGAAGCTGCTGGGTGTCTCCGGCTGTACGATCCGGATGAGGTGGACTTCGTCGGACTCGATCCGGCTCAAGGGGTACAAGCCCCCTGCGGCCGCGGCCACGACGGGCGGTGGTGCGCGCGGTGCCCGGCGGCCACCCCGGTGGTCGATGTCATGAAATGCCTCGATGTGCTTGCGCCGTGAACCAGTCCCCTACGGACGCCCTACCTTTTTCGAGGGCTCACATCGCGAGGCTATGAGCCATCACACGGGGCCACAACCCCTATGGACCGCTATCCCCGGCATCCGGCCGCACAATCCCCCTAACTCCCCCTAGGCGTTTGCCTCGACCCCTGATATCCGGGCGTGCCCGGGCGGGAGTTGACGGTCCGTGTTAGACATGGCGGGCAGGTCCCATGGCCTCCGTCATTCCCATTAAACCGGTGCGCGAGCGCGACGGACACAACATATCCCAAGGAATTCTCCGTATGACGGCATCCGAACAGCCGACCACCGCCCTCGTCTTCCCCGGCATGGGGCCGTCCAGCTTCTCCGAGGTGGGCAAGTTCCTCGTGCTCGACCCCTACGCCCGCAAGCGGCTGGCGGAGGCCGACGAGGCGCTGGGCTATTCCGTCTTCGACCGCCTCCGCGACTCCGAGGACGACTACTCCGAGGCCACCCAGATCGCCTTCCTGGTCAACTCGATGGCCTCGGCCGACCGGGCGGTGGCGGAGCTGGGCATCGACCCGGACATCGTCGTGGGCCCCAGCTTCGGCCAGAAGGCGGCCACCGCGTTCGTCGGCTCGCTGCCCTTCCCCGAACTGGTCCGGCTCACCGCCGAGATGGCCCGCTACGAGATCGCGTACTTCACCGAGGAGTACCAGGACGCGGTCACCCACACCTTCTTCCGCACCCCGCAGGACGAACTCGACGAACTCCTGGCCGAGTTCGACGAGCGCGGCGAGTGGTACGACTACTCCGGATACCTCGACGAGGGCTTCTGCATGCTCTCGCTGCGCGAGAAGGAGCTGGAGGGCCTCAAGCAGCGGGTCAGCGGGATCGGCGGCTACTCGATGTACACCATGGTCCCGGCGGTGCACGCGCCCGCCTTCAAGGAGCTGCGGCGCCGCGTCGAGGAGGACCTCCTCCCCAAGTACGAGCTCGCGGACCCGCGGCTGCCCGTCGTCACCGACCAGGACGGCACCGTGATCCGCACCGCCGACGAGCTGCGCACCATGCTGCTCGACACCTTCGACCGGCCGATCCACTGGCCCAAGGTGGTCGCCACGCTGAAGGAGGCCGGGGTGACCAAGGTCTGCATCAGCGGCCCCGACAACCTCTTCCACCGCCTCGAGTGCACCAAGTCCAACTTCGAGGTGGTCACGGTGGGCCCGGGCAAGCGGACGCGCGACCGCGCGCCGCGGCGACGCTGAGCGCTGCTGTTAGTCCGGTAGGTCGTCTGCGGGTGCGTCGTGGCTGGTCGCGCAGTTCCCCGCGCCCCTTTGGGGCGCGGTACCGCAAAGGCCGTGGGCCCCGTACCGATTCCGGTACGGGGCCCACGGCCTTTCTCTCGTGCGTAACGGACCGTCAGGCCGACAGCCAGTCCGCCACCGTCCGTGCCGTCGTTCCCGCGTGCTCCTCCATCATCGTGAAGTGGTTGCCATCCACGTCGAGCGCGGTGTGCTCCAGGTCCCAGTAGGAGCGCCAGTCACCGCTCCCGTCACGGGTCCAGTCGAACAGCCGCTCCCCGGCCCGTACCAGCAGCGTCGGGGTCTTGATCTCGCGCGGGCGCCACTCGCCGAAGAGCCGGAAATAGGCGCCCATGGCCAGCAGTCGCGCGTCGTCGACCGGCACGTGGCCCTCGCTCCGCTCGCCCACCTCCGCGGTCAGGCCGGGCTGGATGCCGATGGCCGCGTCCGCGTCGTGCGAGTAGATGTCGAGGAGGACGACCGCCTGCGGGAAGACACCCGTGGCCTCCAGCCGTGCCGCCACCTCGTGCGCGAGCATGCCGCCCGAGGAGTGGCCCAGCAGCACGAACGGCGCCCCGCCCGTCGTCCGCAGCACCGCCTCGGCCTGTGCCTCGATCACCGCTTCCGGGGTCGCCGGGAGCTGCTCCCCCGCCACGAAGCCGGGGTTGGCCATGGCCCATACGTCCCGGTGGCCGCGGAACCCGGCGGCGAACCGCGCGTACTGGTGCGGGCCCGAGATGGGCAGGATCGAGGAGAAGCAGACCAGCGCCGGAGGTGTCGCGTCCGCCGGTTCGTCCCCGGCCCGCGAGAGCCGTACCAGGGCGGGTGCCGTGGCCAGGTCCGCGGTGCCGGTGAAGGACGGGCGGAACCGCGAGACGTCCATCAGCAGGCGGGTGAACTCCTCCTGCCTGCCCGTCTCCCCGGCCTCCCGCAGCATCGCGCCGAAGACACCCGTCTCCCGCGCGCCGTCGGCCGGTTCGTCCCGTACGGCGGAACCGGCCACCGCGTCCGCCAGCTGCTCCAGCATGTGCCGGGCGACGAGCGCGGGCGTGCCGTGGTCGAACAGCAGCGTCGGGGGCAGCCGCAGGCCGCTCGCCGCGTTGAGCCGGTTGCGCAGCTCGACCGCGGTGAGCGAGTCGAAGCCCATCTCCAGGAAGCCGTGCCCGGCCACGACGGCGTCGGCGTCGGCGAAGCCGAGGACGACGGCCGCCTGACCACGGACCAGTTCCAGGAGCGCGGCCTCCCGCTCGGCCCCGGTCGCGAGCCCGGCCAGCCGCTCGGCCAGCGAGGGGCCCGTCAGGTCCACCGGGGCGGCCTCGACCGTTCGCCGCCGGGTGCCGCGCACCAGGCCGCGGAAGACGGCGGGCAGTGCGCCCGCGTCCGCCTGGGCCCGCAGCGGGGCGGTGTCCAGGTGCAGGGGGATCAGCAGCGGCTCGCCGGGGACCGTCCAGGCCGCGTCGAAGAGCTCCAGACCGTCCCGCGAGGTCAGCGGGGCCATGCCGGAGCGCGCCATCCGCTGCACGTCCGCGTCGGCCATGCCGCCGGTCATCGCCGAGCGCTGCTCCCACAGGCCCCAGGCCAGGGAGAGCGCGGGCAGGCCCGCGGCCCGCCGGTGCTGGGCGAGCGCGTCCAGGAAGGCGTTGGCGGCCGCGTAGTTGCCCTGGCCCGGCGCGCCGAAGGTACCGGCGGCGGACGAGAACAGCACGAACGCGGTCAGGTCGAGATCGCGGGTCAGCTCGTGCAGGTTCCGTGCCGCGTCGATCTTCGGGCGCAGGACGGTGTCGACGCGGGCGGGGGTGAGGGTCTGGACCGGGCCGTCGTCCAGCACACCGGCGGTGTGGACGACCGCCCGCAGCGGACGGTCCTCCGGCACCTCGGCGAGCAGCCGCGCCAGCGCCTCGCGGTCGGCGGCGTCGCAGGCCGCGACGGTCACCTCGGCACCCAGCTCGGCGAGTTCGGCGACCAGCTCGGGCACGCCGTCCGCCGCGCCGCCGCGGCGGCTGGTGAGCAGCAGGTGCCGCGCGCCGTGGTCGGTGACCAGATGGCGGGCCAGCAGGCCGCCGAGCACCCCGGTGGCGCCGGTGATCAGGACCGTGCCCTCCGGGTCGATCCCCGGTGCCGGCTCGGACGCCCCGGCCTCCACCCGCGCGAGCCGGGGGGCCAGGAGACCTCCCGTACGGACGGCCAGTTGCGGCTCGGCCGAGGCCAGCGCCGCGGGGAGCGCCCGTACGGACGCCTCGTCGTCGTCCAGGTCCAGCAGCAGGAACCGGTCCGGGTTCTCCGTCTGGGCGGAGCGCACCAGGCCCCACACCGGGGTGGTGGCCAGGCCGGACACGTCCGCGTCCGCCTCGGTGGCCACCGAGCCGCGGGTGACGAAGGCCAGCCGCGCCCCGGCCGGGGCGTCCTCCGCGAGCCACGTCCGGAGGTCCGCCAGCGCGGCGTGCGTGGCCTGCCGGGCGTCCTCGGCCACGTCCCCCGTCGCGCGGGGGGCGTACGGGAGAAGGACGAGCTCCGGCGCGGGCCTGCCGGAGGCCACCACGGCGGAGAGCTCCACCAGGTCCGCGTAGGTCTCGCAGCCGATGCCCGCGGCCGTCAGCGCCGGGCCCAGGCCGAGGGTGTCGTCGCCGACCAGCGCCCAGGGCGCGGCGGGGGCCGCTGTCGCCGGGGCGGGCAGCGTGGTCCACCGGAGGCGGAACAGCGACTCGTGGTAGGCGGCGCGGGCCGCGTGCAGTTGCTCGGGCGCGATGCGGCGCAGGACCAGGGAGTCCACGGTGGCGACCGGGCCGCCCGCCGCGTCGGCCACGGTCAGGGCGACCGCGTCCGGCCCGGCCGGGGCGATGCGCACCCGCAGCGCCGAGGCGCCCGCGGCGTGCAGGGTGACGCCGCTCCAGGAGAACGGGAGGCGGATGCCGTCGCCGGTGCCGAGGAAGTCGCCGAGCGCCACACCGTGCAGGGCGGCGTCCAGCAGTGCCGGGTGCAGCCCGAACAGGGCGGCGTCCGAGCGCTGCTTGTCGGGCAGCCGCAGTTCGGCGAAGACCTCCTCGCCGCGCCGCCAGGCGGCCGTCAGGCCCTGGAACACCGGGCCGTAGCCGAACCCGCCGGCCGCGAACCGCTCGTACAGGTCCGTCACCTCGACGGCGACGGCGCCTGCCGGGGGCCAGGCCGACAGCTCGTCCCCCTGTGCCGGGTGCCCGGCCGCGTCGGCGGCCAGGACGCCGCTCGCGTTGCGGCTCCACGGCTGGTCCGACTGGCCCGACGGGCCCGACTGCTCCGTCCTGGAGTGGATCTCCAGTGTGCGGCGGCCGGTCGCGGTGTCGGCGGCGCCGACGGTCAGCCGCAGCTGCACCCCGCCGCGCTCGGGCAGGATCAGCGGCGCCTCCAGGGTCAGTTCCTCCAGCAGGTCGCAGCCGACCTGGTCCCCGGCGCGCACGGCCAGTTCGACGAAGGCCGTGCCCGGCACCAGGACGGTGCCCGCGACGGCGTGGTCGGCCAGCCAGGGGTGGGTCTGGAGGGAGAGCCGCCCGGTGAGCAGGACGCCGTCCGAGCCGGGCAGTTCGACGGCCGCACCCAGCAGCGGGTGCGCGGTGGCGCCGAGCCCCGCGGAGGCGACGTCGCCCACGGCGGAGAGCGGGACCTCGATCCAGTACCGCTCGTGCTGGAAGGCGTAGGTGGGCAGGCCGACGCGGCGCGCGCCCATGCCCTCGTACACCGCGTCCCAGTCCACCGGCACACCGCGCGTCCACGCCTCGCCGAGCGAGACCCAGAACCGCTCCAGGCCGCCCTCGTCGCGGCGCAGCGAGCCGATGGCCACGGCCTCGCGGCCCGCCGCCTCGGCGGTCTCCTGCACGCCCGTCGTCAGCACGGGGTGCGCGCTGGACTCGACGAACGTCCCGAAGCCGTCCTCCAGGAGGCGGTGGACGGCGCCTTCGAGCTCGACCGTGCGGCGCAGGTTGGTGTACCAGTACTCGGCGTCGAGCTCGGGGCCCTTGACCCACTCGCCGGTGACGGTGGAGAGGAAGGGGATGTCCGCCGTCCTCGGCCGCACCGGAGCGAGCAGGTCGAGCAGTTCCTCGCGCAGCTCCTCCACCTGGGCGGAGTGGGACGCGTAGTCCACGGGGACGCGGCGGGCGCGGGCCCCGTCCGCCTCGCAGGAGGCGATGAGCTCGTCCAGCGCCTGCGGCTCGCCCGAGACGACCACGGAGGACGGGCCGTTGACGGCCGCCACCGAGATACGCTCCTCACCCCACGCGGCAATCCGCTCCCGCACCTGGACCACCGGCAGTGCGACGGACACCATGCCGCCCTTGCCCGCCAGTACCCGGCCGATGGCCTGGCTGCGCAGGGCCACCACACGGGCCGCGTCCTGAAGCGACAGGATCCCCGCCACACAAGCAGCGGCGATCTCACCCTGCGAGTGACCCACCACCGCATCCGGGCGAACACCCAGCGAACGCCACAGCTCGGCCAGGGAGACCATCACCGCGAACAGCACCGGCTGGACGACGTCGACGCGCTCCAGCGACGGCGCGCCCTCCGCGCCGCGCAGCACGTCCACCAGCGACCAGTCGCAGAACTCGGCCAGCGCGGCGGCGCATTCGGCGATCCGGGCCGCGAACACCGGGGAGGCGTCCATCAGCCCGACCGCCATGCCCGCCCACTGCGAGCCCTGGCCGGGGAAGACGAAGGCCGTCCTGCCCGCGGCGCCGGTGGTGCCCTGGACGGTGCCCGGCCGGTCCTGGCCGGTGGCCAGGGCGGTCAGGGCGTGGACGAAGTCGTCGCGGTCCGTGCCCACCAGCAGCGCGCGGGCGTCGTGCGCCGCGCGGGTCAGCGCCAGCGAGCGGCCGAGGTCGGCCGGGCCGCCGTCCGCGCCGGACTCCAGGTGCGCGAGCAGCCGCTCGGCCTGGGCACGCAGCGCGGCCTCGTTCCTCGCCGAGAGGGGCCACGGCAGCGCGCCGGGTGTCCCGGCCGCGGGCTCCTCGGTGGTCACGGGGGCCTCGGGAGCGGGGGCCTGCTCCAGGATGGTGTGGGCGTTGGTGCCGCTGATGCCGAAGGAGGACACGGCCGCTCGGCGCGGACGGCCGGTCTCGGGCCAGTCGACGGCCTCGGTCAGCAGGGAGACCGCGCCCGCCGCCCAGTCCACGTGCGGGGTCGGCTCGTCGACGTGGAGCGTCCGCGGCATGACGCCGTGCTCCATGGCCTTGACCATCTTGATGATGCCCGCGACACCGGCGGCGGCCTGCGTGTGGCCGAAGTTGGACTTCACCGAGCCCAGTCGCAGCGGGTTGTCATCGGACCGCTCCTGGCCGTACGTGGCCAGGAGCGCCTGGGCCTCGATCGGGTCACCGAGCGTCGTACCCGTACCGTGCGCCTCGACGACGTCCACGTCGGCCGCCGTCAGCCGGGCGTTGGCGAGCGCCTGCCGGATGACGCGCTGCTGCGACGGGCCGTTCGGCGCCGTCAGGCCGTTGCTCGCGCCGTCCTGGTTGATGGCCGAGCCCCGGACGATCGCCAGCACCGGGTGACCGTTCTTGCGGGCGTCGGAAAGCTTCTCGACGAGGAGCATGCCGACGCCCTCGCCCCAGGCGGTGCCGTCGGCGGCCGCCGCGAAGGGCTTGCAGCGGCCGTCGGTGGCCAGACCGCGCTGCTTGCTGAAGGCCACGAACGTGCCGGGGGTGGCCATGACGGTGACACCGCCGGCCAGCGCCAGTTCGCACTCGCCCGAGCGCAGCGCCTGTACCGCCATGTGCAGGGTCACCAGCGACGACGAGCACGCCGTGTCGACGGTGACCGCCGGGCCCTCGAGCCCGAAGGTGTACGAGACACGGCCGGAGGCGACGCTGCCGGAGCTGGCGGTGCCCATGTAGCCCTCGAGGCCGTCGGGCGCGCGGTGCAGCAGGGTGCCGTAGTCGTTGTACATGACGCCGGTGTAGACGCCGGTGCGGCTGCCGCGCGCGGTCGCCGGGTCGATCCCGGCGCGCTCGAACGCCTCCCAGGTGGTCTCCAGCAGCAGACGCTGCTGCGGGTCCATGGCGAGGGCCTCGCGCGGCGAGATGCCGAAGAACGCCGGGTCGAAGTGGTGGGCGTCGTGCAGGAAGCCGCCGTTGCGGGCGTAGCTGGTGCCCGGCCGGTCGGGGTCGTCGGCGAACAGTCCGTCGATGTCCCAGCCGCGGTCGACGGGCATGTCGGAGATGGCGTCGCGTCCCTCGGTGACCAGCGTCCACAGGTCCTCGGGGGTCCGTACGCCGCCGGGGAAGCGGCAGCTCATCGCGACGATGGCGATGGGCTCGTCGGCGCCCGACGCGACGGCGGCGACGGTGGTCTCCGCGGCCCGGCCGCCCTGGGCCTCGGCGCGCAGGAAGCGGGCGAGCACGTCGGGCGTCGGGTAGTCGAAGATCAGCGTGGCCGGGAGGCGCACGCCGGTGGCCGAGCCGAGCCGGTTGCGCAGCTCGACCGCGGTGAGCGAGTCGAAACCGACCTCGCTGAAGGCGCGCTGCGGGTCGACCGCCTCGCGCCCGGTGTAGCCGAGGACGGCCGCCACATGGGTGCGGACCAGGTCGAGGACGATCCGGTCGGCCTCGGCCTCGGAGACTCCGGCCAGCTGCTTGCCCAGCGCGCCGGACTGCGCGGCCGCCGCGGCCTGTGCCGCGCGGCGCGGGGGCACCCGGACCAGGCCGCGGAAGAGCGGCGGCAGCATCCCGGCACTCGCCTGGGCGCGCAGCGCGGCCAGGTCCAGCGGCATCGGCACCAGCAGCGCCTCGTCCGTACGGGCCGCCGCGTCGAACAGCTCCAGACCCCGCTCGGCGGTGATGGCGACGACACCGCCGCGCCGCAGCCGCTCGGTCTCGGCCTCGTCCAGCTCTCCGGCCATGCCGCCGGACGCGGCCCACAGACCCCACGCGAGGGAGGAGGCGGGCAGGCCCGCGGCCTTGCGGTGCTGGGCGAGGGCATCCAGGAAGGCGTTGGCGGCCGCGTAGTTGGCCTGGCCCGCGCCGCCGAAGACACCTGCGGCCGAGGAGAACAGGACGAACGAGGAAAGGTCCAGGTCCCGGGTCAGCTCGTGCAGGTTCCAGGCAGCGTCCACCTTCGGGCGCAGCACCTTCGCCAGCCGCTCGGGGGTGAGCGAACCGAGGATGCCGTCGTCCAGCACACCGGCGGTGTGCACGACGGCGGTCAGCGGGTGACCGGCCGGGATCGCGGAGAGCACGGAGGCCAGCGCGTCGCGGTCGGCCGCGTCGCACGCCGCCCATGTCACGGCGGCGCCCAGCTCCCCCAGTTCGGCGGCCAGTTCGGCGGCGCCGGGGGCGTTCCCGCCCCTGCGGCTCGCCAGCAGCAGGTGCCGCGCTCCGTACGCGGTCACCAGGTGCTTGGCCACCAGCCCGCCCAGCGAGCCGCTGGCGCCGGTGACCAGCACCGTGCCGTCCGGGTCCAGGGCGGGGCCGTCCGCGCCGACGGCGGTACGGCCGAGCCGCGGGGCCTGCACCGCGCCCTCGCGGACGGCGATCTCCTGCTCGCCGCTGTTGAGCGCGGCGGGCAGGGCGTGCAGCGAGTCGGGGTGGCCGTCGAGGTCCGCGAGCACGAGGCGTCCCGGGTTCTCCGACTGCGCGGAGCGGGCGAGGCCCCGGACCGTGGCGCTCACCAGGTCGGTCACCGGCTCGCCGGGGGCGGTCGCGACGGCGCCCGAGGTGAGCACCACCAGCGGGATGCCGTCGAACCGCGCGTCGCCCAGCCATTCCTGAAGCAGCGTCAGCATGTCGGCCGTGGCGGTGTGTGCCGCGTCGGCGACGTCCTCGACACCGGCGTGAGCCGCCGGAACGACGACGAACTCCGGTGCCTCGCCGGACTCCAGCGACCGCGCCAGCGCGGCCAGGTCCTCGTACGCGGTGGTCTCCGCGACGGTCCCGAGGCCGAGGGTGTCGGTTCCCAGCAGCGCCCACCGGCCCGCGCCGGACGTGCCGGTGGGCACGTCCGTCCAGTCGACGCGGAACAGCGCGTCCTTGGTCCCGCTGTCGGCGGCACCGGCGGACAGCTGCTCCGGAGCGAACGAGCGGAGCGCCAGGCGCGCCACCGAGGCCACCGGGGCGCCCGTCACGTCGGCGAGCTCCAGGGCGACCGTGCCGTTCCCGGCGGCGGACAGCCGGACGCGCACGGCGTCCGCGCCGACCGAGTGGACGGCCACGCCGTTCCAGGAGAAGGGCAGTTGGCCCTGGCCAGTGCTCTCGACCAGGTCGCCGAGGCCGATGGCGTGCAGCACGGCGTCCAGCAGCGCGGGGTGCACGCCGAAGAAGCCGGCACCCGGCTCGACGTCTTCCGGCAGCGCTACCTCGGCGAAGACCTCACCGGCGCGCCGCCAGGCGGCCCGCAGCCCCTGGAAGGCGGGGCCGTAGCCGAAGCCCGCCCCGGCGAGGCCCTCGTACAGGCCCTCGACCCGGACCGGTTCGGCGCCCGCGGGCGGCCACGCGCTCAGGTCGAAGGCGGGCGGGCGGGTGTCGTCAGCCGTCAGGGTGCCGGTGGCGTGCCGCAGCCACGGCTCGTCGTCGGGGGCGTCGTCGGCACGGGAGTGGAAGGCCACCGTGCGGCGGCCCGTGGCGTCCTCCGCGCCCACGGCGATCTGCAGGGCGACGCCGCCCTGCTCGGGCAGGATCAGCGGGGCTTCGAGGGTGAGTTCCTCGACCAGGCCGCACCCGGCGCGCTCGCCCGCCCGGACGGCCAGTTCGACGAAGGCGGTGCCGGGCAGCAGGACGGAGCCCATGACGGCGTGGTCGGCGAGCCAGGGGTGGCTCTCTAGGGA
>NZ_JAINFC010000129.1 GCF_020740835.1 Streptomyces sp. UNOC14_S4
TCGGCGGGGTTGCCGAAGCGCAGGACGGTGTCGGGGCCCACGTCGACGGTGCCGACGCGCATTCCGTCGGCGTAGATGCCGTTGGTGCTCCCGGCGTCCTCGACCGTCCAGTGGTCCCCGGCGGGGCGGAGCGCCGCGTGGCGCCACGAGACCCGCGCGTCGTCGAGCACGAGGTCGCTCGAGGGGTCGCGCCCCACGTGGTGGATCCGGTACGGACTCAGCGTCCGGGCACCGTCGGCGGACTCGACGACGAGCTCGGGCGCGGAGGGCGCGACCGGCCGCTCTCCCATACGCGGTATTTTACGGCGGGCCCCCTGCCCCCGCCTTTCGGAAAGGATCCTCCTGTGGTGGACCACGAGCGGCTTCCCGTCTTCGTATACGGAACGCTGCGGCCGGGACAGGGCAACCACGAGCGCTTCCTGCGCGGCCGCACGGTGGCGGAGGAGGCGGCACGGCTGCGGGGCGCGGTGCTGTACGAGGGGCCGGGTTACCCGTACGCGGTGGCGGACCCGGAGGGCGAGATCCGGGGCGAACTGGTGACACCGGCTCCGGCGGCCCACGACGCGGTGCTGGCCTCCCTCGACGCGCTGGAAGGTTATGCGCCGGACGACCCGTCGAGCCACTACGTGCGGGTGACGCGCCCGGTCTCGTCGGAGCGCGGGGTGACGGTGCGGGCGTGGGTCTACCTGGCCTCGCCGGAAGTGGCGGACCGGCTCCGCCGACGCGGCACGCGCATCCACGGCGACAGCTGGCCCAGCCGACCGGGGCCGTAAGGGGCGCGAGGAACCCCCACCGGGCCGAGGACGCGAGCGAAAGCTCAGGCCGCACCCCCGTAGGCGCACCGCCCACCAACGGAAATCCCACCCTGCGGACACTGTCCTCACCCTCGAGTAGACACCTCATCACCATCCGTTGACCCTTTGTTAACTCCTGATCAACTCAACGGACATCGCGACTTTTCCTCTTTCATGGCCATGCCAACCCATGCATTGTTTTCCGCGGGACCACAGGGTTCCCGCGGTGCGCCAGTGACAGCACCGCGCGTATGCAGGCGGCCGGGCACGTCCCGAACCGCCCTCACCGCAAAGGGCGCTGAACAGTGCGTACATCCCCCACGACTCACCGTAGAGTGCTCGTCGCCGCCGTCGCCGTCGTGGCCGCGGCCACCATGGCGGGCACCGCCGCCGCCACCCCGCTCACGGGCAAGGCCCACGACTCCGCCCACGCCTCCGCCGTCCCCGCGGGCCAGGCCGTCAGCAAGGCGGAGATCGTCAAGGCGGCCCGCGCCGCCGCCGTCACGCACTCCTCGGCGACCGGTGTCGGGAAGACCGAGACCCTGACGGTCAAGGACACCCTCATCGACCCCGAGGGCAAGCTGCACGTCCGGTTCAGCCGGGTCTACCGCGGCGTGCCCGTGGTCGGCGGCGACCTCGTCGTGCACCTCGACGCCAAGAAGAACTACCTGGGTGCGACCCGGGCGATACGTCACCAGATATCCCTGCCCAGCGTCACCCCCAAGCTGACGGCTCCCCAGGCCGCCGCCAAGGCCGCGGCCTCCGCCGACGGCAAGGCCGCGAAGACCGAGCTCGTGGTGGACGCCACGAACGGCACGTCCGTCCTCGCCTACCGCGTGACCGTCACCGACAGCAAGAAGGCCGCCGAGACCGGCGGCACCCACTCCGTGGTCGTGGACGCGGGCTCGGGCAAGGTGCTCAGCAGCACCCCGCTCGCCGAGCCCTTCATATCCCCGCAGCTCAAGGCGAAGCTCCGCAGCACCGGGCAGCAGGCCGCCCCCAAGCCGGCCGGGAAGAGCACGCCGCCCGCCACGACGGGCAAGGCGAAGGGCGCCTTCCCCGCCCAGGCCAACGGCACCGGCGCCTCCATCTTCGTCGGCAACGTGCCGCTGACGACCACGCAGACCGCGCAGAACTCCTTCACCCTCAAGGACCCCAGCCGCGGCGGCGGCGAGACCCGGGACGCGGGCGGCAAGGAGCTGGAGCGCTTCACGGACGGCAAGGCGTTCACCGACTCCGACAACCGCTGGGGCAACGGCACCAACTCCGACCCCTCCACCGCCGCGGTGGACGCGCAGTACGGCATCACCAGCACCTTCGACTACTACAAGAGCACCTTCGGCCGCAACGGCATCAAGGACGACGGCGCGGGCCCCAACGCCCTGGTGCACTTCGGTGACAAGGTCGGCAACGCCTTCTGGTCCCCCGACTGCTCCTGCATGCTCTACGGCGACGGCGATGGAGAAACGTTCAAGCAGCCGCTGGTCGCCCTCGACGTCACCGGTCACGAGCTCTCCCACGGCGTGATCGAGGCGACCGCGAACTTCCAGCCCACGCGCGTGGACGAGCGCCAGAACCAGTTCGGCGAGGCGGGTTCGCTCAACGAGTCCTTCGCCGACATCTTCGGCACGGCCGTCGAGTTCAAGACCAACAACCCGGCCAACCCGCCGAACTACCTCATGGGCGAGAAGCTCGGCCTGGAGCAGAAGTTCCTGCGCCGCATGGACCGGCCCTCCGAGGACAAGCTCGAGGGCACGGTCGACTACTGGGACTCGGGCTCCTACGACCGTGAGGTCCACGCGGGCTCCGGCGTCTCCTCGCACGCCTTCTACCTGCTCGCCGAGGGCAGCGGCAAGAAGACGATCGGGGGCGTGGAGTACGACTCCCCCACGTACGACGGCTCGACGGTGTCCGGCATCGGCCGGGACAAGGCGGAGCAGATCTTCTACCGGGCGCTGACCCGGTACATGGTCTCCACCACCGACTTCCACGAGGCCCGCAAGGCCACCCTGGACGCCGCCGCGGACATCTACGGCAAGGACAGCGCCGAGTACAAGACGGTCGACAAGGCGTGGGCCGCGGTGAACGTCACCGAGGCCAACACGCCGAAGGAAGGCCCGGCCGCCAAGCACTGACGGTACTGGCGGCACTGACGGCCGAGCCGGGGACCGGCAGTCCGGTCCAGTCCGGTCCGGTCCTGCCCACTCCGGTCCTGCCCCCGGGGCGCCTCATCGGCGGCGCCCCGGGGGCCTTCGCGTTCCGTGCCGCTACGGCGTCGCCGCGAGGTCGCGGGCGTGGTGCTCCCAGGCGGCGGCGAGCCTGTCGACCGCCGCTTCCAGCCGGTGCGGCGCCTCGGCGATCGACAGGCGCACGCCCGCGCGGTGGCGGCCGCACACGCAGTGCGCGGCGCCGGGCGCGACCACGACGCCGTAGCGGGTGGCCAGATGCGCGTAGGTCTCGCTGTCGGTGACGGGAAGAGCGGCCCACAAGGAGAGCCCCGCGACGGACGGTTCGGGCCGCCAGGCCGGCAGGTGCCGGGCAAGGAGCGCCAGCAGCAGGTCACGGCGGGCGCGCAGGGCCTGGCGCAACCGCTCCAGCCATGCGTCGTCGACCGCGCGCAGCAGCCGGGCGGCCCAGACCTGCGAGGGCACGCCCGGCGCCGGCTCGTGTGCCGGGCGGACGTGCAGCAGTTCGTCCCGCAGGGCCTCCGGGGCGCGGATCCAGCCGACGCGCAGGCCCGCCCAGAGGGTCCGGGAGAGGGATCCGACGGCGACGACGCCGTCGTCGGCCGCCGCCAGCGGGGGCGCCGGTCCGTCACCGGGTCCGAGATACAGCCCGGCCTGCGCGAGGTCCTCCACGACGAGGGCGCCCGTACGGCGCGCCGTGTGCAACAGGGCCTCCCGCCGGGAGGCCCCGAGCGCGGCGGAGTCCACATGGAGCACCGGGGCGGACAGCCGGGACGCGGCACGGTGGGCGGCGGACGCGTCGATGCCCCACGCGTCGGCGGGGACGCCCACGACCCGCGCGCCCCGCCCGGCGAGCGTGCCGGGCAGGCCGCCCCCGTACGGGCAGGCCGCCACGACCGTGCGGCCCGGCGGGACGGCCGCGGCCGCGAGCAAGGCCAGGGCGTGCCGGGTGCCGGATGTCACGATCAGCTGTTCCGCCGTCGTGGGCAGCCGGAGCCGGTGGGTGAGGTGGTCGGCGAGGGCGGTGCGCAGTTCGGCGGTGCCCGCGGGGTGCAGGCCGTGGCCCTCGGCCTCCGCCAGCGGGTCCAGGGCGCCGAGCGGCGGGAGGTGGTCCGTGCCCGCGGGCACGGAGAGGGAGAGGTCGATCGTGCCGCTCTCCCCCGCGTGCCGCCGGCGCAGCAGCGCGGAGGCCGGGTTCTCCCCGGCGCCGTGCCCGGGGAGTGCGCCCGTCCAGGAGGGCCGGGCGCGGACGAACGTACCGGAGCCCTGGATCCTTTCCACGACCCCGGACGCGGCGAGCTCGTCGAAGCAGCGGACCACCGTGCCGCGGCTCACGGACAGGGCGTCGGCCAGCGGGCGTTCGGCGGGCAGCCGGTCGCCCGCCGCGATCAGCCGCCGCTCGACGGCGGCGGTGAGGGCGGCGGCGAGCCGCCGGTAACGGGGGCCGGGCAGGTCCCGCCAGCCGTCCAGGGCGACGCGCAGCCACCAGCCGATGTCGCGGTTCTTCTGGTCCATTCCCCGATTCTCCGGTCCATTCCGCGGAATTGGCACTGTCCCGGGGAACGGGCAGCCGCGATGCTGGCACTGCCCGCCTGGAGGAGGCCCGCTACGGATACCGGCTCGCCCTCCGTGAAGGGCGTGCTCCGGCCCCGCATCGGGGGACAGGGCCGGAGCCCCCACCGTTCCCGGACGTCTTCGGCCCGGGGTCTCACCGAAAGGACATCATGGAGCCGACACCCACCCTGGCCAGACGCTTCTGGGAAGCCGTCGAACCGCTGCACGCCGTGGTGTACTTCGCGCCGGAGCCCGCCGAGGCGGCCAAGGCGGTCGGGCTGCCGAGCTGGTGGATGGGCTACTTCGCCGGGCGGGTGGCACCGCTCGGGCCGCTGGACGCCCCGGCCGTGACCGCCATGTTCTTCGGCTTCGCGCCGTCGATGGTGGCGCGCTCGCTGCCCGACGCCTGGGCGTACGCCTCGCCCGAGGCCGTGCTCGTCTCCCGTGTCGACGCGGTGCGGGCGACACTGGAGCGAGCACTGCCGCCCGGCGCGCAGGCACGGCTCGCGCGCCTGGCGGAGCTGCTGGAGCGCGCCGTGGCGGCCTGCCATTACGAGGGGCGGCCGCTGGCCGCGGGCTGGTCCGCGGTGCCCAGGCCGTCGAGTGTCACCGCGCGGGTGTGGCTGGCGGCGACGGTCCTGCGCGAGCACCGCGGCGACGGCCACGTACTCGCCGCGGTGAACGCGGGCCTGCGCGGGCTGGACGCCACGCTCACCCACGTGGCGACCCGCGCGGTGCCCCGGGAACTCTTCGTGGCCAACCGGGGCTGGTCGGAGGAGGACTGGGCGGACAGCCGCCGCAGGCTGGAGGCGCGCGGCCTGCTGGACCGCGACGCGCGCCTGACCCGGAAGGGCGGCGCGCTGCGGCGGGAACTGGAGGACGCCACGGACCGGCTGGCGGCGGACCCGGTGACCGCGCTGGGCCAGTCGGGCATCGAGGAGGCGATCGCCCTGGCCGCCCCGCTCAGCCGCCATCTCGTCGACACCGGGGTCTTCCCCGTCCCCAACCCGGTCGGCGCGCCCCGGCCGTGACGCCCGTCCGCGGGGTCCGGGGCGCGGGAACGGTCCTACGCCCCCGAGCGCGCAGAAGGCTCTTCCGCCTCCGCCGCCCCCAGGGACCAACTGGCGAGCAGCCGCAGCGACTCCGCCGAGGAGGACCCCGGCTCCGCGTGGTAGGTGATCACCTGCTGCCCCTGGTCCGAGGGGAGCACGAGCGTCTCGCAGGCCAGGGTCAGCTCGCCCACCACCGGGTGGTGCAGCCGTTTGACCCCGTACCCCTTGTCGCGGACGTCGTGCGCCGCCCACAGCTTCCGGAACTCCTGGCTCTTGACGGAGAGTTCCCCGACCAGCGCGCCGAGCCGCGGGTCGTCGGGGTAGTAACCGGCGTCGAGCCGGAGGAAGGCGACGATCTCGGCGGCCTTGCGCTCCCACTCCACATAGATCTCGCGGCTCGCGGGG
Source organism: Streptomyces sp. UNOC14_S4 (assembly GCF_020740835.1). Classification (GTDB taxonomy): domain Bacteria; phylum Actinomycetota; class Actinomycetes; order Streptomycetales; family Streptomycetaceae; genus Streptomyces. The sequence goes on from NZ_JAINFC010000129.1 coordinate 5,992, forward strand.
TCGAGGAAGATCTGCCAGGCCAGGTTGCGCTGCTGGGCGGGGAACGCGGGGAAGTCGCCGAGGAGGACGCGGGCCATCCGGTTCCACGCGAGGATGTCGAGGCGCCGCCCCACGACGTAGGCGGGGACGTCGCCCAGGCTGTCGATGAGGTGCTGCACGGCGGGGCGGACGCGCTGCCGCCGCGCCACGGGCCCGGACGACCGGACGGGCCGGACCAGGTGCTCAAGGTGCTCCCGCTCCGTCGGGTTCAGGCGCAGCGCGTCGGCGATGGCGTCGAGGACGGAGCTGGACACGTTCTGTCCCCGGCCCTGTTCGAGGCGTGTGTAGTACGCGGCGCTGACCCCGGCGAGCTGGGCGAGCTCCTCGCGGCGCAGGCCCGGCACACGCCGCCGTCCGCCGTGCGGGGTCAGTCCCACGTCCTCGGGGCTGAGCCTGCCCCGGCGGGAGCGGAGGAACTCGCTCAGTTCGGTGCGCTGGTCCATGCCTCCCAGTATGCGGGGCATCACCGCAGGCCAGGGTGGTCCTGTCAGTGGTAGGCACGGGGAGCGTAGGCACAGCGGAGATCTGGTTACCGGGCGCGGGCGGCCGCAGGATCGGAGCATGAACCTGAGCACTGTTCCCGCATACGCCGCGCCCGCCCCGAAGGCCCCGCTGGAGCGGATCACGATTCCGCGCCGCGAGCCGGGCGAGCACGACGTCCTGATCGAGATCAAGTACGCGGGGATCTGCCACTCCGACATCCACACGGCGCGTGCCGAGTGGGGCGAGGGCGGCGTCTTCCCGGTCGTTCCCGGGCACGAGATCGCGGGTGTCGTGGCCGCCGTGGGCTCCGGCGTGACCCGCCACGCGGTCGGCGACCGTGTGGGCGTCGGCTGCTTCGTCGACTCCTGCCGCGAGTGCGACAACTGCCGGGCCGGGCTCGAGCAGTACTGCACGGGCAGCGGCATGGTCGGCACGTACGGGGCGACGGGCCGTGACGGCGAGCCCACACAGGGCGGCTACTCCACGCACATCGTGGTCGACGAGAACTACGTCCTGCGCATCCCCGACAGCATCCCGCTGGACGTCGCGGCGCCGCTGCTGTGCGCCGGTGTCACCCTGTACTCCCCGCTCGCCCACTGGCAGGCGGGCCCGGGCAAGAAGGTCGCCATCGTGGGGCTGGGCGGCCTCGGGCACATAGGCGTCAAGATCGCGCACGCGATGGGCGCGGAGGTCACCGTGCTCAGCCAGTCGCTGCGCAAGAAGGACGACGGGGAGCGGCTGGGCGCGGACCACTTCCACGCGACGTCCGACCCGGCCACCTTCCAGGCGCTGGCGGGCACGTTCGACCTGATCGTCAACACCGTCTCCGCCGAGCTCGACCTCGGCGCCTACCTCTCCCTGCTCAAGGCCGACGGCACGATGGTGCAGGTGGGCGCGCCCGAGCGGCCGCTGCCGGTGCACGCCTTCGCGCTGATCCGGGGCCGCAGGTCGCTGGCCGGTTCGATGATCGGCGGCATCGCGGAGACCCAGGAGATGCTGGACTTCTGCGGAGAGCACGGACTGGGCGCCGACATCGAGCTGATCGGTGCGGACCGGATCAACGAGGCGTACGAGCGGGTGGTCGCGGGCGACGTCCGCTACCGCTTCGTGATCGACACCGCGACGATCTGATCCGGGACGCCCGGCCGGGTCCGTCCGCGACGCTCCGGCGGATGCCACGCCTCCGGTGCCCGGCCGCCCCCGCGCGACTCCACGCGCCGGGGCGGCCACGGCCTGGTGCCACGCGATTGTCAGTGGCCGGTGCCAGACTGAGAGGCGCCGGGGGGACAGGCGTGCTCCGCGCCCGCGGGGACGGTCCCCGGCGACGATCAGCCGAAGGAGCACCCACCATGCTCAGCACCGACTTCGTGACCGGCGCGCCCAACTGGCTCGATCTCGGGAGTCCGGACACCGCGGCGTCCGCCGCGTTCTACGGCGAGGTCTTCGGCTGGGACGTCCAGTCGGCCGGTCCGGACTCCGGCGGGTACGGCTTCTTCCAGAAGGACGGCAGGACCGTGGCGGGCATCGGGCCGCTGACCGACGAGAACTCCTCCTCGGCCTGGACGGTGTATTTCCAGACGCCCGACGCGGACGCCACCGCCAAGGCGGTCGAGCAGAACGGCGGCAGGGTGCGCGTCGGCCCGTTCGACGTCATGGAGGCGGGGCGGATGGCCTGTCTCACCGACCCGCAGGGCGCCGAGTTCGCCGTGTGGCAGCCCGCCGCGGTGAAGGGCATCGAGGCCGCCTCCGACAGCAACACCCTGTGCTGGGCCGAGCTGCACTGCTCCGACCCCTCGGCCGCCCTCTCCTTCTACAACACGCTGTTCGGCTGGCGCTGCCAGGACATGCCGATGCCGCAGGGGACGTACACGGTGCTGTCCACGGCCGAGGGCGACCAGCAGGACGCGTCCTTCGGCGGCCTCGTCGCCGGCGGCCAGGAGGACGAGGTCCGCTGGATTCCGTACTTCGCCGTCGAGGACGCCGACCTGATCCAGCAGAGGGCGCAGGAGAGCGGCGGTGCGGTCCTGATGCCCGCCGCGGACGTGCCGGACGTCGGCCGGATCGGGTGGTGCGCGGACCCCTTCGGTGCCCCCTTCGCGCTCATCAAGCCCAACCCGCCCGCGGCGGCCTGACGCGACAATGACCCGCGCAGTGTGCGGTCTCCCCGCCGGGGACCGCACACCGCGCGGGTCCGTCCGACCGGGTCAGCCCTCCTCGGAAGCGGACGCGGCCTCGGCCTCGCCCTCCGGCGCGGCGGCAGCGGCCTCCTCGGCGCCCTCCTCCGCTTCCTCCTCCTCGGGGAGCTCCTCGGCCTGGGCAGCGACCACCTGGAGGACGGCGGTGTCCGGCTCGACGGCCAGGGAGCAGCCGCGCGGCAGCTCGATGTCCCCGGCCGTGATGGTGTGCCCGGCCTCCAGGCCCTCGATGGAGACGGTGAACCCTTCCGGGATGTGGGTGGCCTCGGCCTCCACCGGGAGGGCGTTCAGGATGTGTTCGAGGAGGTTGCCGCCGGGCGCGAGTTCGCCCTCGGTGTGCACCGGGATTTCGACGGTGACCTTCTCGCCCCGCTTGACGGCGAGGAAGTCCACGTGGACGAGGAAGCCGCGGATGGCCTCGCGCTGCACGGCCTTGGGGATGACCAGTTCCTTCTTGCCGTCGATGTCCAGGCTGATCAGGACGTTCGGGGTCTTGAGGGCCATCCACAGCGCGTGGCCGTCGAGCGCGACGTGTTTCGGGTCGGCGCCGTGTCCGTAGATGACGGCCGGGACCTTGTTGTCGCGGCGGGTGCGCCGGGCGGCGCCCTTGCCGAATTCGGTCCGCAGGGCGGCGCTCAGCTTTACCTCGGCCATGACTGCACTCCTCGCGTTCGGACTGTCCCTGCCGGGCGGCCGTCACCCGGGCCCTGGCAGACCGGGTACGAGGGGTGCGCCGATGCCGCATCGCCGCACCCCGTGAGTACGGCCTCCCTCGCCGAGCAACTCCGGGAGCTTAACCAGCGCGAGGACGGCGAAGTGGCCCGCCGCTGCTCCGTACGGACCAGCGAGCACTCCGATCGTGGGAACCGCGGGGCGTGCCCGTGACGGCCCCGGGGGCCGGGGCGTCACGGGCGGCCGCGCGGGGTCGGGCCGTGACGGTCACGGCAGACCGCGGCGGACGTTCGAGCCGGCGGCCGACGGGCCGGCATCGAGGCGGCCTGCATCAAGGGGGTGGCTGTTCAGCGGGCGGGTGTTCAGCGGGCGGAGCACCCGCGCGTCCGCGGTCGCCCGGATGCACGGGGCGCACAGCGCGGCCAGGCGCCACACCCGCCCCGCCTCGGCATGCGTGATCACCCGGCTCTCCGCCACGCGGCCGCAGCCACAGGCGGCGTCCGCGCGTAACGCCCCGGCGCGGTGGCCGTGGGCGGCGAGGTGGCCCGCGGCCGCGGTGCGCGCGGCGGACGGTGACGGCAGCGGGACGCGTTCCGGCCGGCACCCTGGCTCCGAGCAGCGCAACGCCATCGGCCCCGGTGCCGGATACCGGTCGGAAACAATGGTCACTGTCCAGAGCTTCTCCACAACACGCTCCTGGGGTAGGTGTTTTCACTGCCACCCCTAGGGTGCGGTGCGGGGACGGGCGGACGACATCCCCCGCCGCCCGTTTGTTCGCCGACAGTCCGTCCGTATACGGAATCGCCCCGCCGTGACGGGTGGGATCGGGCAGAATCTCATGCACCGTACAGACACCGTCGCGCAGACGAGGGGACGTCCATGAGCGGAATGCGAAGACTCAGCCGTAGAGGCGTGTTACGGGCGGGCCTGGGAGCCGGTGCCACCGCCCTGGCGGCGGGGCTGGTGCCCCGGTTCCCCGGCCCGTTCGAGGTGTACGACAGTCCGGCGTGGGCGGCGGCCGCGGCCCGCAGCAAGGAGGCCGCGGCGGCCTTCCCCGAGTGGAGCCGGTTCGCGCGGGTGGCCGACGGCACCTTCGACGAGGACGCCGATCCGGCCCGTGACATGAAGCCGGTCATCGCGACGCTGAAGTCGCAGAACGTCAGCGTGATCGAGCTCGACACCATCCTGTCGAACTGGATCACCGAGGCCGACTTCGCCACCCACCTCGGCAAGGTGAGGAGCTTCACGGAGCTGGCGCACGCCGCCGGCATCCGCGTCGTCATGTACTACCCGTCACTGGAGGTCATCAGCGTCGGCGGCGAGAACGGCCCGTCGTTCTACAAGGACGGCGGCGGGAAGAACTGGGTGCAGAAGGGCCTCGACGGCAAGCCCAACGTGTTCTACGGCAGCCTGGTGGTCTGGGTGGACCCGGGGGACGAGAGCTGCTGGGTGAGCCCCAACTCCCCCTGGCGGGACTTCTACCTGGCCCGGATCAAGCGGCTCGCCGGGACCGGTATCGACGCGATCTGGCCGGACGTGCCCATCTACTTCGACGGCGCGATCACCTGGTGCGACACCTCGACCTGGGCGGCGGACGCCTTCCGCGCCGACACCGGGCTCGCGCTGCCCGCCAAGGCCGACTTCGGCGACCCCGGCTTCCGCCGCTACGTCGAGTGGCGGCACCGCGATCTGCTCCAGTGGCAGCTCGACATCGCCGCCGCGGGCCGCTCCGTCAACCCCGGCCTGGTGACGTTCGTCGAGACCGTGAGCATGGACTACCAGTACGCCACGCTGGTCGGCCTCGACGGGGCCTACCTGCGCACGGCGGAGGGCGTCAGCCATGTGTGGGAAGTGGACATCCTCGGCAACTACGACGGGATGCGCCACGCGACCGCCTCCGACTGGACCTGCCTCATCTCGATGTACAAGTACGCGCGCGCCGCCAGCGGCACCAAGCCCGCGTGGGCGTTCTCCTACGGCTGGCAGGCCGACGACGCGTCCCTGGTGATGGCCGAACTGCTGGCCGCGGGCTGCAACCCGTACGAGGTGAAGAGCCCGTACAAGAACGACACCACCGACAAGGCCATGCGCACCCGGATGTACGCGTTCGTGGCCGCCAACCAGGAGAAGCTCTACAACGCGGTCTCCACGGCCACGGTCGGCGTCTACCACTCCTCCGCCTCACGGGACTACGTGAGCCCCGCCGCGGGCACCGGCATGTACGTCAACACCAAGAAGCCCGCCGGGGTCAAGGAGTGGTGGGCCTCGGGCAGCGCGGAGGAGAGCTGCGTCAACCAGCAGTGGCTGGGCGAGTTCCGCGGCACGGTCAAGGCGCTGGTGATGGCGCACGTCCCGTTCACCACCGTGACCAGCCCCGGCCTCACCGCGGCCGACCTCGCCGGGCTCCGCGTCCTGATGCTGCCGAACCTGCAGGCCGTGTCGGACGCCGAGGCGGGCGTGCTGCGCGACTTCGTCGCGGGCGGCGGCACGGTGGTGATCACTGGTCCCGCGCCCACCACGCTCGACGAGCTGGGGACGGCGCGGAGCGAGTACGCCCTCGCCGACGTGCTGGGCTTCCGCAAGGCCGATCCGCTGCCGACGAGCAGGCAGAACCGTTTCGGGTCCGGAACCTGCTGGTACGTCCGGCAGTTGGCGGGCAAGAGCTACCTGGCCGCCACCGACCAGCCGAGCGCCGACCGGCTGCTCGGCCCGGTGACGGCGGCGGCCCCGCAGGACGTGACGCTCACGGGCGACCGCCGCATCCACCTGGAGGTGAGCAGACTCGGCGACGACACCGTGGTCCAGCTGGTGAACTTCACCGGCTTCGGCGACACACCGTCGGCCTTCAGGACGGTGCCGACGAGCTGTACGGTCTCGGTCGCCGTCCCCCCGGGCAGGCGGGTGACGGCGGTGACGGTGAGCTCGCCGGACGGCGCGTCCCCCGCTCCGCGGCCGGTCGACTGGCGGATGGTCGGCTCGACGGCGACCGTACCGGTGACGGTGGCGCAGTACGCCCTGCTGACGGTGACGACGGCCACGGCTATGGCTGCGGCGACGGCCTGACGGCGACGGCGCTCCCCTCGGCTCCGCCCCGTGCGGAGCCGAGGGGAGGCTAGTGGCGCGCGTCCGGGGCCGGAATGCGCCACAGCCCCGTGGGGTGTTCCTCGTCGCCCTGATGGGACTCGAAGGCGATCCAGCGCCCGTCGGGCGACCAACTCGGCGCGCCGTCGTACCCCTTGTCGTTCCGCGTCACCCGCACGGGACGCCCGCCGTCGGCGGGGACGACGAAGATCTGCGGCGTGTCGAGCCCGCCCGCGGTGGAGGAGAACACGACGGACCGCCCGTCGGGCGACCAGCTCGGATCGGTGTGCTCGCCGGGCACGTCGGTGATGCGGTGGATGCCCGTGCCGTCGGCGTTCATCACGTACAGCGCCCAGGTGTCGCTGTCGGCGGCGCGCCGCTGGAAGACCAGCCGGTCGCCCTTCGGGGACCAGTTGGGCTGACGGTTGTCGGTACGGGTGCCGGGGCCGTCCAGCAGACGCATGGGCCGGCTTCCGTCACGCCGCACCTTCCAGAGCGAGCCGAGGGCGGAGGGGTCGTCCTCGCTCTCGCGGTCGTTGCCCTTCTCGGCTGTCTCCTGGAAGACGATCCAGGAACCGTCCGGCGAGAAGCTGGGCTCCAAGTAGCCGGTGTCACCCCGGTGTTCGGTCACGCGGACAGGCTGCTTCGCACCCGGCGGCAGCACCCACACCTCGTCGCGTCCCGCCCTGTCGGAGGCGAAGGCGACTCCGGCGGAGGGATGCCAGCTGGATCCCGGGAGGTTGACCGCGGCCCGGTCGTTCTCGTCGAGCAACGTGCGGGGACGGGACGGCGCGAGGCCGCTCTTCCCGTCCTTGCCACCATCGACGGGCAGCACACGCAGGGCGGCGGCACCCTCGTTTGTAACCGTCGCGGAAGAGCGTGAAGAGAACGGACTTCCCATCGGGCGAGAACGCGGGGTTCTGCGCGCTCGCCTTCCCCTGCCCCTGATAGAGCAGCTGAGCACCATCGCCCCGCACGACACGGCCACCAGAGGGCACGGGCGACGGCTCCGCACCGGAGCCGCACGCGGTGAGCACGAAGGCGGCGGCCACGAGCGCCGCGGCGACTGACAGACGTCTGCGCACCGGACCGACCCTAGTGGACACCGGGGGGTGGAGGGGGCTTTGTGCCCGGAAGTCCTGAGCCGCCTTCGGCCCCGCCCGCAGACCGTAAGGCGCGCGGGCAGGACCTTGTGCTGCTGTTGCTAGCCGCCACATGAGCACGCGTAGCTCTTCGGTTCCCCTTCCACCACCATGACGATCACTCCCAGCCCACCGCAGTTGCGGCACCCGCGGCGACCAGATTTGATCGTCTGTTCCACCTCGTTGCGGAAGTGCTCCACGATGTGGGACTTATTGGGGTCCGTCCAGTTGACCGGCTCCCCTGCCGTGCTGTTCTCCTGCTGATCGGTCATCTCCGCTCCCCTGCTGCGGGCGGCTACATGACAGGCACGCTACTGCCAACCACATGCCGGGCAGGAACGTTGGGATCACTACTTGCTTCAGCTGCCTACTTGTTGCGGGCGCCTCCCCCGCCACTGTCCTCGTCCCGGCGGCGCGGCTCCCGGTTTCGGTTGACCGCCTCGGGGCTGTTGCAGGCGTCGCACGCGCGTACCAGCTTTGTGTCGCCCGCTACCTGCTCACTGACGAACCCGGTGCCGAAGCACTTGCCGCACATCTCGACCCCTCCCAGCTGTGTGTGATACGCCCGGAACCGTTGCAGTCCTCACACTGGTGCTGTAGTCCGCCCTTGGTCACGTACCCGCTCCCGTTACAGGTCAGGCACGGCGTATCTCCCATGGGTTCCCCTCCTGTGGCCGGGTCACTTTCAGGGTCCCATCCGGCCGGACGCATACCTCCCGTGGCGCTGACCGGAGCCGACCAGCGTCACGAGGCCGACAGGGCGGGGGCTTCTACGCTGCAGGCCTGCCGGGGCCTGCTGGCGCCGTCTATAGGTATGCGCCGTCATCCACGTCAGGGGGAGCACCACTCTGACGTGACCCCCGGCCCCCGGCCGCTGGACCTCGTCCGGACGACCGTCACGACGTCCCCGCCGCCCGTGAAGGTGCCGGATGCACCCATGGTCCAGGCCCGTACCCGTGCGGCCGCGGCAGTCGGGCCTCGGATCTCGACGAAGACCTCTCCCAGGTTTCCCGTCCCCGCCCAAGAGGGTAGGCGGACGGGGCGCGTCGGCGTCAGTGCCCTTCGTGTGGGAAACCGAGCAGATGCCGGAACCTGGCGTTGCTCGGCGCCGCGTCCCGCTCGCCGATCGTTGCTGTCCAATCTCGGCATGTGACGTGCACGAATGCCTCAACCGACTCCGGGTCGGCGTGCCGCCAACTGGCAAAGCCGCCGAGCCAGGTCAGTGCGTCGGCCGGTGACTGCCCGCATTCCATGAGCCGCACGGCTGTGCACGCCGCGTCGACCCACGCGGGGCCGGTCGCGGGCATGGCCCAGTCCACGATGTAGGCGACGCCATCGCCGTTACCGATCATGATGTTGTGCGGATTCGTATCGGTGTGGAGCAAGCTGGTCCCGCTCAGGCATTCGGCGTCGCCGGGCAGCAGGTGCGCCGCATACCGGTCGGCGAGGGGCGGAGCGGGGAGGCCGGAAGCGCTGAACGTCTGCATGCGTCGCAGAGCGTCCGAGACGGCGGCCAGGTCATTCGACCCGGGCCCCAGGTCGACGTGTCTGCCGTCGATGTGGGCGAAGGCGAGGCAGGACCATCCGCCATCCCGGAAGCGGTGGAGGAGAAGGGGACCGACTCCCCGCACCGCTTCGTTGACACGCGCTTCCCAGCCGAGTGCCGCGACGGCTTTGGCGTCGGCCTCGCGCACCCCCTTGAAGAACAGACGCCCGCTGCGCTCCGTATCCAGCACGAGCGCCGCGACGCAGTTGAGACCGTCGACCACGGTCCTCGAAGCGGTCACCCGCCCCGTGCGCGCCTCCACCGCGCCGCGCAGTGCGGCGGGGAGTTCTTCCCATCCGACTCGCTCGACCACGTGTGTTCTCCTCCAATGCCCGGTCGGGGTACCGGCAGGACCTGCCGGCACCCCCTTCCAACCTTCCAGCGTTACGACTGTGTCGCGCCGCACTTACGGCAACGGTTGGCCCCGCTCCACTGCACCCAATCGTGGTCGCAGTCGTCTGCCTTCACTACGTGCCACATGACGAACTCCCTTCGGATCAGTCGTGGTCGCACTTGCTGACCCGCCCGGCCGCTGTGTCAGTAGCCCCGGGCGAGCGCTTGGTCCTGCCCCTCCGGGTATCGGGGGACGAGTCACCGGAGGGGCAGGGGCTTGGGGCCGCCCGGTCGACGAGAGGTTCGGTCCGTCGACCGGGTGGTATCCCGCTTCCGAAATCCGGGGAGCGCTACCCCAGGCGGCACATCCGGGCGGGATTCTCGCAGTGGCTTGGCGACCCGCCCCGCTGTCCTGCATCGGCACAGCACAGCAGGGCGGGCGATGGACCTGCCCGGCCGGACGCATGTCCCCGAGGCGCCGACCAGAGCCGACCAGCGTCACGGAGCTTCTACGACTGCAGGCCCGCCGGTGCCGTTTATAGGGATGCGCCGTCATCCACGTCAGGGTAAGCACCACTCTGACGTGGCCCCCGGCCTCCACTGCTGAGCAGCGGGAACCTGGCGCAGTCGGAGCCCCCCTCGGCACACCCTGACTCGTCGGCCACCGGTCTTCCCGGGGGCGGAACGCTCAATCGCCCCACCAGCCCGTGTGGACGCTGTCCCAGTGTTCGAGCCATCTGTGTTGGACCGCGGTGGCGTAGCGGTAATTCCGTGCGACCCATGCCGCGGCCTGCTCATTGCGCAACCGGATACACACCCTGCACCGGTTGGTCGCACCCCCGATGACCACGCCGCCGGGGCCGGACGAGTGGGGTAAAGGAATCACCTCGCTCATGCGCCGATCAACTCCTCCCCGCGGTGATCGCGCAACCCGCCCACGGTCATCGCGGCCACCTCCGGCGGTTCGCGAGCGCGTTCTTGGCCGACAGCTCTTCCGAGACTTTGGCCCGACGGAAGTGCTTGGTGCGCCGCGGCTTCTCCTCGCCGGGCACGCGCAAGATCACCTCTTCGCCGTCCCAGCCGCGAACTTCGCCCGTGACGGGGGTGCAGGTCGACGTGTCGACGGCGAACTCGCCGAGTGCGGGAATCCATTTCGGAACCCTGGGCAGTGTGGATGCCACGTTGATGGCCCCGCCGACCCAACTCAGGTGTCGTGGGACCTGT
>NZ_JAINFC010000013.1 GCF_020740835.1 Streptomyces sp. UNOC14_S4
GCTCTTGACATCCCGCTCAGCCCGCCGCGTCTCCACGACGAACCGGGACCTGCTACCGGGCACTCCGGTGTCTACCCGCACGGGACTCCCACCCGTAAGCCTGGACCAGCTTTCAGGACGCAACATGCACTGATCGTACGGCGGGCAGAGAGCTGCGAAGGCTACTTGTAGCTCCAGTTCCAGTTCGAGCTGTTCAGCCGTGGTACCGGGATCGGCTGGTAGGGCTCGCTGCTCCTGAGAGAGCGCAGGCTCTGCACTGCTCCCCCGCGGCCGGAGGGCACGCTGATGGTGTACTGCCTGCCGCCGGGCATGACCTCCCACACGGAGTAGACGAAAGGCTCGGCGAGCGTCGGCCCGTCGGAGGCGGGCAGGGTGAAGTCGAGCGTCCCGTCCCGGATGGGGATGCGAGCCGTCTGCGGCAGCACGACAAGCCCGGTCTTGGTGTCGGCCATCGGGGAGTTTGCGCGCACGAGGAGACTGGCGCGGTAGGTGTCGGCTGCTGTCCCCCACAGGAACCGCGCCTGGATCTTCACCTGCTCAATGTGCTCGGGGAACGGCGGCGGCTGAGGGACATCGTCACAGCACGGCGGCCTGACCGGGTTCTGGGACGTCCAGCCAGGTATCCACCAAGGATCACATCGGCACGTCACTGAACGACCGCGCGGACCGCCAGGGGCGCCGACCGCCGACCGTCTGCACCTACGGCCACCATGCCGAAAAGGTAGGACGTGGAGCGCACAGCGCTGTTCTTGAATGCCCAGGTGTAGGAAGCGAGTTGGCCGTCGACTTCGACGTACCGGTAGTGCTGGGGCCCTTCAATCTCGCCTTCACGCAGGTCGATGCGATACAGGGCCGGGGCTCCGGCCTCGGGGGTCTTCCAGGAGAGGGTGAACTGAGGGACGCCGCCGTCCACCTTGTACGCCACCGTCAGCGCAGTGGGGCCCATTGGCTTGCCCGTACGGGGCTGCTGGATGGTGTACCCCTCGGTGAGGAACGGGTCGTCCGAGGGGCCGAGCGGGTAGAAGTGGTTTGGCCGCAGCCCAAGCCGGGCGTTGTCCAGCTCAGCCGACAGGGCGGTATTGACCTGTGTCAGCCGGGTGTTCTCTGCCGAGAGACGGCCATTGTCGGCTGTCAGCTGAGCTATCTGCTTCTTGAGGTCTTCCGTCGGATCGGGTGGCGTGGCCATGCGTCCTCCTGATGGTTCATGCGTCATCAGGAATTATCTGGGGAGGCGGCTCAGGAACGGTATCGGGGTCTTCGTTGACCGATCGGTATTCCTTGCGCTCCCAGAGACGTGGCCAGTCACGGTGACGGTGGAGTTTTCCCTTCTCGTCTCGCCGCCATACTTTCCCTCGGACATCCGTGAAATAGACCTCGATGAGAACGGGGAACTGAGGGTCCAGCTGGCCGACATGCCCGATCTCCACTTCTCGCTTACCTCTTGGAGGAACTGCCCCGACGGCAAATCCTGCCGCGTCGGCCTTGCCACCGGGGAGCACATCGACCGCGCCGGGGGCACTGAACCACACACTTACATCGCGTACTGGCAGGTCCGACCCGTTCTCTACAACGATGGAGTGAAAATGGTGGCCAGCCCAATCCCGCTCAGGAGAGCTGGCCACTGCACGGCAATCCTCGACATGGCTGCCTGTCATGGCGCACACCAAGTTCGCGAACTTACGTCGTTCTGCAACGCGGCTCCAGACGAAGGTCGCTAAAGTCGCCAGCGAGCCCAGGGCCGTTACCCAGGCAAGCCATCCGGGAGTAGCTGGCGCGTCGGCCATGAGCCGGTCCGTGGGGCTAATCACGCAGCGCATCGTAGGTCTAACGATCGGCCAGTGTCATCACATCATCGGGTGGTTATAGCTGGGTCACGCTGCCTCCGGACCACATATCTGAACGTACGGTCGATTACGCGGCATGCCACCCGTAGAACGGATTCGTAGCAGTCTGGACTTCCGGCATGGACAGCTCGGCCGACGCCCAGGTAGACAGGGCCAGTGAATCCACGTAGTCGTCATGTGCCCCCACCTCGTCAGGAGCCGCGACAACGATGTTCGGGCCCTCGAAGCGGAGCTCCGCGTCCTCCATCTGCTGCTGGAAGCGCTTCCAGACCTTAAGCCTGCGTGCCTTGGAGTGCCCAGGCCAGCCGATCTTCCCCTGCCTCATCAGCTCCATCAAATGCTTCCAGCGCTGAGACTGGGAGCCGCGGTCCGACTTGCACTCAATGATCTCAATGTCAGGCAGCAGGACCTTGAGACGGCTGGCAACGACGTCACCGACTCCACCGACATCGATGGCGATGGCCCATATCGTGTAGGCGGACAGGAAATCCACGATGCGGTAGTACTGCTCCTCCCATTCCAGGCCAGACAGGTCGAGCCAGTTCAAGATCCGGTGCTCATAGGTGCCGTACTCGTCGGGGTGGTCCCAGTCAACGAACGTCACCGTCACGATCGTGCTGTCCTGCTTGCGCGCGGGGTCGATGCCGACGAGTACAGGCTTGAGGTTGTACGCCTTAACCGTCTGCATCGAGTTGTCACAGAGCCGCTCAAACTTCTCACTCGTGGTCAGCATGCCCTTGTCGAGCATCCAGATAAGCCGGTAGCTCAGCTTGAACTCATCGGAATCCTCACCGATTTTGAGCTTCTCAGCCTCAACATAGATCCCGTAGTCCGGATGGGCTCTAGCGACCTCTCGCCACGTGGCCTCAAAGTGATTCTGACGCGCGCTGCGCTTGGTCTGCTGACGTTTGTTCTGCTGAATGACCTTATAAAATGCGCCCTTGACATAATGAGGGGTGCCCGTGAGGATCATGGTCCCGCGGGTCGAGGCCAGCATTGGCGAGATCGACTTGTTGATCACCCGCTCGTCGGCGACCTGGGCCTCGTCGACCAGGACCACGTGGTAGGTACGACCTTCGATCTGGGCACGGGGGTGACACGTCTGCTTGCGCACCAGGGAGCCGCACTTAGCAAGCTTCAGCTCCTGCGTACGGGCCGAGACCTTGTCGTCGATCTCCGGGTCCTGGAGAAGTTCTTGCGCGCGTTCAGAGGTGAGCCGGGAGACGAAGCGGCCGAAGAGGTTCGAGGCCATGTCTTCTACTGGCGCGAAAGCCCCGACCCACACACCCTCACGGAATCTGCCCATGAGGTTCGGGAATATAGGGGCAAGCCGGGGAAACATGATCATCGCAGCGCTGATCGTATTGACCAACACCTCCGTCTTCCCGGATTGGCGTGCCCAGCACGCTGTGATGGTCTTGGCGTCACCGATGATGAGCGACTCCAGGATGCGCCGCGCCATGGGCGTCTGATACGGGCGCAAGGGATGCCCAGAAAGTTCATCGACAACCAAAAGCATCTTGTCGAGGATCTGATCGACCGTATTCTGACTGAACTCCTCCTGAACGTACTGGGCGACGACATCGTCATCGACGGCAGGCTGCTCGATGACCTCGGGCATGGCTTTTCACCTCGAACCTCTCAGGAATGGTTCGAGGCTAAATTTCGCGCCAGATAACCTGTTATCGCCCAAGTCTCATGCCGTCACATCCAGGTCTGGGCGAGTCGATCACTGGTCAGTAGGGTGAGCCCGGCCAGGTCATCGAGGGTGGGGAGGATGTCGTGGACTTCTTCAGCGCGGCCGGATGGGGGTCAGCCGGGGTCCGGTGGGGCGCCGAGCTGGTGGACGAGTGGCGGGACCGCGACGAGCACGGTGACGCCTGGGTGCAGCAGAAGGTGACGAGATGCCGGGGCTACGCCAACCAGTGCAGCTTGTACACCAAGGGCCACCGTTTCCTGACTGTTGCCTCGGCATTAGGGAGCTTCGGTGGCTTCGTAGCCCTGTTCATCACGATGCTCGCCAAGCCGTCCGGCGACTACGATGAGCACTACAACTGGGTCGAGCCGGACCTGACCGTGCACCATGCCCTGGTCGCCGTCATCTACACCGTGATGCTGGTGTCGCTGCCCCTGTACATCGGCGCAGCGGTACGTACATTCACCAGGCTGATGCAGGCTTGGAACAAGGTGGAGCTGCACAACCAGATGAAGGAGTCCCGCTCTGGCCTGGAGTACGCGGTGCGCACCATGTCCCAGCCCGTCTACTGGATGTACAGCACGATAGGTCGGGCCGTCATGTCCGCGCTTCCGTTTCCGCAGTGGCACACACGGCTCTACCAGGAGGCGATCTACCGCTGCCTGTACCGGGGCATCAACACCAGCGATCTGCCGGGAACGCCATGGCGGCGGAGCGGTGTCTGAGTTCGCCAGGGCAACGAAGAACTGGTCACGAGTCGTCGACCTCCTCACGCCTGTCCGCCAAAACCTGCTGGGCTCCTAGGCGGATAACTGCGCGCCATGTCTTGAAGCCTTCATGGACGAGGGTGCAGGCGAGCGCACCGAGCGCAGTCCAAAAACCGTTTTCCATAGGTGGAGTATCAAGTGAGCAGGCAGGTACTGCCAGGACGGCGGTCCGGCCGCGGTTGCTTCTTAGGCAGCCGTCCGCTCCCCCTGCGTCCTCGCGAAATCCTAGTGCGCTCGCGTATCACCACAGCCCCGTCCTAGGCAGATCACTCAATGAGGCGAACGCGCCGAACAATTGACCGATCTACTCTCTGCGATTAAGCCTCTCAAGAGCTCCAGCGAGGACCACCAGCGCTTGCGTCCCCTGCTCGACAGCCTTCGCGGAAGGGCCTCCTCGCAACTCACGAAGCACCCGGTCCAGTTTGGTGACCTCTGAGTCAGCCCAGTTCAGAACCTGGCCTCGGCCTGACCTGTCCATACGTCGGCGCACACGGTCCCGGAAGTGATGGCCAGGCAGCAACTCCGACAACTGCTTCATCACTCGCATTCGCTCATCAGCCCCAGCATCTCCAGCAGCTCCATCTCCTCGTCGACGTCGGCGGCCTGGCGGGCGACGAGGTCCCGCACCGCCTCACGCTCAGCCATTAGAGGGCTCGGGGGCGCAGGTCGATCGCGCGGAACACGGCAGCCATCGCCGCGTCCTCGCCTGCCAGCGGTGGGCCCCACACGCCGAAGGCTATGGCGTGACGCCCACCGACCCGGACGACGGTGGTCTTCTCGCAGCGCCGGTATGGCTCCGACATTTCCTGGGTCCAGGTCCGGAAGACCATGCGCTGACCGCTGTTGACCCAGGTCCTGCGTACAAAAAGTCTCCTCATGCCCGCGAACCTACGCAGGTGCACAAGAAGACTGTTAGGCGATGCGCCGGTAGGGATAGTTCTTCAGAGTTGAGTTGATGTAACGTCCTTCGCTGCGGGCCTTCTGGACATGCCGCCAGGCATTGACTGGGACGCGGTAGTACTCATAAACAGCACCACCGCGGTCGCCACGGGTGTGCTCGCCCTTCCGGAACATCAGGCGCAGGGTATGAGTGCTGTAGTCATATCCCGCTGCAACCGTTCGCGGCCGGGCCTTGTTCTTGCTGATGGTGTGATCCGGGTATGTATCGAACGGGACCAGCGCGTCCAAGTCGCCGCCGCCGAAGGCGGCCAGGCGCTGCTGTGCCTTCGGGCTGGCGTTTTTGCGCACCTGGTACTGGAGGCGGTCAAGCTGACGCTTCGAGTACTTCCCCGACTGAAGATGCGGCTGCGGGATCGGACGGGGCTTGGGATACTTCTTGGCCATGGGGCTGCTCCTGCTGGTCGACTTCATTCATCGTCTGCTAGAGCAGCTGTGGGACGTTAAGAGCACGAGCAAGAAGGGCCTTCCCTTCGACCTTGGGAAGGCCCTTCTGCTTCTTGGACACCGCCTTGCAGGCTACTTCGGCTGACCCCCCATGGGAGTACTCACGAAGCGTGGACGGCTCTCACGCTCGACGACCTTCAGGCGGTCCAGCACCTTCAAGTGCTCGGCGTATCCACGTCTGACGGCAGCTTCGATCTGTTCCACGGTGCCCAGGCGCTCAACTTCGTCAACTGCCTTCTGGACGACCTTTCCGTACCCCATGGCAGTATCTATGGTGACCTCGAACTTACCGAGTGGGACGTTGAGACGGACGGCCCCAACTTCCTTCCCCTCGATCACGACGGTCCACGTGCCCCACGTCTCCGTCTTGCGAATCTCAATCTCCGACTGCATTACCGCCCCCATCACGTTCCTCAAGCTCGCATCACAGCCTCTCAGGCAGCCATCTTCCCGGACGTCGCTCCAGAGATGCCCGCCTCCCGGTAGTTCGGCCCCTTCATCACCTTGCCGTGCAGCTTCGGATAGATCTCGTCCAGGACGAGCTTGGCTTTGAGCTGATACACCAGCCGAAGCTTGTAGCCGCTCGTGCAGTCGTGCTCCAGCAGGTGGCCTACGCCGTCGACCTCGGCGATGGCCATGGCGACGTACTCCACGTCGGCTTGCGAGTAGGTCATGCGGCCAACTCCTGCACGTGGGCCGTGGGTTGCTTCTGCATCATGCGGGCGACTTCCTCCGTGATGAGCTTGACCAGGTCGTCCTTGCGGATGGTGATCACTTCGTCGGTGTCGCGAACAAAGGAGCGCGCAGGCCGGGCAGGGAACGGCGCCTCCGCCGTGTCGTCCGGGTGCATCAGATGCTTCTCCAGGGCATAGGTCGGCGACGTGCCCAAGGCCCGGCGACCATCGTCATAACCCTGGGTGGTCCGGGGGTCCTTGTGGTGAACCGCCTCCTGGATGTAGGCCATCGGGATGCCCAGGTCACGGGCGAGCGTGATGAACGTACGCCGCCCCTTACGGAAGTTGGCGCGAAACCTGAGGACTCGACGGGCCAGCCTCACGAGCGAGTCGTAGGCACCCTGCCGGGTGAGTCTCTTCCCTGTGCGCGTAGTGAACAGCGGGCCGGAGGTCCTGTCTCCGACCATGGCCAGCAGGGCCATGTGCACCCGGCTGTTCAACGGCGTGATTTCCTGGGTCTCCTCACCCTTGACCGTCGTGCGCAGCACCGGGTACCCATGCTCGTAGGTGAGGTCATGGATGTCCGCGCCCACGATTTCACTGATGCGCTGGCCGGTTTCCAGGATGGTGAGCACGAGCACGTACAGCTGATCGTTACCCCAGCGGTACGCCTCAGCCAGCAGCTGCTCGGCCTCCTCCTTCGTGAAGCCGAGCTGCTTCTTCTTGGAAAGCCTTGCGCGTTGGGTGGCCTCAACGGGGTTGCGCTCGCAGCGAGTTTCCCGAACTGCGTAGATGTAGAAGCTCTTCACAGCGGCGCGGGCGCGGTTCCAGGCGCTGGCGCCGATTCCGTTCTCTCGGAGCAGGGTCCGGAAGGAGTCCACCTCCACCTGCCGGGCGTCCAGTGGGTTGACCTCACGACGGCCGCAGTGCTCGAAGTACCGGCGCACATCCCGGCCGTACTCATCCCGCGTGCGTCCGGTGAGGGACTCAAGCCACTCGTCCTTGGCCTTCTCCGCGTCTAGGTGCGCAACCGTGCTCATCATGCTCCTCTCCCCTGACCAGGGCTGACCGGCCTCTTCACCATCGCCCTAGAGATCCGGGGCTGGTACGTGATCACCCCGGGAGCAACACCATAACAACAGTTCATCAGCAGTCCCAAGAGCAGTTCATAAACAGATTCTCTTTAAGGTTCAGGACATGACGAAGGGGGCCCGCCCCGCAGGACAGGCCCCCTTGCACAGCCGCTTCAGCGCGCCTGCGACACCTGACGCCTCGCCAACACCTTGCCGTAGAGCACCAACGCCTCCGGCGGAAGCGACTCCCCCTCGGGCAGCGTCATGATCATCACTGCCTCCGGGGCCGTGAACCGCTCCGGAGCACAGTTGAGTTCGTCACGGAGGACGCCCAGAACAGCCTTCATGTCGTCCGCACCGCCCTCATGGCGACCCCAGCTCTCATCCCGGTCTTCCAAGAGAGGGCGCAGTCTGCGCCACGCCTCAATGCAGTCGTTCGACGTGCGCCCCCTGCGATGCAAGGGACGATCGTCATTCTCCCTGGCTTCGACGAGCACCTTCACGGCCGCCCCCTCGCCCGGCTCGAAGGCGGCCGGATTGTTTCCCCAGAGCCTCACAAGCCAATCGGCGATGTCGGTTCCCGTCGCCAACACACCCGTGCTGTCACGCCAGAGGATGCCCTTGGTGACCTTCTCAGGTCGGTAGGAATGCCCCAAGAGCTTCTCCAGGTCGCGCTCGAAGGCGAGCACGTGCCTCCCGCACAGCAGCCTTGCATGGTCCCTGCCGTTGATGCACACGGTGAACGGGCGACCCTTTACCTGCGCACCGCATAGCCTTCCATCAGGCAGTTCGTACCTACAGGTCGCACTCATCACCGGTCTCCTAGCAGTCGCCAACACACCTCACAGCTGGCTACAGGCATGCCTGTAGCCATCCCCTCGCGGGTCATATAAGCGACTTTAACAGTTGCTCATCAGTTGCTACCCAGCCGCTCGCAATCCCCAGCCAGAGCCCCACCGACATCGGCGCCAGCTACGCAGCCTCCTGGAGGCGACCGTGGCCACCTCCGGACATGCGGCCGAGCAGGCGTCGTTCCCAGTCGACGGGAACGATGTAGCGCACCTCGCCTGTATTGCGGTTGACCACGAAGGGCACCCCAGTCAGCTCACCGAACACAAAGAGGAGCTTGGCCGCCGCCGACTCTGCGCTCAGCTCTACACACCTTCCGCACTCGCCCCCCGGCCCGCCCTGCACCGCATGCAACTCGGCCGCGCCGTACCACGCCCCCGCGGCAGTTCCCCCATCGGCTCCCGGCAGACACCACATCGCGTAATCCCCTCTACAACCCTGGAGCGGAGCAACCCCTCCAGGCCACAGCATCGAACCTTCGCATAAAAACGACTGGACTAGCGGGTATCCATACGTCCCCCGACCCGCGAGATCGCAGCCTAAGGCAAACCGTCCGGAGTGTCTGCTTAACGGAGAGTCAACACCCCCGACGGGCGCACCCCTCTGGCGTAGGTCACAGCGAGAAACAAGAGAAGAAATGTCCATCAATACGCCCCATGTACCGACCTCAGAGTTCACCCCTCCGGACACAACATCCACCCCCGGACACTCAAAAGGAGTTGACGGCTACATGGAGTGACAGTCAACTACTTGGCAGCACCACTCGATTTTTGAATGCAAAATTGTTCGACCGCGACGACTTCCCAAAATGGAGCCCGTCTGCTATGAGAGGGGATGCTTCAATGGACAAGAGAAAACTGCTGGGAGACCTCCTCCGCGAGCGGCGCTCACGCATCAGCCCTGACAACCTCGGCCTAGAGCGCACGCCCGTCCAAGGCCGCCGCGCCCAGGGGATCACACAGGCCGAGATCGACCAGCTGCTGTACCACTCCAAAGGCACCTACCACCGCCTAGAAAACGGCCGCATGCCCAACCCGTCAATCGACCTGCTGGCAGGCGTCGCCCGCCTCCTACGCCTCACCGAGGTCGAATGGGCCGCCCTGTGCCGCTACGCCGCAGACCGCCACCCCCCCTTCCCTATACGCCCCAATTCGGGGCGAGAAGTACCCGCGGACTGGGCGGACCTCATCGCCAGCGTCCCCTACCCAGCCTGGGTCCACGACCAGTCCTGGAACGTCTTGACCTACAACGACGCCTGGGCCGCCGTACACCCGGGCGGGAAGCCCCCGGCCAATCACATGAGGTGGATACTCCTGGAGGAAGAGGCACAGAGGGTGCTCATCGGTTGGAAAGAGTACTGGGCTCCCCCGGTGCTCACCGAGCTACGCATGGCCGTAGAAGGCACCACAAGAGACGAGACACTCCTCCAGATCGAACGTGAAGTGCGCGCAGACCCCGTCATCGGCCCCATCCACGCCGCCCTCCCCCACGCCTACACCTCCACCAACGGAGACCATCGGCCCCTGCACCACCACCAACTCGGAGACGTCTGGGTCACGCTGCTCGCCTCAGAGATCACCGAGTCCCCCGGCGCTCGTGCCATGTTCCTCCGAGTGCACAAACACCCGCCTCGGGACCAGCGGCCCATGCTGCGAGCTCAACCCCACACAGCCGCCACTGCCAAAATCGAGCAACCTGACATAAATTGACCTCGCCTTTACCTTTAATCACCACGCACCCACGGAACGTCAATGACTCCCACATACATATCCCGCCCCACCATCGCCCTAGCCCCGCACCGCGTCACCACAGACGCCATCGTCGACGACATACGCGCCCACCACCCTGAGCACGACCGGATAAAAAGCATCCCGCGCCACCTCAGCAACACCACCGTGCAGTCGCGCCCACTCAGCCACCCGCTCGACTCCCCCTACACCACAGGCACAGCCCCCGGCCCCGAGCGCACCACCCAGGCCCTCGCCGACGCCGTCGACATGGGCGTCACCGCCGCCCGGCAGACCCTTGCCGCACACGACCTCAACCCTCGCGAGATCGACGCCCTCATCACCTCAAACTCGGTCTCAGGAGGCATACTCCCGGGCCTGGACGTCGCGCTCGTCAACGAGCTTGGGCTCCGCCCAGACATACGGCGTGTGCCCCTGACCACCTACGCCTGTGCAGGCGGCGTCGAGACCTTCATCCAAGCCCACGACCACCTCGCAGCACGTCCTCACGCCAAAATTCTCATCGTCATCAGCGAGCCGCTCACGACAACCTTCCGCCGCAAAAACCCCGAAATCCAGTCCCTCATCTTCAGCGGCCTCTTCGGCGACAGCGCGGGAGCCTGCCTGGTCACCAGCCAGCCCCTCGGCCCATCCCTGCGCATCGACGACACCTGGGAGTACCTCCTCCCTGGCTCCACCCGCGACTACTACCTGGAGAACGATCTGCACGGACCCTTCTTCGACTCGGACGAGGGATCCCTCACCTCCGTGCAGCGCAGCCTCCCCGCTCTCCGAGAGTGGGTAGGCGACTGGCAACCCGACGCTTCGGTCCTGCACACCGGCGGTCCCCGCATCATCGAGACTGTCAGCCACGCCCTGGGCCTCGACGACAAGGCGGCCCGGCACTCCTACGCCAGCCTGGAGGAGTTCGGCAACTTGGGCGGGATCTCCGTCCTCGACGTTTTGTCCCGCACACACACCGAACCGCCCAACGACGGTGACAGTGTCGCCGTCGTTGGCTTCGGCCCCGGCTTCACGATCAATGCCTGCAAGGGACGGTGGTGCGCGGCTTCTTATTGAGCCGGAACTGTGAGGTTGCCAACCGGTAATCTGCTGACCTGCGAAGATGCCCAGTACGGCAGGTAGCTGAACCATTCCGTCTCAATAAAAGCTGACCCGCAGCAGGGGCCTCTGCCCTGCCGTCCCGAAGCCCCCAGGTGCTGGCAGCAACCTGGGGGCTCTCCATCCCCAACAACCCTTCCAGCTCTCCGAGCGGGAACCTCAGTCCTTGGGGATCTCCGGAGCTGGGTGACAGCAGTCACGGCAGTGGGTCTGTCCCGATGGCACGCGGAATACACGCCGTGAGGATCTCCGGATGCCTACCAGCTCCCCGGCTCCGCGCGACGCTCGGCGCGCTCGGCCCGCTTCTTCCGCAGCCACCGAGACTGGCTTGTTCCCTCGGGGCGCTCCCGCTCCCACTGCACTTCCTAGTGTCGCGTGATGCTGTCGGCGTCACCGCCCAGGCTCTCAACACCGCTGGTCAGGCGGCTCTTGGGGGTACGAGCCGAAGTACATGAACAGCATCACGAGACACTAGGCGGCGTCCGCGGCTTGGCACCCGGCTTGCTCGGTGGCGATCCGCGCGTAATCCAGTGCCAGCGCCACCGTCACCAGGACGGCGCTGGCCAGCCTCGGGTCAGCCAGGTCGGAGGCCGCAGCATTGAAAGCAGTGGGAAAAGAGATGGGTGCGGATCCGCTGAAGGGAAGTTGCTGAGCTGGGGGGATGCGGGGGGCTATGCGCGAGGCTGCCCGTCTCTACCCCACACCCGACCAGCAGGACTACGAACTCACCGCTTGATCACGAGCCTGCTGCGGCAGCGATGACCGCCAGACAGTCGACACACCACCCATGCGAGTGGTCCAGATCAAGCGGCACATCGCACATCGGCGACGGCAGCACGATGCCGTACTCGCTGCTGCACGCGATGGCATGGAAAACGCAGTCGCCCACACACTCGTCACACTCGTCGTCCACGGCAGGCAGGTGCAAGATCACCCTGTCCGGCCCACCGAATTCACTCACCCGTTCCGACACTGCGAGCATGACCCTCCTCCTCGGGGTGGAACACTTTCGCCACCAGTTTGCCCACAAGTCGCCAATGTTGGCCATCACTTCAGGAGGACCGCACCCAACTCCGGTGGCCCGCAGAACCTGAGCATCAGAGGCGGAATCTGATCCCCCATCAGACTGATGGCTCATCACATGATGAACCAACGCGCACGCCGAGCCATATCGACCCCCAATCAGCCCCCTTAGCGGACGTCGCGTTGAGTAACATCGCCCATTCCGGCTGATACTGCCCTGCCAGCCAGGCCCCGCGCCGAGAGTGACACCAGGGGGTGCCTTTCACAAGCGCACATTTAAGGGTGGGGGGTGTCACTTTGGGTGACAACTCGCGGGAGAGTGGCACACATCACGCGCCGCCGCGCCGCTGGCACGCATTTCAGAATGTCCACGAATGCCACGTGTGCCAGGTATCGCATATACCAAACACGCGTTTGGACAAAGCTCCCGCCGACGCGAGAGAAGAAAGCTCGCTGCTGTCAAGGGGTGAGCGCTGCGCGTCGCACAGACTGTTGATTGTCAATCAGCAGGGCGTCACGGAAAAAGTCACGGAAAGTACAGGCGAAAGGTGAGCGGCAAAAGGTGCAAAAGGTCGCTCGCAGCTTCCTGATACTGCGTCAGATTTCGGGGCACCTCGTGGGGCCACACCCTGACTAACGAACCGTCAGACACCACGGGGAGTTGCTACACACGCAGCGTAGGTAACAGGGAGCATGGGCAGGCACGGCGCGGGGGTGCCTCAGTGTCTCTCTCTGCCTATATGGGAGTAGGGGTGTGGGCACTCCCCCGTTGCCCCCGAAAAACCTTTCAAGGGCACGCAGCGTAGCCACGGCGGGGAGTCATTGAAGCACGTACCGAGGTAGACCAATCACGGTGAGCTGTAGCGACACGGCTACAGCATGCAATGGCAGCAAAACCTGACAGAGCATCAGACAGAAGCTGACAGGGCATCACCTCTCCCCCGCATCGCAGCGCCGCGCAGTCACCACGACACCCCCATGAGTGGCAGGCCACGTAGGGGCATACAGCCACCCAACCCCCAACCGTCGGGGCATCGCTGGGCGCCACGGCCGGAGGGGGTTCACGGGGGCGCACACGGGCCCATAGCGCTCGCTGGCGAACCGGGGTGACGGGCGCGCCCACGCGCACCGCCTCACCGCCCCCACAGGCCACACTGCCGCAGCACTCGACCGGGCCGACGCTGGCAAGCCTTTGCCTAGCTGTGACCCCGGGGAGCAACTCGTGCCCGAGACATCACGCGAGCGCTCGTGGTCGCCTCAGGGGGCGCCCGGGGAGCCGTCGACGCTCCCCTACTGCTGGGCATCGTCGCTGATCACAGCCCAGTTTGTTCACTCGTATTGCCAATCCAGGTGTCATAGCCCTAGATTGTGGTCATGCCGAACGGCACGGAGCGCAAGCAACCGACCGGGAAGCACGGGAAGTGCAGGGCAAGGCACCGAAGTAGGGCGCGCGAAGCACCCGAAGGAGTCAAGCCATCAACTTCCCGAAGCGGAAAACTCACTCGTATTGCTAATACGAGTGAGACAGGCTAGAGTCGAACCACACCGACCGGGAACGGCGGGACTGGCCATCACGGCAGGCTCACCGGGAATGGGTGGTGCGGCACAGAGGAGAGACA
This sequence comes from Streptomyces sp. UNOC14_S4, assembly GCF_020740835.1. Taxonomy (GTDB): domain Bacteria; phylum Actinomycetota; class Actinomycetes; order Streptomycetales; family Streptomycetaceae; genus Streptomyces. The sequence goes on from NZ_JAINFC010000013.1 coordinate 13,799, forward strand.
CGCGGGCAACGACGACTCGCGATAGCGCCTCGGAACACGTCCGTGAGCGCATGAACCTGGAAGGAGTGCGCTGCAATTCGAGGGCGCATGATTTCCGCCCGGGAGTTCTCGCCCCGGTTACAAAGCTCTGCCGTGACGCTGTGAAGCGTTCACATGTGGGGCGCGCGCACCTTAAGTACGAACGCTGTGAAGCGTTACGCAACTGGGGAAACCAATGGAGGTATGCGCGAATAGAAAATGCTGATCCGTGCGGCGTTAGTTCTGTGACGTCAAGCGGGAAAGCGGACACCGAACACTGTATGTCCATGCGTGTTGTAGTCGCGTGGGACAGTCGCTAGGTGGTGCGCGTAAAGGAGGGAACTCCAGCGCGTTTTGCCTCTTGCCCGATACTGAACCCGTATGGGTGTTATCAGAACCGTTCTCGCACCACGAAGAGGATGGCGACGGATTAGCTAGGCGACAAGTTCAAGGGGCGCAGTGTGTCTAGCAAGCAGACTGTACCTAACCGCCGGGACGGATGACGAATCGGCGAACTTTTGCCTATGGCGCGCGTCATGCGCCGTTGAGCGGCAGTCTCCGGAGTGCGCGCGGAAACCGATGGGTTTCTACGCACTGCTTGGATTCCCAGGCTCTCACAGCATGGCGCGCGCCGTAAGGTCTCTCACATTGACCATAGGCGCCAAATACCAACGGCACCCACGATCAGAAAGGGGGTACGACGATGTCGAGAAAGCCGTTATTCGCGGGTCTTTCTACCGATGATCCTAAGTCGTCGGAGATCTATAGCGAGACGTTTAAGCAGCAACAGCGGCAGGAAAGCGCGAATGCGCACTTGAAAACTCCGTTGACTCCGCCGTCGCACCGTCCGCGCCATACTGCCGACGCGGGAGGGCCGGAGCAAGTATTCATTCCCTTGGTGACTACGCGCTCCAGCAAGTACGGCATTCGCGAGTCCACAGGTACACCCTCCGTTCCCGCAGGTCTCCGCAAGAGCGACAGCGAGTCCACGCCGTCACGTCTCAAGGCACGCGCACGTAAGCGGCGTGCGGGGGACAAGGCGCGCTACAAGGATGCCGAAAAGATCATTTACAACGGTCATTTTGGCATGACGGCTCGGAGGTCCATGACGCGCGAGGAACATGCAGACTTGGCGGCTCGTTCCCTCGCACAGGCCGTTGTCACGCAGATATCCCGCGAGAATGAGCGGGTTAAGAATGCCGCATGTCACCGCGCAGAAGCGAAGCGACGTCTCAATGACGCGATAGGCCGTGAACGGGATGCGCTCGCACGTGGTGACAAGAACGCCGCAGAAATGGCGCGTGCTGATGTTCGCAGATTCCGTAAGGAAAGTCAGTACAGGGAGGTGTAAGAGTGGCATTATCCAAGGCTCAAGAGCTTGCCATCGCTCAGGTGCGGGGAGAACAGCGTCACGCTGGGCGTAAGGCTTTGCGTGCGATTTCGGAAAAGAATGTTGCGGAAAAGCGAGCGCGTCTGGCCCGGGAGGGCAAGGCGCGCCGTGCGGCCGAACTCCGGAGGCATGCGCCTGCTGTCCTCGGGGAGCGTGTGACGTCGGTCGAGGCCCCGGTGACGTTCAAGACGGGTCCGCGCAATCCGCGCCGCGTGGTGCGCGAGGTGCCCTCGGTTGTACTGGCAGATGTCAAGGTGTCTGCCCCGGTGCCGACGACCGTGACAGCAGCGGAGATCCCGGCGGAACTCCGGAAACACGTCGGTCGGCTCAAGGAACGTGGGGAGCTGAAGAACTGGGCGGAGATCGGCCAGTTCTCGTGCAGTGGGGGACAGTGCATGGCATACGTCCGGCTACGCGGGGCTTCACCCCGTTACGGAGTCGTGCATACACACTGAGCTAATGCGAGAAAATCCGGTGGGAGATGCAGGGGTGCGGGCATTTGCTCGTGCCCCTCTTTTGTTTCGAGGGGGTTCTTATGTACATGACGCTGAAGCGCGCGGCGGCGCGGCGGTCGATGGCTGTTGATATGCCGGAGTTTATAAGGTTGGTTCGCCGGACCGATGCCCTATTGGCTCTGAACGCAAGTCACCGCTGGCAGATGACGGATTCCGGTTACCGCATGGCGGTGGCTGGCTTGCATGAGCGGCGACGTGCCTTGCGGCAGAATCTTGTGGACTACATGCAGCCGCCGGTGTTCGTTGGAAAGGGCTGGCCTTCCTCATAGGGGCGGAGAGTGCAGACGCTCAAATGATTTTCGTCCGGCCCGTGATTTTTGGAGTGTAGCGGTTCGAATCCGCGGCCGGGCACGCAGTCCGATCCATCACAGAGGTGAGAGGGTACGACATGTCCGTGGACGACCGCATCAGCATCACAATCACTGGTCACGGCGACTATCAGACGAGGGCTGGAGCCCTGGACCTCATGATCTGCACATATCTTCCTGCCAGCGTGGACCAGCTCCGCCAGAAGATCGTCGAAATGACGGGGGAAGGGTGCGAAGGGCACGAGTCCCTTGACGGCACAATCGGCAATGTCGTCTTCTGCGACGGCTCATGCGTTGCGGCATACCGAAACTTGAAAACGTTCACTGAGTGCCTGATGGTCCTGGCTGAGCTTAACGGCCACGCCACCAACTAGCAGAGGCCGGACGGGCGGCCCTTGTGGCTGTCCGTCCCCCAAGTCGAGTCGCACGGGCAACAGGGTCCGTCGGCTGGATACGGGAGGGGAACGATGAAGCGTCGCATGGTCTTCGCTTTTACGGACAAGGACGGTTTCACCTGGCTCGGGGACTGCCCGAGATGGGCGGCGAAAGCTCGGAAGACCGGTCGCTACGTCGAAAGCCGAGTGGCTGTTTACGGGAAAGGTCAGTGGCGCTGTGGCTGCCAGGACGGTTTGAGCTGCTAGATCAAATGGTCGGGCAGGTGTTTGCGCATCTGCCCTCCAAATCGAGCCATGCGGGCGTCAGGTCCGATGGCTGGATGCGGGGAGGGATCGTTTGTCGAAACAGCTTGGTGCCGCTCAGTAATCGCCGGGGTAATCGCCGCTGAGTTGCGCAGTGAGCCTGTCACCGGATGAGTCCGGCACCGCTGTCGTGGGCGGAGGCAGGTGCTCGCTCCCTCGAAATCCGGGGTTGAGCAGAAAGGGGCTATTTAATGGCGTTGAGTCTGGCTGCGCTGAAGCGGTGCGTGAAGTCTGGTCAGCGTGTCGACGTAGTGAACTATCTGTATCCACATCTGTCAGGCCCGCGGACCGTGGACCAGGTACAGAGCAGGGGTATCAAGACCTGCATCGGTGGCCAGGAGAAGCCCATATGGATCGCTTGGCCCAAGGCGCCGCTGTCTCGAATCGAAGGTACGACGCTGCATTGGCTCGATGAGGAAAACAAGGCGCGCATCCTTTTCAGCTTCACCTTTCAGTTCACCGCAGAGTAGGAGGCATCAGAAATGCGCATGACCTCGCAGACAATTGCAATGAATCTTCGGTACCACTTGTACGCCAGCGAGGAGGGGGCAAAGTATTGGGCTTATCCGTATGGGACCGTGCACTCCAAGGCTGTCTTGGCGGAGAGGAACGCGAAGCGCACAGGGCTATTCGGGATGGGCTGCTCGCGAAGTGGCAGAACGTAGACCCGGAGGGCTTCCAGCTCTGGCAGGCCGCAACGGAAGCCCTGCACCAGGGGGACGATTCCAAAGTTGCCGACGGCTGGTCGGCCATGATTCTGGCGGAGGATGGGTTCAAGATCGTTGATCCGTGCAAGTACTGCAAGTCCTGCCGCTAGGTACGACAGACACGCAAGAGCCAAGCTGGGCGTGGGCCAACGGGGTCCGCGCCCTTTTTCATGCCTAGAAGCTGAATCAGTAGAGGGTCATGCATCAGGTCAGTTGAAGTCTGGTGCGTGGCTCTCATCTGTTAGCAGAAGGCTGACGGATGGCAGCTCAAATTGGGAGGGGAAAGTGAGCAACCCAAACTTTCAGACCTGTTGGAGTGAAGCTACTCCGGGTGAGACCCACGGCACCTGGTCAGGCGACAAGACCGCCTGCCATCTGTCGGTGATCGAAGCCAAGCCAGAACACGAGTCGAAGCTCTCTGACGTGACCTGTGCTCTATGTGGCGCTGAGCTGCTCTTTGACTTGGAAGGCGCCCGTAAGGCGGCTCGGGAATTTGTCCGCTCACATCCTGCCGCGGTCAAGTTGGATGAGGCCGCTATCTATTCCTTCGGGGGCGACCTGGCAGAAAAGGCGGCTGGCGTGGCGTGGGAGATCCAACGAAAGTACGGTAGTTGGAACTCTAATCATGCCTTCTCCGAGTTCATGGCCGGAGGCGGTTGGATGACCGAGAAGACCCCTGAAGCCCGTCTCATCGGGCTCACGGCGATAGCGGTACTGGAATTCCTTGCTGCCGCCGAGTAGCAGTCCTGACACAACCAGGCCACTCGAAGGAGCCGGAATGCGCAAGGGCGCCAGCACCCACACGCTCTCAGACGGGACCACGATCCGGGTTCGCACCATCAAGGGAATCGTTGGTACGGAGTACCGGGAGATTCCAAGCCGTAAGCGTAAGGCAGGTTCGCTACTCCGTATCGACAACAAGATGTTCGCTTTGTTCGGGCCGGAAAAGATGCTGGTTCCCATCCAGCATCCGGATTACGCGTATGCCGCGACTGATGCCGCAGGGGCGCGCAAAGCCTTGGCGTTCTTCGTGGAAGCCGCTGAGGGTTGCATCAAGCACGCTAACGAAGAGGGGATTCCTGTCGAGGAGTGCTACGGCGAATGAACAACCGAAGAATCTGAGCCCTCAGCCCCGTGTGGAGATGGTGACCGGTTCGAATCCGGCGCGGGGCGCCTGTCTGGGTACGACATGTGCCTGGCCCGATTCCGTTCCAGGGAGGGATAGCTATGGGCGCGCGAGCACGCCGCATCAAGCGAATTCGAGAAGTTCTGCCGATCGTTGTGGAGCTGGAAGATTACACCCAGCAGGTGTATGCCGACGACCTTTTCACGACGGAAGAAGGCCGTGACGCGTCTCCCTTGTGGCTTGCCACTCCGTTTTCTCACACCCGAGATTCTGGACTGCTTGAGGAGTGCAACTGGAAAGTCGTGACCGAGAGTCTGTCGAAGTTCTCGGACACCGTCCAGGAGATGCGCTTCGGTCACTGGGGATGGGGCTGGTCTGAACGCATCTACGTCCGCAAGGATGACGCGCTCGCACTCCGCGATATTCAGCAGTTCATCGACGCTCTCAGCGACTACCCCGTGCTTGACGATGAGCGGCTGTCCCGCATGGAGACAGAAGAGCTGAATGACTACATCCGATCGCAGGTGGACGACGACCTGGTGGACCCCGTCCGGCAGCAGCTGCGTGAGCGCCACGATGTGATCAGGGCGGAAGACGTCGATCAGGACATGATCAAGGACGTGCTGGGCTCCGTTCCCCATGCCTACGACCAGTGGGATACCGAGGTGGACGAGTGCGAGGCGTGTGGGCAGCCGCGAGCAGCGGAGTGCCGCGTCGTCAGTTTGTGAATCCCCCATCCATGCCATTCGACCAACTACACAAGGAGAGCTTCTGATGGCCACGCTGTACATGGACTTTGGCGCCCGCGTTTCGCACCAGTCGGCTGATCAGGTAGCTGAGGAGGTTCTGTCCTGGCTCGATGGAGGGCCGGTCATCTCCGATCAGTGCGCGCAGACCATCGCGTCCAACTGGCAGTCGCCGGGGTGGGCAGGCATCAACTTTGCGACACTGTCGACCTCGGGCAAGGTTTCCATGGACCTAGTGGCCGACTGCGAGCGCGTGTTGGAGGATCACGATCCCGAGACTTGCCCCGCGGAAACTGAGTACGGGCAGAATTGTGACGAAGACTTGCCCGCACTGATCGCGTACGTCGAGCACGTTAAGAAGTCTGGGCCTGAGGATCCTGCCCGCTGCCTGTGCTGCGGCCAGGATGTTATGTCCGTGTGGCTGTGCGATGGGTGCACCCATGACTACCCAGGCGATGAGGATGAGTGCAACAGGTCCACGAGCTGGCATTGTTTCACTGGCCACTGCGATGGCTCCGGTTGCACGTACCCGGGTGAGTGCGAAGAGACCGATGACACGTTCCGCGAGTACTACGCGTTCGACCGAGTCAAGATCTCCGATGATTCACACACGGCGCCGGGCCTGAGCGGGACAGTCACCGTTGGTCGCTCCGAGGGTGGTGTGGTGATCGTCAAGCCGGATGGCTGGGAGCACACGATCGAACTCATCCCGATATATCTGTCGCCGGACGAATGAGGCTCAGCCCTGTGTGGAGATGGTGACCGGTTCGAATCCGGCGCGGGGCGCCCGGCTAGGTACGACATGTGACGCGACTTCAGGGCGTCCGCTTAGTGCCGAGCGCATTTGGTTGGTCCCCGACTGGATAGGCGGGGGCCTTTTTCATGCCCGCTTAGGGCAATGCCAAAGAGAGGACTGGATATGTCCATCAACCGAGTAGGGCCACACTACAGCTCGTATCACAGCGCACACGGAATTAGATGTATCCCGTTCTGCAACCGGAAGGCCACTCATTGGGAATGCAGCAAGCGCTACGGAGAAGAGTGCTTCTCTTGCGACGCTCGCTGTGATGAACACGCGGGTGAGCCAGATCCGAGCGTGACGATTCGACCGATCGCGGACAGAAAGAAGGAGGGTAGCGAGTAATGAATGACGTCAAGTCTCAGTTATCCAGGGTCGACTGGCCGTCCGATGTCGCCCAAGTAGTGGTGAACATGATCGGCTATACGGAGACACTCTCGACTCAGTATGGGTACGACTCCCCTGTTCCTCGCGATGCGGCTATGTCACTGCTCCGCGGGCTGAGATCTCTTCTCGTGTGGGGTGGCCGTTTGGTTCCAGATGGCTACAACAGCCTTGGTATTGCTGGGGTGACCGGCAGGATGACCTACGGCGTTCTTCCGCACTACCTCCGGGTGCCTGAGGGTGTTCCGCTGAACCTCTACAGGTCTCTTGATGGGGAGTTGGAGCAGCCCTTGCGCCCCGTGACGTGGTCTTTTCACTCATAAGCAGTTCCACCAGGAGAGGAAGCAGGATGCGAGGCATCAAGCAAGCAGGTAGGTGGAAGGTAGTAGCCGCTCGACGCGAGCCGTTTCCGGATCGACGGCGTGACAGGTTCCCGCGTGGCCGTTACGAGGGTGTCTTCCTCGGTAACGATGGCGAAGACTGGATGGTCGGGCGCATGTTCACCGGTGCCAGCATGACGGACGGATTCGATCCGGAGACAGGTGATTGGTGGAGATCGGCCTACTACGACTCGCCTTCCCAGGAGGCTACTGCTAAGCGCGACGCCGCCATTGCGCGGTACTTTGAGCGCGCCAGCGAGATTGGTCTGGGAGATGGCATGTTCCAGCAGCGGACCAACGAAGCCGTCGACCGGCACCTGGCCCAGTTGGTGGACGTGAGCAAGGTGTACGACCTGGCTGCGGGGTGGGACGAGGTGGATCCCGCCCCAGGGTCGAACGCTCTCCGCAGCCGCTACTTCCTTCAGTCAGCCAGAACAGCGAAGTACTGCCTCCTTGGTGAGCTGCGGAGGACCAGGAGCTCCTGCGGTATCGATCTGACGCCTGTCGGCTTCGGGGTGAGCGTGCACGAGGCGTACGAGCTGGTGATCAACGCGACCGGGCCGATCGCTTTCACCATGGGCCGTTTTCGGTACTACCTCACGTACCAGGGCACCTACCACAACGACGCCCGGACCACGCCCAGCGAACAGGCCCGACGTCGCCCGCACCCTGACCTGGACAGGGACTACTGATCCGTTCGTTCCTCAGCTTGATACGGCCTCAAGCCCGGCCTCCGCGTGTGGAGGCCGGGCTTCTATGTGCACAGCTCCCTACTCCGCCCAGCACATATTCGTCAGGCGACAGACATGCCCTGTGTGCAAGCAGGTGCTGTGGCATGAGTAGTTATCCAGAGCCCATCCACGTGGATATGAAAGGGCACTTTCCCATGCTCAGCAAGGAAACCGCGTTCCGTCTCGCCACCGCCCGTGTCCGAGAGGACTGGGACCACTCCAGAACTATGAACCCTGACCCATGGCATGGGCGCGGGGCCGGGCGCCCTAACGCTTCGATCGCTCGCGCTCTGGTCAGCAGAGCTCTGCGTGATGCCGGGATGAGAAGCACTGCCCTGGACCGGTACAGGCCCGAGCACGGACGCTTGCACGGCTTCCTGGTCACTGGCGATGAAAGAGCCGTCCGGGTCACCATGCATCCGCGCCCTATGACCATCGACGAACAGATCAAGATCTCACGCGCCGTCGTCTACAACGGTCCGGTGACGTCCTGGAAAGTCACCTGGGGCTTGCACCACGAACAACGCGCCGTGATAGTCCGCCCTGGGACCTTCGACTGCGTGGTGCGACCACGGTTCCGTTGACGGCAGAGCCGGTGTCAGTAGTGCTCCCCGAGCAATGTGACCGCCGTGGTGGCTATCTAACTGCCGCCTGCGGAAAACACCACGTCACACACGACATGGATGCTCGTCATCACTCACAGGCGTACGTGATACAGATGGCCGTCTGGACGCTGGAGCGCGACGCTGAGGTCCTCAAGTACCCCAATGGTTTGGTGAGGATGGCTGACCCCAAGGGCATCTATGACTGGTTCTATTGGCCTGCACCGGATTTTTACGCAAAGCAGAAGTGCGCACAGTGCAGCCACTTCCGCTCCGAGCACGGCCGGTACCTCCATGACGACTTGTGTGCTGCGTTTCAGCCTGGCGTATGGAATCAACGATGGGCTAGGCGTTAGGTACGACTCTCAGCCCGGCCTCCGCGTGTGGAGGTCGGGCTTCTTCATGCCCGTATACATGCAGAAGGAGAAGCTCGTGGGGTTCCAGTGTGATCCCGAGTTCCAGTGGTTTGAGCAGTCGCCCAAGGTGGAGGTGCAGAGGCGGGTGCTGCTGGCTCTCGATGCCGTCAGCAAGGCCCGGGCCTGCGATCTTCACAGGACCCTCGACATCGTTGGCCACCCTGACTCGATCACCCGGCTGAACGACGCTTGCCAGGCGCTCATAGAGCGCGGCTTGGTCCAGGGCGATGTCCTCGACGACGAACGATGCAGCTCAGGGGAAATCTGGCTTACCGAGGAGGGCCGGGCGGAAGCCCGGTTCATCCGTAACGAGTGGGCACAGTACCGGCTCTGGGAGTCGGATGCGAACGGCGTCAAGTATCCGGAGGCGGAGAAGCTCAACCTTCAGTACGCCGAGAACTACCGGCAGATCGTCTTCTACTTCCACGACCTGGTGTTCTTCTATTCCGAGGCGCATTACTTCGCCTGCTGGACGAGAGGTGAGCCGCTGATCAAGCTCTACCACCCCAATGGCTGGGTCGCCGATCTGATCTCCTTCCCTCTGGACCACACACCTGCCGAGGATGAAGTCATCACCACGGCAGGTCTGTTCGCCCCAGTGGCCACGATTCTCTACAAGGACTCTGTCTACCCACGAGAGGACATCTGAATGGAATTCCCTGGCGGCCTCGTACTGAAGGTTCATGTCGAGTCCCACGGTAGCTGGTTCGGAGTGTGGCGCGGCGGCGAGTACATCAACATCTACGCGAATGAGGCTGATGCGAAGATTGACGCGCTCAGCGGCAACGCCCAGGGATGTGTGCACTGCATCAACACTACTGGCGACGACTTCGGGCATGACTTGGAGGAGTATATGCGTAACGAAGTCGAATCGTGGGCCGAAGAGTGGGGCGACGATTACTGCGCCCAGGGCCCGGAGAGGGAGGAGAACCTTGACTGATATCTATGAGACCAGCGAGCAGCGTGCGGGGCGTCTTGGCATGGAGATTTGGCTGAGCCTGCTCCCCCACGTCGATCAGCCGGTGCCGTTGGAGCGTCGAAGTGCCGAGGATGCTCCCGCGGCTGAGTACCGGCTGACTGAGGTGACCGACACCGCGCAATTGCGTTCCGGGGATCTGATCGTCCTGTACAACCCCATACACAAACGCGAGAGCCAGCGCATCATAGGTCGTGGTTCTGCACGAGAAGCTGTACAGGTTCGGAACTCCGCAGTGTGCCGCGTTGAGTCAGTGTCCCCCAAGACCATCCGTGTACACAGGTTCATTCACATCCCCCTAGGAGGATGGGGATCGTGTGACCCTGACAAAGTCGGGCTACCTAAGGATTACGACGAACACATCCGTGTGGCCATCGGCTCGCAGCAGAAGATGATCGCACGTCTGGGCCACGTCGACGACTTCGTTGCAGGCTTCAAAGCTCACCCCGAGTTCAGCGCGTGGCGTGACGCTTACGTGGCTGTCATGACAGAGCAGGATGTTGTCCGTGCCGCCAATCGTGCCCGCATGGAGGAGCGGGACCGGCGGCGGCAGCCTCTACTCGACGCCGCCGATGGGCTGAACTCGATCTTGGGTGACAGGGTGGTTGGCCTTGAAAGCTTCGGTCTTGGGCTCGACGAAATTGGGAACGTTGAGTTCCCAGTCAAGTGGTTCGGAGAGGGAAACCGGCTTGTGATCTACCTGGCTGGGCTGCACGCCGTTGGCGAGATCGATGCCTCCGTGTATGCCGAAGGGATCGGATATCTGCGCGCCCTGGGGTTGTGTGATGCCGATGCGTCCGGCGATGGCATCCACGAGGCGGAGGGCGCGTGACCAGCGCAGAGAACCCCATCGCCAGCGACGGCCTCACCGCGGAGCAGTTCTTGGCCAAGCTGTTTGCCGTCCGAGTACTGCGCCCAGTGCGGCGGCGTCGAGCACCACGAGGCTGAGCACGACCGTCTGAGGAGGATGCAGCAATGAGCCACCACTACCACGTCGGTTGCAACATGATCGGCCAAGAGCCGGAGGTCGAGGACATTCAGTGCGCGGAGGACGAGGACGCCGCCGTGCTGGCACTCGAAGCGCTACTCGGTGACCAGATGGACAAGTGGGCCGAGCGCTGCCCCTACTTTGGCACCGACGAACTGTGGGCTGAGTGCTCCTGTGCCTGGTGCAAACTCGCCTTGCGTATCGAGCGGTACAGCGACGACATCAGGGACGATACCGTCGGCCACAGCCTGCGCGAGCACGGAACGGTGAGTGAGACCTTCTACCTCATGGAGTTCTGGATCAAGCGTGAGGAAGGCGCTGGCTATGCCGCATAGGTACGACGACCAGCACCAGGACGTCTGCGCATGGGGAGGAATCGGATGTATGTCGTGAAGGGCAAGACGTGGGTAGTTTGTCAGCCCGACGGGTCGGCCATCAGGGAAACAGCCACTGACAAAGTCTTCCACTCCGGAGTCGAAATGCTTCTTTGGGCTATTCGAAGCGGAGAGATCAGACTCCACCTCCTGCGCGGCGGCGGATACCGAACGACTCGGGTGATAGAGGTTCACCTCATTCACCTTCCTGGAGATTCTGATTGGCAGGTGTTGCATTCCACCTTCTACTCCCTCCACAAGTACGAGTGGACCATTGAGCACTGGCGTGCGATGTACGCCGCGCAGCAGCGCGTGAAAGAGCTGTGGCACTACATCTCCGAAGTTGAGCCAGAGTGGCGTGACAAGGAGGAGGTCCACTACATGGACAGCAGCGTTGCCGTGATTCAGGTCGACAAGTACGGCCATGGGCGTCGCGTGATGCTGGAGTACCCGAGCGGAGACGCCTGTTACTAGTCCTGCGCCAGCCCTGTGCCCCCTGACTCCAAATTAGGTTAGGGGGCACAGTCGTTTTTGCGCACAACACTGGACCTAAAACCGGCCCTGCACGATCAAGGAGCATTCATGGGACCGCTCGAACTCAGGAATCTCATCTGTAACGGACTGAATCGGCACCGCGGAGACAAATATCAGCAGATTCTCGATCTGGAGAAAGTCTCGCCGGTTCCCGGGGAGCCCGTGGCACTCAAGGCAGTGTGCCCTGACCATAACGGCGAACTCCGCACATTCTGGATCGAGATCATCGAAGAGTAGACATCTAGTCGATCAGGAAGAACTTGGAGGTCTGATGATCAGCCCCAGTGAGCTGCCGCAGTACAGTGCCTTGTTCCACCTCAAGCCGTTCGCTGATTGTTTTGCTGTCGACCTGGATAGCCCTGGTACAGGCTCCTGCATCGGCTTTGTGATCCAGGGGTCCAATAACCACTGGATAGCCAGGGCCAAGAAGGGGATGGAACTCGGGACGGCGGCCACTCCGGAACGCGCCATGTGGCTGGTGATCCGGCACTTCGTAAACACAGCACCTTGGCTATCTGAAGAGGCTCTAACCCGCTCGCAAGGGAAAGAGAACTGACGAACACCACCATATCCCACAAGCCATTCCGGTTCCTGAACTTAAGGGGCCGGTTTTTTCATGCCCGAACATCTGAAGGAGGACCGAATGTCGAAATATACGGTGGACCTCAGCAAGACGGAGCGTGCATTCTTCGTAGTCGGCCAGGACGATCCGGACAGCGACATCATCTGGCATGTCGAGGACGCTCCCACAGATCCCTCTGTGGCTCAGGAACGCTTCGACGCGCTTTGGAACGAGGCGCAGGATGCCTTCGGAGTTGTGACATCGCTCCACGCCATTAGTCACGCAAACGCCGCGGGCATAGCCCGGCGCGACCGCGTCCTGGACCTGCACTCGCACTACATGCGCACCCGCAATGGCGGCATACCCGAGCGCATCACCGTGGACGCCGCACTGCGCGAAATCCTCCGCGCCCAGACCCAGGTGACTCATCGGGGGCAAGCTCAGTCCCAGGGCCTGGTCGATGGCGAGCCGATCGAAGTGACCGGGATCAATCAGCATGTCCGTATCGACTACCGCGACGTACGCGGCACCGTAGAGCTGCGCCCGGCCACCAAGGCCGAGACCGACATGGACATCAAACCTGAGGACGAGCGCTATGCCCCCGGTGACCATGTCCTCGTACGGAGCACCTTCTACCTTCATGAGGACCGTCGCACGTACGTCCTCGACGAGTATGAGGGCACGGTGGTGAACTGGTGTGCCGGGCACTACAAGGTACGTGCCGTGCATGCCGGTGAGCACGGCGAGGGGGGCGTGCGGCAGTGCCGCGTTGATGAGCTGCGCCCGGTCCCACCGGCGGCTGAAGACGTAGTCGACGTTCCGCACGCCTTGTACGTGAACGGGGAGCGCAGACGCGAGGATGTGAGCGCCGAGCAGATCCGCCGCATCGTCGGCAACCTCCGCTTCAAGCGCGTCGCATTCCGCCAGGACCCCGCAGACCACGCCATCGTGGTGGAGAACCGCCGCTACGTGCCGCAGAGCCCCGCCACCAACAGCGTCGAGATCCGGGAAGGCGTCACATACGAGATGTACCGGGGGCACGTCCTGGATACGGCGACCCTCATGGGCACTGGCGTGACTGCCGACGACGTACGCAAGGCGATAGCGATTGGCATACGTCGACACGCCACCGTGTGTAACGCTGACGGCACGATTCAGGTGGGTGGTACCTGGTTCGTTCCGGAGGGCGGCTCGCAGCGGTAGCTCGCTCCGCCAAGCCGGTGGTCGCCTCGCTGGTGCCGCGCCGTCTCAAAGCATCCGCTGAGTCCCGGGGACGTCGTCAATCACACAGGTTGGTGACGTTCCCGGGGCTCGGCTTGGGTACGACTCCCGACTAGGATCTACTGGAGATATTGCCGTGAAATGCGCGAGAGGTCCTTAATGTCTGGAAGGGTCGAATGGTTCCGACCGGAGTACGAGGGTCGTTGGAGCGAGCTCGTGCCCACGAAAGAAGTTTTGGCCCTAACAGGCCTTACGAGCTCCAGGTTCTCCACCTGGCGACGCCGCCAGCCTGAGGAACCGAAACCGGTTTGCAAGAAGTACGCGGGGAAGGGCGAAGGCGCCCAGTTCTATTACGTGAGGGCCGAGCTTGAAGGGCTGCTTTCCGATCCCCCAAGCATCACCCGGGCGCGGTACGAAGAGATTGTCCAAAGAATGGATGCCCGTCTAAAGGAAATCCGATGGCTGGAGGAGCAGGAGAGAAAACTCAGCGACTCGCTCAAGGAATTCCGCCAGAAGAAGGCTAGACTCAAGAGCCTTCAAACACACGATCAACCCATCCGAGATAGATATGAGAAGGAAAATCCGAAGCCGCTGGAGGGGGCCTGTAGTGAATGACATGAGTAACCACGACTCAGTGACGGACTCGATCGTTCGCCAGAATGAGATGATTCGCAAGGCCCAGGAGTTCAGTAAGCGAAATGGATTTGAGTCCTACCGTATCCATGACGGCAAGCACACGGCAGGCGACGTACACAACATCGCAGGGCAATGGGCATATGACGGTTACGGTCACTGCGTTGAGTTCGACAATGACACCGGCTGCATGACCATCACCCCATCCGACGGCCATCCCAAGCTCGTGTTCAGAGGCCGGAAGAGTCCTGCCCGCTGAGTGTCTCGACAGATACGACATCCGGCCCGACCCGCTGAGGCGCGCGTACAGGAAGGTAACTCCGCATGGAGCATCTCGAAGCAATTGAGGAACCGGCGGAATCAGCTATCGCCTTCCGGTCCGCGCCTCGCATCGCCTTTGTGGATAAGCGATGGTACAGGGAGACAGGACGAGACTTCCCATCAGGCGAAATGATCGGAATTGACTGGGAAGCGGTCCAAAGCGGGCCGATCCGCGCGGTCTGGACCATATACCAAGACGGAATTCAGCGAGGCAGCCTGGAGGGCCCACAGGAGTACGGAGGCAGTTGGTACGCCTGCATTACTGAGGCTGCGCAACGGAGCGACCACAAATACCCGGCCTACATCATCTCAATTGCACTCGGAGAAAACTTCGAGGACCGGGTGGCAGCTGCAAAAGCTGTCCAGGAGTGGTGGCTGAGTAATGAGGAGCGAGCGTGGTGAACCCCGTGCCCGTCCCGGGCAAGCCGCCCACGGTCACCGCTGTGATCGCCTTTCTCAAGGCCGCCGGTTTTCAGCACTCCCGCTACACCGAGTCCATGAGCCGTGGCGCTGGCAGTGGCGCATTCGTCCGCCGCTCCGGCTTCGGCCGAGTCGCCGTGTTCTGGAATGAAGGTGATGGCCAGTTCTTCCACCGCATGGCCCAGCTTGGCATCACAGACGCGAGGGGCATGCCCAGGGACCCCCAAGCTGCCGTCCGTGCTCAGGACTACGCTGAAGCGCTCGCCTCTCGCTACACCGTCGAGGTGTCTGGCACCTGGGTATTCGTCAGCGCCCGTGAGGAGCTGCCTGCACGGCCGCCGAGGATTCCCAAGGCCATGATCGTACGCAAAGCACTTGTGGCAGCCAGAGTCATCGAGGACGTGGGTCAGAGCTCAAAAGTGTCCGTCGTTGACCAGCCAGACCACACCCGTGTTGCTGTCGGAGACGACGTCACTCTCCCCGCTGTCGTTGCCTCGCTGACTGCCGAGGGATGGATCTTCGAGCAGTTCAAGACTGTCGAGCACTTTGGCATCAAGATCACCGGCTCTGCGCCCGATCGTCGTGCCCGCCTGCGCAAGCTTCGTGCTGTTCAGGCCGCCAATGAGTGCCCCTCCGAACCTGTCCCTGCGCCTACGAAGGCTGAGACCTCCGAGGATTCCACCGTCATCTACAACGGCCTTCAAGACGGGCACGTCGAGGTCGGCAGTGGAGGAGCTCCCATCTACCCTCCGGCCACCGCTCGGACATTGGTCGAGCAGTCATCCGAGGATCAGGCCGCCCCCGCGGAGGAGGCCCCAGCCGTTCCTGATGTCCCCCTGGACCAGGAGCAGCCCCTGGAGCGCCTGTACAGCGGCGGCACCTTGTACGCGCCTGGCGTGCGTGTCACTTACCGCGCTCGTGATGGGTTCTGGCTGCACGGCGTAGTGCAGGACGTGTTCGCCACTGCGCACGAGCGCAAGCCCGCGGTGCGCATCATGGTTGACACTCGGCAAGTCGCTCCGCCACGCCGCCCCCAGCGCTTCATGTCCGATCGCCCTGGCAAGCGCCGCTCCGACACTTCCACCGGCGTGCTGACTGTCGCCCTCGACGACAAGAACCTCAGCCTGGAGCGCACCGAGCAGTAAGCCCTCCTCTCGGAGAACCGGCACCCAACTGGGCTGCTGACGATGCGGGCTGTAAGAGAGGGGGGCTTCGCTTCCTTGCCCATGGTGCGGCCGGTACTACCCCCATGGGTACGAAATTCTTTTTTCCGCCGAGTAGCGGACCGTCGGCTGCTATTCTCCCGTCAATCCACCACTACAGGAGTATTTTTCATGGCACAGCAGGTCCAAGTCCTCCTCGTCGATGACCTCAATGGTAAGGAGGCGGACGAGACCGTCGTCTTCGCGCTCGACGGCAAGTCCTACGAGATCGACCTCACCACAGCGAACGCGGACAAGCTGCGCGGGGCCCTCGCGGACTTCGTGAAGTCGGCCCGCAAGACCGGGCGCACTGCGGGCGGACGGCCGAAGCAGGTTCGGGTGGCAAGCGGCAGCCAGGACACCGCGAAGATCCGTGCTTGGGCGAAGAAGAACGGCTACAGCGTCAACGACCGTGGCCGTGTCCCTGCCGACATCCGTGAGGCGTACGAGAAGGCCAACGGCTGACCGCGCAGAAGCAGCAACCAGTCGCAGGGAGTCTGCTCAGCACCATGGGCAGGCTCCCTGTCGCGTAGAGGGAGGGGAACCATGAAGGTACGACAGGATCTTGACGACATAGAGTCGGATGATGAGAAAGACTACTCCCACGCGCCTGTAGCTGACCCCGAAACATGGCGCGTGCGCCTCGTAGAGGACCGCTGTACGACATGTGTCTTCCGCGCTGGGAACCTGATGAATCTCAGTCCAGGGCGCGTCAAACAGATGCTGGAAGACTGCCAGAAAAACCAGGGGCACATCGTGTGCCACCAAACCCTGGAAGGGTACGGCAAAGGTCTTCCAGGAGGGATCTGTAGAGGCTTCGAGCAGCATCCGCAAGCAGTTGACTCTGCTGCCATCCGGTACCTGCGGGAGACTGGCCGGGTCACCTTGGTGAACACTGAAACCGGCGAGCTCACGGACATGGACTACCGGCTGTGGAAGAAGGGCCAGCAGGAAACTGATGAGTGAGTACCCCGAGCACGACAAGCTCCGTGCAGTGAATGGCGTATCCGAGGATATCTATCGCTTCCTGTCGTGGATGGATGACAAGACAGAATTCCGGCTCTGCCGGGAAGTTGTCCTGGACGACCCAGACATGGATGACCCCACCGTGTTCTTGGAAGCAGGTGGAGAGGACTTGAAGAAGCTGCTCGCCCAGTACTTCGCCATCGACCTGGAGGAGCTGGACGCCGAGAAGCAGCAGATGATCGAAGAGCTATGACAAATGCCATGTCCGATCTAAAGCGTATGCCTGGGAGGGGAACCATGAGCGAAAGCAAGCCTGAGACAGCCGAAATGACCGCTGCCAACGGGCACCTGATGGTGTACCAGATCACCGGATGGGATGAGGACGGCTACCCCCGCTACTCGCAGTGGGACGCTGAGCACAGCCCCAACTGCCGCTGCATTGGCAGTGAGGATGCCGAGCCGCTCCACGACTGGTGAGATTTACCTGCGGGATAGAAAATCCGCCAGTAGGTACAACCACACTCCACCCCTCTCTATCGATAGAGGGGGCTTTCGCGCGAGAGGAGCATCAAAAGTTCCCAAGTTTGGGATTTTCTCAGAAGAGGGTTGTCGGATCTCGACCGACCTGTCCGCTCGTCCGAGGCACTGAAAACTTCCCAGCCGTAGTTGAGGAGTTGAAATGAGTGAGCACAAGGACTACGAAGTCGTCACAGTCGAGAACGTTACGGACGAGATCCTGGAGATGGTCCAGGGAATCGTCGAAGGATGGTACAACGAGGGTCCGATCGACTGGGGAGATGTCTGGGACCGTCTGGAAAAGTACCGCCTGGACGACGGCCGCGGTATCGACATGGGAGGGGACATGAGCTCCCCCGCGATGCAGAAAATCAAGCGCGAAATCCGCAAGCGGAGAGCACAGGGATGAGCGAAGGCAATCAACTGAAGGAAAAAGTCCTGACATTGCTGGGAGGCGCAGGAGAGCGAGGGCTGACGTACATCGATCTCGCCAATCATGTCGTGTCCCTGCAATTCATGGACTCTGAATTTCGAGTGACACCGGAAGAGCTCGAAACGGTTCTAGGGGAACTCAGGGACCAGAACGCGGTTGAGACAGTGATCAGGCCATACGGGACCCAGAAGCCCCGTACCTTCTACCGACTCCCGGAAGGAGAGAAGTGACCGAGAAGAAGCGCATTGCGATCTACGTCAAGTTGCCCGTAACCGAGGATGCTGGGACGTCCTTCATAGCACAGCAGAAGGCGTGCCGTGCCTGGGCAGAAGACAACGGGTACGTAGTCGAGAAGGTTTACTCAGAGCTTCCGGAGCCGGAAGCCCACGTGCGTCTCCTGGATCTGATCCGCTCCAAGAAGCATGGCGTTCTCGTTGCAGCAGAGCGCAACATCTATGGAGAGTCCGACGAGGACCAGCGTGAAGTCAACGACGCTGCTTCCCGGTCAGGTGTGCTCCTGTACGAGGCCAAGACCGGAATCGAGTGGACCAGCTTCACTCTGGCTGGCGAAATGATCAGCCGGGATCTTCGCGACAAGGAGACGGCCCGCCTGCGCTTCATCGCGGAGAAGATGGGGATCAAGCAAGCATGGCTCGACCTCTCTTTCCCTGAGTACGCCTACCTCCATGAGCTCTTGAGCGGGCAAGCCGAGCAGGGCAGCCCCGACGCGACAAGCATCCTTCAGAAGCTTCGGGATGCTGTCTACCAGCCGGACGTCTTCGAAGAGTAAGGGTGCTAGGTGCTGGAGAAGAAGTCAGTAGTCAAGGTGAAGCGCCTGGAATGGACTCTCGACGAGACGTTTCCGAAGGGCGAGAAGTGGCACGGTTCGATCGACGGAAAGCACCTGACTACCGTCACGCGCCTCACCCCACCGTCCAAGGGTGACACTTTCTACTCTCTCCTTCTTGGATCGCTAAGCTCCGACTACGTCGAGTGCGCCAGCGTGGAAGCAGGGAAGCGCGCAGCACAGGCAGCTCTGACGAAGGCGGTCAAGTCACTTCTCGCCTGAAAAAATACATCTGTACCCCGCCCCTCTCCATCGATAGAGAGGGGCTTTCGCATGAGAGGAGCATCAAAGAGTGTCCGAGTACGGGATTTTTACGGATGAGGGTTGCATCGAGAGGGATTTCTACGATCCCATCACAGCAGCCCGCGAGTGCGCCTAGTATATCGAGCGAGGCGAACTCGACGTTGTCTCCCGGGAGTTGTGCCCGGATCACGAAGAGCAGCCGAAGGGAGACTGCGAGGAGTGCCTGGCTGAAGAGTCAGAGGAGGACGGATGAACAGCAGTCGCAAGGTCTACTGGGTTGACTGGAGCGACCAGGCATACCCTGCAATCCGGCACAAGGACGATGCAGGGTACGACGACGAATTCCTCAAGACCCTTGCAGAGGCGAAGCAGGAGATCATCGAGCACTTCCAGTATCACGTAGACCATGCGCGAGCCATGATCCGGGAAACGCGCGCCCTTCGTGTCGCCGACATCAAGCCTGGAGGCACCGAATGAGCCCGGTGCACACGGACCGCCACACGCTACGTCGCGCCAAGAATGGCTTCGGCTACGAAACCAAGGACGGCCGCTACAGGGTCTACCCTGCCTTCTCGCCCAGCCTGTGGGGAGGCAGCGTCTCCCGCCCTTCGTACTGGCTTGTTGAGGATCAGCGCGGCGAGTACGAACTGACTCAGCGACTCCACCTCGCAGACATCCGTGACCTCTTGAAAGCGCGAGCAGAAAAAGTCTAAGACTGAGGAGGCCGCCCCATGGCTGACAAAAGCGAGAAAGTGTACGAGTCCACTATCAGCAAGGCGTGGGAGTGCGATCGGGATGATGGCAGCGACAAGCTGATCTGCTTCATGTTGGACGACGTATCCAACAGGGCTTTCTGGGGGCAGAGTGACTGGCTGCCTCTCCTGCAAGAAGCAATCAGCCTTCGGACCCGCGTGCGGGTGAGCTACAGCATTCCTGAGCCCGTCTCATGCGGCGACCCTTTCTGTGGTGACGGGTGCTGTGACGACCCCGAGTGCACCAACTTCCCAGAGAACGAAAGGGAGAGCCCCTTCCTGGTGCGCTGTGACGACATCATGTGGCTCTGAAAGCCTGAAACGGGAAGGTGAAGTGAGCGAATCAATGGATACGGCCAAGGCTCGCGATCTGGTTTGTGGTGACATCATCTGGCTCACCGACGGCCGCCGCGTTGAGATCATGGGTGATCCGGTCCACCACGCAGATGGAGAAGTCGTGGTGGAGCTATGGGAGCTCGGCACCAACCACGAGAACTTCGGCACCGTTCTCAAGCAGACCGACTCCTACATCTACGAGCGAGGTCATGGATGATCCGGCCCGCCATACGGAAGGAGACTGAAGAGTGAATGAGAAGAAGCGTGTGGCCGTGTACACCCGGGGTGCCTCATCGCTAGGGAGCCAGCGCGCCATGTGCGAAAAGTGGGCAGCGAAGCGTGGCCTGAAGGTTGTTAGGACCTTCGAGTCGACGAGCACCCAGGATCAGTTCCCCGATCTACTCAATGCCATCTCCAGCGGCCAGTTCGATGTGCTTGTGGCGACCGAGCCCAGGAGGTACAACCTTCGGGCCACCGCACTGAAGACGCTGCTAGAAACTGCCAAGAAGCACGGCGTGGAAGTTCACGCTGTAGAAGAGCCTCAGCTCCTCGCACAGTCTGACGCACTCGACGCCTTGGAGGAACTCCAAATCGCGGAGACCTCGGAGATCATGACTCGGCCCCGCACCCCCAAGGAGGAGACCTTCAGCATCCACCTCCCCGATGGCCGCAACGTGGAGGTGAATCTAGGGGAAGGACCTCTCAGCGCTGAAGATGTGGAGGAGATCATGCGCCAGGTGACCGAGCACCTGCTCGACCGCTTCGAGGAAGGGACAGAGGACAACCAGTGACAGACAAGAAACGCGTAGCCGTCTACTACAAGGCAAGTGGCCCCGAGCAGTGGTCGATCGGTAAAAGTTCAGGTGTCCAGATCGCCCGGTGCCAGCAGTGGGCTGACGCTAACGGAATGTCGATCGTCGGGACGTTGAGCAACTCGGAGCGTCCGGCCATCGAAGTCTTGAAAGAAGCCATCCGATCTGGGGATTACGAGGCCCTCATCGCGTACAAGCCAGAGACGTACGACCGCGACTTCAACCGGTTGACCGACCTCATCGCCTTCGCCCGAGAGCGCGGCGTGCGGATCTACGAGGCCAAGCATGGTGTGGAGCTGACCTCTGATCTCAGCTTCCTCCAGTCTCAGCAGCTGCCGAATTTCGCGCCGCTCGAAACGCTGCGTCGGCGTGCGGAGTTTGAGGAGCTCGCTCGGTGCGGCAAGGTGCTCGTCGAGATGGAGCTACCCAAGGAGCTCCTGGACGCCATTCCTGGAGCCCTGAAGGAGCTGGGGGACGGCCCTGCGACGGAGGTCCTTCAGGCCGTACTCGACGGAGTCGTGACACCTGACGAGGTCTGAGCGCGCGCCGTCCTGACCAGCCCTAGGTACGACGAAGGCCCCTCTGATCCGCCATCTCTGGTGGGTCGTGGAGGGGCCTCAGTGTTGCTAGCGGCGTTTCCGCAGGTCAGGACGTCAGCACTGCTTGGAACTTGAAGGTCGCTTGGTGTTGCCAGCCCCGAGGCG
>NZ_JAINFC010000130.1 GCF_020740835.1 Streptomyces sp. UNOC14_S4
GCCGTCGCCCCGGCCGCCCCGCCCGTCTCGCGTACGTCGACGTCGACCCCGTCGGCGTCCTGCCGCAGCCCGGTCACCTCGCAGCCGCGCCGGAGCTCGGCCCCGAGGGCGAGGGCCCGCTCCTCCAGCACGCGCTCGGTCTCGTACTGCGGGGTCATCAGGACGCCCGGGAAACGGCTGGGCAGTCGGCTGAGGTCGACGCGGGCACCCCCGAAGAGCCTCGCCGAGGACAGGAACAGGCCGGTGGCCAGCAACTCCTCGGCGAGCCCCCGGGCGTCGAGCATCTCCAGACTGCGGGCGTGTACGGCGAACGCCCGGGTCAGATTGGACTCCCGGACCCGCTTCTCCAGCAGCACGACCCGCACTCCGGCGGCGGCCAGATCCCCGGCGAGCAGCAGCCCGGTGGGACCGGCACCGACCACGCAGACATCCACGGGAGCGACGTCGGCGGGCGGGAGGGGAGAGGACGGCAGGGAGGACATGGCTTCTCCTCGGGGTGCACGAGCGGTGGCCGCTCGACGGTCCGTACTGCCAGTGCACACCCGCCGAGGAGGTATGTCAACGCGTGTTGAATTAAATGGGGGCGCGCGGAAGCCCCGTCAGGGGCGCGGGGCTGTGACATTGCGCGGCTCCGCCGCGTGAGCGCGACAAACCCCTACCGGGCCGCGGCCGCGCGCCAAGCACAGACGCACCCAATAGGCGCACCCGGACCCGAACAGGCCACTACGCCGGCACGGCCGTCTCCAAGAACTCCTCCACCACGCGACGCCACCCCTCCGGCTGGTCGTAGTGGACGAAGTGCCCCGCGTCATGGACCTCGGCATAGCGACCGTGCGGCAGGACCCGCACCATCTCCTGCGCCTCGGCACGGCCGAGCTCGCCGTCGAGCCCGCGGACGACAAGAGCGGGACACTCGATGTGCGCGAGCTCCTCCCAGTGCGCGTCGCGGACGTACGTCTCGCGGGCGAGCAGCATCTGGCGGCGGGAGAAGGCCGGGCGCCAGCCGTCGGAGCGCTCGGCCATCACCTCGGCGTAGAAGTCGCCGCGGGCGGGCTTGGGCCGCTCCAGGGCGGGATCCTCCTCGCCGAACCACTTGCGGACGTCGGCCAGGGTGGCGAAGGGGACGGGCCAGGAGCGGAACCACTCGCCCCACTCCCGGCGCCCGGCGGCGCTCAGCGCGGAGGCCCGCATCTCGCAGATCACCAGGGCGCGGACGAGGTCGGGGCGGCGGGCGGCGAGCTGCCAGGCGGTGAGGGCACCCATGGCGTGGCCGATGAGGGTGACGGGCGCGAGGCCGAGATTCTCGATGACGGCCTGGACGTCGGCGACATACGCCTCACGGGTGAAGGGACCTCCGGCCGGGCGGCCGCTGCGGCCGTGGCCCCGCATGTCGAGGGCGACGGCGCGGTGCCGGGCGGAGAGCCAGCGGGCCGTCTCCGCCCAGTGCGCGGCGCGGCCCATCAGACCGTGGAGCAGCAGCACCGCGCCGGGGGCGGCCGCACCCTCGCCCGCCTTCGGCGGGTCGGCGAACTCCCATGCGGCGAGCCGCACTCCGCCGCTCCCGCTCACGTCGATACGCCGCACCATGAGCCTGGCACCCCCTTTTCTCCCCCGAGTGGCCCCACTGTATAGAACTCACATTCGAACACTCGGTCGTTGGGGACAACACCCCTCGTTCGAGTGACCTTGCAGAAGGGTTGACCGGCGGCGCCCAGGGGAGTAATCGACCTGGGCGTGGACCGCTCGGGGAAGAAGGTCCACGAGGCGCACCCTGAGAGCTCGGGGCTCCGGGTCGCCATGGGGGTACATATGGGGAGGCAGGGCCCCGGCGTCCGTAAAGGCGCCGGGGCCTCGCCATGACCGTCCACCGACCTCACCGGAAGATCCCCCCTCCCGCCGCCGCGCACGGCATATGCCCCAGCGTGGCACGCGGAGGGGCGCCGCGCGCCCCGTACCGCGACTCCGACCGAATCCCATGGAGCACCCACCCGCCGGGGCGCGCCCAGTAAGGGGCGCGGGGAACTGCGCGACCAGCCGTCGACGGCCCGCGGCCGCCCGCCGGGCCCGGGTGGCAACCCGGTAGGCGCGACGGGCCACCGGCCCGCAGCCGCGCGCACAGCGCAGACGCACCCCAACAGGCGCCGACGAAGAACAACCGCACCCCGTCGGCCAACCCAGCGGAGCGCTACCGCTTGGCCACGAAGACGTGGTTGGCGATGTCCGCCTCCAGCTCCGCCGCCTCGCCGCCGCTGCCGACGAGCACGCCGCCCGCGGACTCCGTGACGCTGACGACTGCGCCCGGCTGCACCCCGGCACGCCGGAGGGTGTACATCAGCTGGGGGTCCGTCTGGATGGGCTCGCCGATGCGCCGTACGACCACGGTCTTGCCGTCGGTGCCCGGCTCCAGGTCCATGAGGGAGACCATGCCCTCGTTGAGGAACGAGTCGGCCTCGGGCTTCTCGCCCAGCTCCTCCAGGCCCGGGATGGGGTTGCCGTACGGCGACTCGGTCGGGTGGCGCAGCAGCTCGAGCACGCGCCGCTCCACGGCCTCGCTCATCACGTGCTCCCAGCGGCAGGCCTCGGCGTGCACCTGCTCCCACTCCAGGCCGATCACGTCGACGAGCAGGCACTCCGCGAGGCGGTGCTTGCGCATGACGCGCGTGGCCAGCCTGCGGCCCTCCTCCGTGAGCTCCAGGTGCCGGTCGCCCGCGACCGAGACCAGGCCGTCACGCTCCATGCGCGCCACCGTCTGGCTCACCGTCGGACCGCTCTGGTCGAGCCGTTCGGCGATGCGGGCACGCATGGGGACCACACCCTCCTCTTCCAGCTCGAGAATGGTGCGGAGATACATCTCCGTGGTGTCGATCAGTCCGGACATGCGTGCCCCTTGATAAGTCGTGCGCTGGCCCTGGACTCAATTCTGACGCATATCACTGACAACGGTGCCGCGGACAGCCGGACCGCCACCCTCGTATTGACAGCGCCATGGTCAAGACCGCAACGTGATCCGCGCCACGAGCGTACGAGCGAACCGTGCGCGCCATCCGGAACTCGAGCCAAGGGAGCCCCGCAGCGATGAGCGAGAACAAGCTGGCCGGGCAGTTCTTCGACGCCGCCATCGGGCTGCTGCGGCGGGCGCGCGACGAGGAGGCGGGGCACATCGCCGAGGCGGGCTCCCTGATCGCCGACACGGTGGCGGACGGCGGGCGGCTCTTCGTCTTCGGCGCGGGCCACTCCTCGCTGCCCGCGCAGGACGTCGTCTACCGCGCGGGCGGGATCGCCCTGATGAACCTGCTCGCCGTGCCCGGCGTCATCGGGCTCGACGTCATGCCCGCCACCCTGGGCAGCGCGCTCGAACGCGTCGACGGACTCGCCGGGGCCGTCCTGGACACCAGTCCCGCGCAGCCCGGCGACCTATTGATCATCATCTCGCTTTCCGGCCGCAATTCACTGCCCGTGGAAATGGCCATGAACGCCCGGGCTCTCGGACTCAAGGTCATCGGCGTCACGTCGCTCGCCTATGCCGAGCACACCCGTTCCCGGCACGCCTCCGGGACATTCCTGAAGGACCACTGCGATCTCGTCGTCGACAGCAAGATCGATATTGGTGACGCGGAGCTGACCGCCGACAACATCGCGGCACCGTTCGGCCCCGCGTCCACGGTGGTCACCAGCGCTCTCATGCAGGCGATCGTGGCCACGGCCGCCGGGGAACTCGCGGAGCGGGGCATCGACCCGCCGATGCTGCGGTCGGGGAACGTCGACGGGGGCCACGAGTGGAACGGGCGGGTGATGGACGAGTACGGCGACCGCATCTTTTTCCGGCACTGAACGTTTCCGGCACTGAACACTCCGGCACTGAACGTTTCCGGCACTGAACACTCCGGCACTGAACGCCGATCGCCCCCTGTCCCCCCGACGGCCTGACCTGCCGTTTCCCGCGTCGATCCGCGACACCGTCGCCGATCCCGCCTATGCGCGATCCGAACGTGGCGCGGCGGTGCCGTCCGGGGCCGTTCCGGTTCTGGTGTAGAGGACCTCGCGGCCCTGTTCCGCGGCGCGGATGAGCCCTTCACTGACGAAGTCGAGGAAGCGGGCGGCATTCTCCAGGCGGGTGGCGGCCGGGGTTCCGTGGCCGAGGACGCCGACACCCTGCCGTGCGGTCTCGATGAACTGGTCGTTGGCCCGGGCGCTGCGGATCATCGACCGGTACCAGAGGTCGTCGTCGACGACGTAGCGCTCGCGGCGGCCCTCGTCGCGTTCCCGGCGGACGAGGTCCAGGCCCTCGAGGAACGTGATCGCCTTGGAGACGGACGCCGGGCTGACCTGGAGGCGCCGGGCGAGTTCGGAGGCGGTGAGGCTGCCGGTGTCGGTGGTGTAGAGGCAGCCCAGCACCCGGGCCATCATCCTGGGCAGGCCCGAGGTCACGAAGACGCCGGTGAGGGTCTCCTGGTAGTCGTGCACGGCCTCGGCGTCGCGCCCATAGGGCTGTGCGACTTCCCGCGACCCCCCGGGCGCGGCCGTCCCGCGCCGGCGGGTGCGCTGCTGGGTGGCGCGGTGGGCCAGGTCGGCGCGGTAGCCGGCGGGGCCGCCGTTCCGCATCACCTCACGCGTGACCGTGGAGGTCGGACGGTCGAGACGGCGGGCGATCTCGGCGTAGGCCAGGCCGTCGGCCAGCCCCGCCGCGATCTGCTGGCGCTCCTGCTGGGTGAGCCTGCCTCCCGGCATCACGACCCCCTTCATGCCCCACGGGTGCTCCGTGGCGCTGCTCGGTGTTCCCCAACGCCTTCATCGTAGCGTTCGCCTTCATCGCATTGCAACGGACGACCGTCTCATCGTTGCGTTAAGCGAGAGGGCGTTGCAATGATTAACACCATCTCACCTGCGCAGATGCCACTTCTGAGCAAAGAACTCGTTGCGCAGTTCTGGAAAGCAACGTAGCTTTTCCGTCGTTCGGAAACACCGAGCCGTCAGCACAAGGGAGAGCACGATGCAGAAGTTCGACACCCCCGCCCCGATCTCCGCCGTCCTGGACATCCCCGCCGGACGCGTCCAGTTCATCGCCGCGGACCGGGCCGACACCGCGGTCGAGGTCCTGCCCGCGAACGCCTCGAAGGGCCGCGACGTGAAGGCGGCGGAGCAGACCGCGGTCGCGTACGCCGACGGAGTCCTGCGGATCGAGTCCTCGGCGAAGGAGCAGTACTTCGGCCCCTCCGGATCCGTCGAGGTGACGGTCAAGCTGCCCGCCGGCTCCCGCGTCGAGGCCAGGACGGCCGGCGCCGAACTCCGGACCGTCGGCCGCCTCGGCGATGTCGCCTTCGAAGGCGCGTACAGCCGGATCAAGCTGGACGAGACCGCGGGCCTGCGTCTCACCGCGGTCGACGGCGACGTCGAGGTCGGCCGGCTGGGCGGGCCCGCGGAGATCAGCACCGCACGGGGCGACATCCGGGTCGCCGAGGCCATGGGCGGTGGCACGGTCCGGCTCAGCACCCAGTCCGGCGACATCACCATCGGCGCCGCCGCCGGCGTGTCGGCCGCCCTGGACGCCGGCACCGGCCACGGCCGCATCAGCAACGCCCTCAAGAACGACGGCACCGCCGATCTCGACATCCGCGCCACGACCTCCCACGGCGACATCACCGCCCGCAGCCTCTGACCCGCTCCCTCCGACGGAGCACCTCCCGACAGAGCACCTCCCGACGGAACACCTCTCCGCAACAACCATCGACGCACCCCACGACGCACCCCATAAGGAGCACAGCCATGTCCCTCCCCCTCACCGGACAGGACCGCCCGGAGCTGCAGAAGGCCATCGAGGAGATCGTCGATTCCGGTTTCGCCGGGGTGCAACTGCGCGTGAACGACGAGCAGGGCGAGTGGGTCGGCAGCGCCGGAGTGCGCAAGCTGGGCGAGAGCGCCAAGCCGCCGACCGACGGGCGGTTCCGGATCGGCAGCACCACCAAGACCTTCACCGCGACCGTGGTGCTGCGGCTGGTGGCCGAGGGCAGGATCGGGCTGGACAGCCCGGCGGACGACTATCTGCCCCGGTTCGGGCTGGACCGGCGGATCACGGTGCGGATGCTGCTGCAGCACACCAGCGGGCTGTTCAACTTCACCGGCGAGTACTACGACGACGGGACGGTCGCGCCGGGGATCCCCTGGCAGGGCCAGGAGTACGTGGACAACCAGTTCCACACCTACCGGCCGGAGGAGCTGGTGCGGCTGGCGCTGTCCAAGCCGGCGCGGTTCGAGCCGGGAACGGACTGGAGCTACTCCAACACCAACTACGTCCTGGCCAGGCTGCTGGTCGAGAGCGTCACCGGCCGCTCGTTCGCCGAGGAGATGCAGCGGCTGATCCTGCGGCCGCTGGGACTGTCGGGCACGGTGGTGCCGGACGCCTCGCCGGAGATCCCCGAGCCGCACGCCCACGGCTACTACCGGTACGAGCACGCGGGCCAGTGGAAGACGGCCGATGTCACCCGCTCCAACGTCTCCTGGATCTCCGCCGCCGGTGACATGATCTCGACCACCGAGGACCTCCACACGTTCGTCTCCGCACTGATGAGCGGCAAGCTCCTGCCGGACTCGCTGCTGGCCGAAATGCGCACGCCGCACCCCAAACTCGGCTACGGCCTGGGGCTGTTCGTGGAGGAGACGGACGGCGGCACCGTCCTCAGCCACAACGGCGGCATCTGGGGCTGGGCGGCGCTGATGTACAGCACGCCCGACGGCAGCAGGACCCTGACCGCCTCGCTCACCACCGGGGACGCCGAACTCGACTTCGCCGCCACGGCCGAGGCGTTCCAGAAGGCGCACCAGAGGCTTGTCAAGGAGGTGTTCGGCAGTGGGCGGGCCGAGCCGGCTCATGAGGCGGCCGAGCCCGTCGGGGTCCCGCCGACCGCGCCGTTCGAGCCGGTGCTGACCCGTCACACCGAAGCCGAGACCTGTGCCGATCCCAGCAGCGTGATGACGCTGCTCGCCGACTCCGACCGCACGGCCGACGGCTTCACCAGTTACCGGTCCACGTTCGCCAAGGGCGCCGTCGGGGCACCCGCGCACTTCCACACCAAGGCGACCGAGCTGTTCTTCGTCATCAGCGGCTCCCTCAGGGTGCTGGTGGGCGAGGAGATCACCGTGCTCAACGCAGGCGACTTCCTGGCCGTGCCGCCGCACACCCCGCACGCCTTCGCCGCGGCGCCCGGCTGCGAGGCGGACGTCCTGTTCGTGTTCACCCCCGGCATGGGCCGGTTCGACTACCTGCGTCTGCTCGGCCGGGTCATGCGCGGCGAGGCCGACGCGAAGGAAATCGCCGAGTCGGCGGAGCGTTTCGACAACCACTACGTCGACAGTCCGCTCTGGCGCGCGGCCCTGGAGACGACAGCGTGACCGGCCCCGACGCCCATGTCCGCGCGGCCCGCCCCTCGCGCGGCCTCGCGGCTCGGCGTCCGTTTTCCGCGAAAGCCGCTGCGGCCCCTAGTCGGCCGCCGCCAGCGTCACCGCCAGGTCCACGGACGCCGCCACCCGGGACGCGATGTCCTCCGCGTACGTGGTGTCGGCGCGGTCGAAAGGGCGGCGGGACGGACCTCGGAGAAACGTGACCACGCCGATGGTGCGGCCGCGGCTGCGGAGTGCCGTCGAGAGGGCGTGCAGCGTGCCGTCCGGCCATTTGCGGGACTCCGCCCAGCCCTCGGTGGCGTCGGAGACGGCCCGTACGGAGCCGCAGCGCTCGACCGCCTCCAGCGCCGGGTGCTCCTCCGCGTACGGCACGGGGATGCCGTGCCGCACCTCCGCCGGGGAGAACGCCGGAGTGGGCGTCCCCGACGGCGTCGCCGCCGCCCGCACGAGCCGTACGGGCTCCCGCGGGGTCGCCTGCGGCTCCGGCAGGAGGTCGACGAGGGCGTGGTCGGCGAAACCCGCGAGCGCGAAGTCGAGGTAGAGCGAGGCGGCTTCCATGGGGTCGTCGCACTCGGCGACCGCGCGGCCCGCCCGGTGCAGCTGGCTGCTGCGGAAACGCATCCGCGCGCTGTCCTGCTCCGCCAGGCGCGCCGCCGTCACGTCCAGGAAGAGCCAGGCGACGCCCAGCGGCACCGGTTCCTCCGCGAGCGGCGAGGCCAGCTTCAGGAAACCGCTGCGCCAGCAACGGCGTTCCGGAGGTGCCCCGCCCTGGTCCCGCAGCGTCACCCACAGGTCGGTGGGCGCGGGCGGCGCGCCGGACGCCAGTACGTGCTGCAGGGCGCCCTCGATCTCCTCCACACCCTGGTCCAACAGCTCCCCCAGGGGGCGCCCGAGCAACGCCGTACGCCCCGAGCGCAGGGCGCGCGCCGCGTGCGCGTTGGCGAGCGCCGGGCGCAGGTCGGCGTCCACGAGCACCACGCCCCAGGAGGCGTCGCCGAACAGGGCTTCGCTCAGCGCGATCGACCGCTCCAGGTCGATCTGCGTGTGCACCTCGCTGAACGCGCAGTACGCGCCCGCGGGACTGCCGTCCGCGCCCGGCACCGCCGACAGCTGCGTCCGCACCAGGACGCGCCCGCCGTCCTTCGTCAGCAGCGCGAACTCGTGCACCTGGCGGCCGTGCGCCCGCATCGCGGCCACCAGCCGCGCGGTGACCTCCTCGGCGTCCGCCGCGCGCACCGCCCAGCCCTCCAGGCCGTGCCGCCCGACGGCCTCCGCCGCCGTCCAGCCGAGTATCCGTTCGGCCTCACGATTCCAGTGGGTGACCGTGCCGTCCGCGTCGAACGCGCACAGGGCGGCGTCCATGCCGTCGAGGAGCGCGGCCAGGAGATCCGAGTCGTCGGACTCGGCGCCGGGGACGGAGCCGGGGCGGGCACGGCCGGACTGATGCGGTGCGGTCACGAGGTACCCCCAGCTGGACGCGTCTGCATGTCCTGCACGACGGGTCATTCAACTCGACCGTGCTGGGCACCACACCTCGTTCGGGGAAATCGTTGCCCACAGGAAATTCGGTTGTGGGGGCGCGCGACGGTTCCTAGTGTGGGGCGCACACGAGAAGGGAGGTGGTTCGGAAGATGATTTCCATCCGGACGCGTGAGGTGACTGCGGGCTAGCCGCCCGTCGTCGCGCCTGTCGCGCAACGCCGGTTCTTTCTTCGCAGCCTTGCGCTGCGGGCCGGCCCAATCCCAAGCAGTCACCCGATCCGTGGGCTGCCGAGTCGTCCGGCTCGGTGAATCAACAGCCCACGGATCGCTGCGTTTTCGGCATCTGCCGCAGCGCCTACCGGGGTGCCACTTGCGCTCGGCGCGCGGCCATCGGTTGTACATGGCTTGTCGCGCTCACGCGGCGGAGCCGCATCATGCAACACAGCCCCGCGCCCCTGACGGGGCGCCCTACGGGCACAGACGCTCGACGCGCCAGCCCTCCGCCTCGCTCGCGTACCGCAAACGGTCGTGCAGGCGGTTCTCCCGCCCCTGCCAGAATTCGACCGTCTCGGCGGCGACGCGGAAGCCGCCCCACCCTGTCGGCACGGGCACCGGTTCGCCTTCCGGGTAGCGCGCCGCGAGGCGTTCGTACGCGGCGTCGATCTCGGCGCGGGAGGAGACGACCGTCGACTGCTCGCTCGCCCAGGCGCCGAGCTGGGAGCCGTGCGGGCGGGAGTGGAAGTAGGCGGCGGTCTCCTCCGGACTGACGCGCTGCGCCGTGCCGTTGACGATGACCTGCCGGGCGAGCGGGTGCCAGGGGAAGAGGAGGGCGACATGCGGATTGCGGTCGATCTCCCCGGCCTTGCGGGAGCCGTAGTTCGTGTAGAAGACGAAGCCCCGCTCGTCGTACCCCTTGAGCAGCACCGTCCGCGAGCTGGGCCGCCCCGCCGCGTCCGCGGTGGAGAGGATCATCGCGTTCGGTTCCTGGAGCCCGCTCGCGAAGGCCTCCGCGAACCAGCGGTCGAACTGCTCGTACGGGGTCGCGGCCAGGTCCTCCTCCAGCAGGCCCGCCGACCCGTACTGCTCGCGCATCGCGGCGGGGTCGAGGGGACCGGGGTGGAACTCCGGCGCGTGGAACTCATCGGCGTGCGTCACGCGTTCATCTTGCAGCATCCGCCCCGTCCCCCACTCGGGTGCAGCCGCCCAGTTTGCCCGTCGCGGGCCGTCACCTGCGGGTCTTCGGGAAAACCCGCGGTGTGCCGGACATCACCCTTCCCCGCTTCTGTCCGGACACCCCAAAATCGCAGGGCGGGTCGCTGTGGGACCCGCACATCACCAGCTATCGTGTCCGGCCGTATCCGATCAGCATCCGGCCACCGCCGCCCCGTGCAGTCCGGGCGAGGGAACGCCGGGTGAAAGACAGCCGCACGGGGCATGACCGGGTTGACCGAGCAGGACCGCGAGCCGCGCCGAGCAGCCGTGTAACCGGCCCGGCAGCCGCCGCCTGTCGCACACGTCATGAGGAGCCGCCTGATGTCCGACTTCGTACCCGGACTCGAAGGAGTCGTCGCGTTCGAGACGGAGATCGCAGAACCCGACAAGGAAGGCGGCTCCCTCCGCTACCGGGGCGTCGACATCGAGGACCTGGTCGGCCAGGTCTCCTTCGGCAACGTCTGGGGACTGCTGGTCGACGGTTCGTTCAACCCCGGCCTGCCGCCCGCCGAGCCCTTCCCGATCCCCGTGCACTCGGGTGACATCCGTGTCGACGTGCAGTCGGCGCTGGCTATGCTCGCCCCCGTCTGGGGCCTCAAGCCCCTCCTCGACATCGACGAGGCCGCCGCCCGCGACAACCTCGCCCGCGCCGCCGTCATGGCGCTCTCCTACGTCGCCCAGTCCGCGCGCGGGCAGGGCCTGCCGATGGTGCCGCAGCGCGAGATCGACAAGGCGGAGACGGTCGTCGAGCGCTTCATGAAACGGTGGCGCGGCGAACCCGACCCGCGGCACGTCAAGGCCGTCGACGCGTACTGGACGTCCGCCGCCGAACACGGCATGAACGCCTCCACCTTCACCGCCCGCGTCATCGCCTCGACCGGCGCGGACGTGGCGGCGGCCCTGTCCGGTGCCGTCGGCGCGATGTCCGGCCCGCTGCACGGCGGCGCGCCGTCCCGCGTCCTCGGCATGATCGAGGAGATCGAGCGCACGGGCGACGCGGAGGCGTACGTCAGGCGCGCCCTGGACCGCGGCGAGCGCCTCATGGGCTTCGGCCACCGCGTCTACCGCGCCGAGGACCCGCGGGCGCGCGTCCTGCGGCGCACGGCGAAGGAGCTGGGCGCGCCGCGCTTCGAGGTCGCCGAGGCCCTGGAGAAGGCGGCCCTGGAGGAACTGCACAACCGGCGTCCCGACCGGGTCCTCGCCACGAACGTCGAGTTCTGGGCGGCGATCGTGCTGGACTTCGCCGAGGTCCCGGCACACATGTTCACGTCCATGTTCACGTGCGCGCGGACGGCGGGCTGGAGCGCGCACATCCTGGAGCAGAAGCGCACGGGCCGCCTGGTCCGCCCGACGGCCCGCTACGTGGGCCCGGGATCGCGCGACCCACGCGAGGTCGCGGGCTTCGAGGACGTCACGCCGCCGGCGGCTTCCTGAGCGGGGCCCTGTCGCCTCAATGACCGGGGGTTCCGCCCCCGGCCGTCGGGGCCGCGCCCCGTCAGGGGCGCGGGGAACTGCGCGACCAGCCCCCACCGGACCCGCAGCCGCGCGCACAGCGCGACAGGCACCCCCGTAGGCGCACCGGGAGGCACTCCATGGCAAACCGCACGACCGCCGACGTCGTCATAGTCGGCAACGGCGCGTTGGGCCTGTCGGTCGCCGTCGAGACGGCACTACGGGACCCCGCCCTACGGGTCACCGTCATCGGCCCGGCGGCGCGCCCGGAGGCCGCGACCGTCGCCGCGGGCGCAATGCTGAACTGCTACGCGGAAGTCACCGCACGCACCGGCGAACACCCCGCTGCCCGAGCGAAGTTCGCGCTCGCGCGCGAGGCGGCGCAGTTATGGCCCGGCTGGCTGGCCCGCCTCGCAGAGGCGACACCCGGCACCACCGCCCCGGTCACCGTCAAACGCGGCACCCTGGTCGTACTGGGCGCCCGCACCACCGGTGACGGCGCCCGCAGCATGCGCGCCATCCGTACGGCGGCCAAGGAACAGGGCGAGCCGTTCCAGGACGCGGACCCCTACGGCCTCGGCTTCCTGGAGCCGGAGCAAGGCGAACAACCCGTCGACGCCCTCTATTTGGAGAACGAGGGAGCCGTGGACGCCCGCCAGGTCCTGGCGGCACTGGACGCGGCCGCGGCCGCGCTCGGCGTCGGCCGGATCTCCGACGAGGCGGTGTCCCTGACCATCACCGGCGACACGGTGACCGGCGTACGGCTGTCCTCGGGAGAGGACATCACCGCAGGCGCCGTCGTCCTCGCGGCGGGCGCCGCGACCGGGCGCCTGATCGAGCAACTGCCCGCAGGCACCGTGCAGCCGATGCTGAGCGGTACGGGCATGGCACTGGAGACCCGCCGCGTACGCGGGACAGGCATGCCGTACGTCGTGCGCACGCCCACTCTCGTCGGCGGCTGCGGCCTGCACGCGGTACCGCTCGGGGGCGGTACCGAGTATCTGGGCGCAACAAATCTCGTGCTTTTCGACCCACAGGACGGGCAGCGGATGGGTCTCGTCCAAGCGCTGCTGTCCGGTGTCGCGGCGCAGTTCGACCGGAAGCTGGCCCTGTCCGCCGTACGGCGCTGGCACTACGGCCTGCGCCCCGTCACGCTGGACACGTTCCCCCTGCTGGGCCGCGGGCCGCTGCCGGGTCTGTTCTTCGCGACGGGGACCTACCGGGACGGCTTCCACGCCTCCCCCGCGATCGCCCGCCACATGGCCGGTCTGCTGCTCACGGGAACGGGAGACGACACTCCGGCGGACAGCCCGTACGCGCTCTTCGCCCCCGGCCGCAGGCCGATCGAGACGACGACGGTGGACGAGGCGGCGGAACGCTTCGCCGAGATGGCTCTCCTCGTCGCCGTCGAACGCGGCATGCGACTGCCGTACTTCCTCGACACGGAACCGATCGCCGCCGCGTGCCGACGCCTCGCGAATGAGTCCGTGGAGCGGCTGGGCACCCCGATCGCGCTGGCCCCCGAGATCCTCGGCGCCGTGTCGGAGGCGGACGCGGGCCGGGTCCGACAGGTGGCCGCCTACCTCAAGCCCCTGAGCCGACGCCGCCCCGGCGCCCCCGCGCGTACACACGCCGTGCCCGGGCGAGCGATCCTGGAGGCATGAAGCCGGAGATGAAGATCGAAGTCCTGGTCGTGCCCGACTGCCCCCATCAGCAGCTCGCCGAGCGCAGGCTCCGGCAGGCGCTGGACGATGCCGGAATGGCCGCCACCGGCTACACCACCCGGGTGATCGCCGAGCAAGCCGAGGCCGAACGGTCCGGTTTCACCGGCTCGCCGACGATCCTCATCGACGGCCGCGACCCGTTCGCACAGCCCGGCGCCGCCCCGTCGCTCGCCTGCCGGATCTACCGCACTCCCGACGGCCCGGCCGGAGCGCCCGGCGTCGACCAGATCCGCCGGGCCATCGAGGCAGAGGGCTGACCTGAAGGGCTCTCCGGGCGCCGTCACCGTGACCGGGTGGGCCCCGCGCCGTTTTGCCGTACATGAGACCCTTCTCCGCACGTCCCGTACGCAGCCCCCGCCTGCTGGCCGGGCTGGTCTGTACGCTGTCCACCGCCGTCCTGCCCACCGCGAGTGCCACAAACGCCGCGGACGCCGCCGACGTACCGCCGGTGCGGTACGTCGCGCTGGGCGACTCGATCGCCTCCGGGGTGGGGGCCGGTGACTACGACGCCGCGAGCGGCAACTGCCTGCGCAGCCGCCACTCCTATCCACAGCTGTGGACGGACTCCCACCAGGTCGCCGCCTTCACCTCCGCCGCCTGTTCGCACGCCACCACCCAGGACGTCATCGACAAACAGCTCGGCAAACTGAGCCGCGACACGACGCTGGTCAGCATCACGGCGGGCGCCAACGACGTGAGCTTCGGCGAGACCATGGCCACCTGCACGGCAGGCACGGACAAGGCCTGCCTGGACAAGATCCACGCAGCGGAGGCCGCGATCCGTGACCGGCTCCCCAAGGCCCTCTCCGCCACCTACCGCGCCATCGGCGCGAAGGCCCCGAAGGCCCGGGTGACGGTCCTCGGCTACCCGCGCCTGTTCACCACGGGCGGCGCCTGCCTGTTCGGCCTGAGCACGACGAAGCGCGAGGCCATCGACGAGGCCGCCGACCAGCTCAACGCGGTCACGGAACGCGCCGCCCGCCAGCGCGGGTTCGCCTTCGGGAACGCCGCGCGGGCGTTCACGGGCCACGAGATCTGCGCGAAGGACGCGTGGATCCACTCGGTACGGCTGCTGGCCCTGGAGGAGTCGTACCACCCGACGGAGCAGGGGTACGAGAGCGGCTACCTGCCGACGCTGTCGGCGGTCACGGGTCCCTGACCTGCGGCGGGGGGGGCGGGCTCGGGCCCGCCCCCACACATAAGATCCCTTGGTGATCACTTACAGCTACCGGGGGAAGTCGGCAGGAATGAACAAGTGGGGGGCTCTGGCCGCGATAACAGTTACAGGTCTGCTCGCGACGGGCTGCGCGTCCGACGACAACAACGATGGCCTGCCCAAGGCAAGCAAACTCGCCGCCGACAGCGGTAAGCGCTACAAGGAACTCCGCGTGCCGACGATGGAGGGTCTGACCTGCGACAAGGGCAGAGCCTTCCGCTTCGGCAACGACCTGGACCTGATGGTGGCCGGGGACGACGACCTCAAGGAGATCAAGGACACCGGGGAGGACGCGGTCTCCTGCTTCGGGCCGAACCGCATCACGCTCAGCAAGGGCCGAATGCAGGCGACCGTGCCGGACCTCACCACCCGAACGACCCTGTACGAGAAGGTCGATGACCCCACCGCCGCGCTGGACAAGGCCTTCAGCCATTCCATGGACCTGGCGAAGGGGTACGGCCGCACCATGGTCGGCAAGCCCGAGACCCTCACGACAAAGGATCTGGTCATGAGGTGCCAGCAGAACGTCACCGACACGTTCCCGATGACGTCCTGCTACTGGGCCAACTACGGGGCGATCGGCCTCGTCGACTTCTTCCCGCCGGACGGCAAGCACGTGCCGGTCAAGAAGGCTGCCGCCCAGACCTACAAGTTCGCCATGGGTACGCTCGCGTCCACCGACGCCTCGTCCTGATCCTGGCGGTCGCCCGCCTCCAGACGGCGCAGCTCCTCGTAGAGCTCCATGGCCCTGCGGGTCTCCCCCAGCCGCCAGGCCGCGAGATATCGCAACCGCAGGCTGAGCGCACTGCGTTCGGCGCCGTTCATGGCCGCGCCTCGCCGTGTTCCGTCCGCTTGTGCGCCGCGAGTTCGGCGAGGATCCGGTCCTCCGCCGCGCGGTTGCCGCGCTCCCAGGCGCGCAGCCTGTCGTCCGTCAACCGCCAGCACACCGGACAGGGTCGGCCCTTTGTACGCCACTCCGGGCCGGATGAATGGGGTACAGCGACGATGTCACCGATCTGTGGGATATAAGCGGCTGTTTCCGTGTACGGCATGGGAGTCCTCGCGCATCATGGGCCAACGGCGTCCACACGCCGCAACTGCCCTGGGTACGAGCAGCGTTGTCCCCGGCCGCGTACGGCCGCAACGCTCGGAGTGTTACGGGGCGAACCGTCACAGGAGAGGAGCCCCGATGACCTTGAACCCGGCTCTCGCCAAGACCACCGCCGAGGTGTTCGGCGAGGTGCTGAAGCACTTCCGCGAGGCGGCCGGCCTCACCCAGGAGCAGCTGAGCGCGCAGGTCTTC
Source organism: Streptomyces sp. UNOC14_S4 (assembly GCF_020740835.1). Taxonomy (GTDB): domain Bacteria; phylum Actinomycetota; class Actinomycetes; order Streptomycetales; family Streptomycetaceae; genus Streptomyces. Next base: position 15,784 of record NZ_JAINFC010000130.1, read on the forward strand.
TGCTCCCGCGCCCTGATCGCGCGCATCGAGGCGGGCACCCGTTTCCCGAAGGAGGACTTCGCCAAACAGTGCGACGACCTCTTGGCGACCGGTGGGGCGCTGCATCGCCTTTGGAGGCGGATTGACTGGTCTCAGGAGGTCAAATACCCCGATTGGTTCAATCGCCTGCTCAGCATGGAAGCCAAGGCGGTGTCCTTCCAGACGTACGAAACACAGGTGATTCCCGGACTGCTGCAGACAGAGGAGTATGTACGCGCCCTCTTCTCCCAAGCCTCCGGCACAGATGCCGCTTCCACCGAATACCGCGTACAGGTGCGGCTCGGTAGGCAGCGACGCTTCCTGGGCTCGGAAGAAGCCCTCCTGGTAGCGGTTCTGGACGAGAGCTGCATTCGCAACGTCGTCGAGAGCTCTGAGGTGATGTACGGGCAGTGTGCGCACCTACTCGCAGCGGGAAAGCGTCCGAACATCCGAATCCAAGTGGCACCAGCTCACCTGGGTCACCTTGTACGCCCCAAGGCACCAATGTGCATCATCCGCCTGCCGGACGGTCACGAGTGGGTCTATTCGGAGTCGCTGGATCATGGCCATTTCTGCGACGAGCCAGACGTTCTCACTCGACACTCACGGACCTACGATGTGCTGAGAGCTGACGCCCTGTCGGCCGAGGAATCCGCCGAGTTGATCAGCGAGGCTATGGAAGGGTATCGGCACCATGACCGATCTATGGCTCAAGAGCAGTTATAGCGGCCAAGACCCGAGTAACTGCGTCGAAACGACGATATGGGCCAAAAGCGGCTACAGCAGCAACGACCATTCAAGCGACTGCGTGGAAACCGCCCCCGCCACCCCCACCACCGACGCCGCCGTTCGTGACTCCAAGAA
>NZ_JAINFC010000131.1 GCF_020740835.1 Streptomyces sp. UNOC14_S4
GCCCCGCCCGTCTCGCCCGCCGCCCCCACCGTGGCCCGGATCCTCGACCGGCTCACGGGTCCGGCGGGCAGCGGGGTAGCGGAGGAGCTGGGGCTGCGGCTGAGCGCCGAGGTGGCCAGGGAGGCGGCCCGGCAGGAGCTCGCCGCGAACCGCTCGTTCGGCTCCACGCGCGACCCCTGGGTCGACGGGCTCAGCCCGCTCTTCCCCCTCCAGCCGCCCCGCAGCGGCCGCGAGCTGCTCACCGACCATGTGACGGCCATGGTGTGCTGCGCCGCCGTCGACACCGCCGGGGCCGCCCCCGGGCTCGACTGGCTGGACGGCCCCGCCCTGCTCGTCGGCGGCGCCCGCCGGGCCGGCCTGGCGCGCACGGTCCTGAGCCTGATCGAGGACGGCGACGCCGGGCCGCTGCGGGCCTGGCTCGGCGAGGTCGGCGTCCGACCCGAGAAACCCGTCCGCCTGGTGTAGGGAGCTCGATGGTCACGGAGGGCACGGACCGGATCCGCCGCTGGGCGTCGGGGGCGCTCGCGCACGCCGTCACCGACCCCTTCGGGCAGGGCCCGCTGCCCTGGCTGCGCGACAGCGAGGCGTATGTGGACGAGACCGGCCGCGTCATCCCCTGGTACGCCGAGAGCCATGTGCCGAAGCGCAGACGGGCGGCGGCGGGCGTCCCCGTGCCCCGTACGGCCGACGACGTGCGCCGCCAGATCAAGGGCTTCGCGTCCAACAGCGCCGTCGCCCCCGGCGAGGCCGTCGACTTCCGCATCACGGTGAACCCGCCGCAGCGCTTCAGCGTGGACGTCTACCGCATCGGGCACTACGCGGGCGACGGCGCCGCGAAGATCACCACCAGTCCGCGGCTGTCCGGCATCGTGCAGCCCGCGCCGCTCACCGTCGACCGCACGGTCTCCTGCCACCACTGGTGGCTCTCCTGGCGGCTGCAGATCCCCAGCTACTGGAGCCCGGGCGCCTATGTGGCCGTGCTGACCACCGCCGACGGCCACCGCAGCCACATCCCGTTCCTCGTCCGCGACACCCACCCGGCCGACCTGCTGCTCGTCCTGCCGGACATCACCTGGCAGGCGTACAACCTCTACCCCGAGGACGGCCGCACGGGCGCGAGTTTCTACCACGCGTGGGACGAGGAGGGCAGGCTGCTGGGCGAGCGGGACGCGGCCACCACGGTCTCCTTCGACCGCCCGTTCGCGGGCGCGGGCCTGCCGCTGCACGTGGGCCACGCGTACGACTTCATCCGCTGGGCCGAGCGCTACGGCTACGACCTCGCCTATGCCGACACCCGTGACCTGCACGCGGGCCGTGTGGACGCCTCCCGCTACCGCGGCCTGGTCTTCCCCGGCCACGACGAGTACTGGTCGCCCGCCATGCGCCGCGCCGCCGAGCTGGCGCGCGACCGCGGCACGTCCCTGGTGTTCCTCTCGGCGAACAGCATGTACTGGAGCTGCGAGCTCGCCCCCTCCCCGGCGGGCCCCGACCACCTGCTGACCTGCCGCAAGCACCGGGGCCCCGGCCGCTCCGCCCTCTGGCGCGACGCCCAGCCCGCCGAGCAGCAGGTGCTGGGCATCCAGTACGCGGGCCGGGTGCCCGAACCGGCCCCCATGGTCGTGCGCAACGCCGACCACTGGCTGTGGGACGCCACCGGCGCGGGCGAGGGCGACGAACTGCCGGGCCTGGTGGCGGGCGAGGCGGACCGCTATTTCCCCCGGACGGCCCTGCCCGCGCACACCCGCCGCATCCTGCTCGCGCACTCGCCGTACACGGACGCCAAGGGCGCCAAGCGGCACCAGGAGACGTCGCTCTACCGCGCGCCCAGCGGGGCCCTGGTCTTCGCCTCGGGCACCTTCGCCTGGTCCCCCGCCCTGGACCGGCCCGGCCATGTGGACACCCGCGTCCAGAAGGCCACGGCCAACCTCCTCGACCGCATCTGCAAACGCGGCTGAGTCCTCCTGGGCCTTCCCAGGCCCTCCCCGCACGGCTCGCGCGGGTGTACGGCAGAATCGTGGTGCTTGGACAAACCACCAGGAGGACGCGTGTCCGGATTCGTAGAGAAGCCCGAACCTGTCGAGGTGCCCGGCCTTGAGCACCTGCACACGGGCAAGGTGCGCGACCTCTACCGGGACGGGGACGGCCGCCTGGTGATGGTCGCCTCCGACCGCATGTCGGCGTACGACTGGGTGCTGCCCACCGTGATCCCGGACAAGGGCCGCGTCCTCACCCAGCTGTCCCTGTGGTGGTTCGAGCGCCTCACGGACCTGGTGCCGAACCATGTGATCTCCACCGAGCTGCCCGCGGGCGCCCCCGCCGACTGGGAGGGCCGCACCCTGGTGTGCCGTCCGCTGGAGATGGTGCCCGTCGAGTGCGTGGCCCGCGGCTATCTGACCGGCTCCGGCCTCACCGAGTACGAGCAGACCCGCACCGTCTGCGGGCTCGCCCTGCCCGAGGGGCTCACCGACGGCTCCGAGCTGCCGTCGCCGATCTTCACCCCCGCGACCAAGGCGGCGGTCGGCGAGCACGACGAGAACGTCTCCTACGAGGAGGTGGCCCGGCAGGTGGGCGCGGAGACCGCCGCCCAGCTCCGCCAGACCACCCTCGCCGTCTACGGCCGCGCCCGGGACATCGCCCGCGACCGGGGCATCATCCTCGCCGACACGAAGTTCGAGTTCGGCTTCGCGGACGGGGACCTCGTCCTCGCCGACGAGGTCCTCACCCCGGACTCCTCGCGCTTCTGGCCCGCCGACGAGTGGCAGCCGGGCCGCGCGCAATCCTCCTTCGACAAGCAGTTCGTCCGCGACTGGCTCACGTCCCCGGCCTCCGGCTGGGACCGGCACGGCGAGCTGCCGCCGCCGGAGCTGCCGCGGGAGGTCGTGGAGCGGACGCGGGCGAAGTACGTCGAGGCGTACGAGCGGCTGACGGGCCTGAACTGGTCGTAGCCGCCGAGCCGTTCGTACGCGCCCGTACGGGGACCGGGATCAGCGGCCCTGGGTGAGGGCGACCGAGTCGGGCACGGCGACCCGCACCTCCGGGGCCAGCGTGAGGGGCAGGGAGCCCTGCATCTGCCCGACCACGTACTGGGCCGACATCATGGCCCCCTCCTGCCAGCCCGGCAGGGGGGAGGCCTGGTCGCCCGTGACGAAGAAGCGGCCGCCGCCCTCGGCCTGCAACAGCTGCTTGTACCAGCGCTGGTGGTCGGTGTCCTTCGGCTTCCAGGCGGCCCAGCCGCCCAGCTGGTGGGGCACCTTGTGCCAGGCGACGGAGACCCCGTGCCCGGTGGGGACGACGTCCTCCTCCCCGAACTCCGGGTGCACCTTCTTCGCGCCCTCGCGGGCCTCGACCAGGCGCTTCTGCGGGTCGTGGGCGCTGAAGGCCTCCGCCACGGCGCCGAAGTTGTAGGCCCCGGTCAGGGTGCCGGTGCCCGTCGGCGAGAAGTAGTCGTTGGACGGGTACCAGATCTGGGTGATGGGGTCGTCGACCCAGCTGATCCCGCCGTAGATCTGGTTCCCGTCGTCCTCCCAGAAGCGCCTGTCGGCCTGCCAGCCGACCTTGCAGGTCTTCTCGAAGGGCACGTTGACGACCGCGTCGAGGAATCCCCCCGAGAAGTCGCCGCGCAGTTCGATGTTCCTGAGCACGGACAGCGGGATGTTGCTCACGCAGTAGGCCGCCTCCGCGTGCTGTGTCGTGCCTCCCCTGTCGAAATCGACCCGGACGCGGCCCGTTTCCAGGAGCGTGATCTTCTTGACCTCGGCGCCGAGCACGGTGACCGTGCTCCAGGGGAGGTGCCGCTTGAACCCCTCGACGATGCGGTCCATGCCGCCCACCGGCTGGAACAGCGCCGACTGCCAGAGGTAGTCGGACGGCTGGTAGAAGTGGTAGGGCCGCTCCTTCTTCCAGAAGCCCGAATCCAGGATCTCCCTGAGCGACAGGGGCGGGACCGGCTTCGGGAAGTCGTGGACGTCGAGCGGCTTGGAGTAGCCGGACCTGGTGGAGCCGCTGTACTCGTCCTGCGCGTCGAGGCTCCCGAAGAACCGCAGCAGGTCGGTCAGTTCCTCGTCGTCCGTGAGCTCGGCCAGGGCCTCCGCGACGCGGCCGCGTACGTCGTTGTCGAGCCTGCCGTAGGCCCAGCGGTGCGCGGGCTGACGTGTGGTGGCGAGGTTCGCCGTCGTGTTCATGATGTACGGCTCCAGCGCCACCCCGAACGTGGAGCAGTAGTGCAGGACGCGACGGTGGTGGTACGGGATGCGGCCGGGGCCGAGGTTCAGGTACAGCCCGTCGTCGAAGGTGCAGGTGTAGGTGTGCTGCGGGTCGCCGGCGGCGTCGACCTCGTAGAGCTCGTCGCCGTTACGGGCGGTGCGGTTGCGGCCGCCGAGGCGTTCCTGCGCTTCGAGAACGGTGCAGTGGTACCCGCGCCTGCCCAGCTCGTAGGCCGCGGTCAGGCCCGCGATGCCTCCTCCGAGGATCAGCACGTCCGTGTCGTCGGGGACGCCCCGGCCCAGTGCCGGTGGCCCGGTCCAGCCGGTCGCCTCGGGGCCCGCGGCCCCGATCATCGCCTGGAACAGCGCGTTCGCGGCGGCGTCGGCCGGTGCGGTGACGGGTTCGTTGCCGATGTTGCTGACGTTGCCGGTGTTGCCGATGCTGCCCGTGTTTTCGCTCATGCGTTTTCTCCCCCAGTGGGTCGATGCGAGGCGGAAACGCCGACTGACTTTAGGAGTCGTGGCGGGGGCCCACACGCCGGAAATTCCGGCCACTGCGAGAGAACCGGCCGCCATGGGCTCGGCATCGGGTTCGGCAACTACACGAATAAGGTGGGGAGTTCAATCACTGTGATCTCCCTCCGGCACCGACTTCCCTTTACGGTGCGGTGGTTCGGGACGGCCGATCGTATTCCGCATCGAACCATCTCCCCTGTACGTCCCGTCACCCGTCCCCACCAGGGCGGTTGGCCGGAAAGCGACCGGCCCCGCCTGCCGTGCGGCGGGCGGAGCGGTCCTTGACGGAAACATGCCGCTGGCGCTTGCCGCGGAATTCATGGCTCCGGGGCGCGCCGGGGAAAAAGGTCGAATGGGAGGGCGGGAAACCGGAATCAGTGCGAGGGCGCCACGTCCCACACCCAGACGCCGCCCTCCTTCTTCGGCTCCTGCCCCGACAGGGCGGTCACCGCCTCGCGGAGCGGCGCCCCGTTCACGTCCGGATCCAGGACGAGCGCGTCGGCCTTCCAGAAGCGGAGGTCCGCACGGAACGCGCGGCGCTGCTGCTCCCCGATCTCCGGGAGCTTGCCGGTCTCGTGGACCTTGCGCAGGAGCTCGGACGTGAGGCGCGGCTCGGGTCCGTAGATACCGATGCGGTCGGGGCCATAGGGGCCGTTGAAATAGCCGCCCGGGAAGGCGAAACCGAGATCCGCGCGCACCTGCCAGTGGAGCGCCTCCACATCGGCCGGGCTCGGCACGGGCACCGGCACGAGCGTCCGGCCGGGGCGTACGTGCTCACGCCAGGTGCCGTCCGTGATGAAAGCGGGCACCGGGACGCGCTCGACGGTGCGGTACGGCGTGGGCACGAGCGGCAGCACGGCCACGGCGAGCGCGGCCCAGCCGAGCAGCCGGTGCGAGCGCTCGCGTTCGCTGCGCAGGCGGCGCGTGGCGAGCCGGTCGCAGGCGAGGGCGAGGAGGATGCCGAGCGCGGGCACGCACACCATGGCCACGCGGGACTCGATGACCGACTCGAAGAACGGAAGGTCGCCGATCATCCGCCAGGGGCCGGGGAGCGTCCTGTCCGTACCGAGCAGCGGGATGTTGCGGCCCATCGAGAGGACGGCCGCGGCGAGCGCGGTGAAGCCGAGCGCGCGCACCAGGGGCCGCCGCCACATGCGGACGACGACGATGACGGACAGGACGACCAGCGGCCAGCCGAAGAAGGCGTTCTCCTCGGTGCGGTTGACCGACAGCGCGGCCGCCTTCGCGTCGTCACCGGCCAGCGACCGGGTGGCGTACTCCAGCAGCGCCATCGGGTTGTTGCCGACCTCGCCGTGCAGCACGCTGTGGTAGCTCTGCGGCCCGAGGAACTGCCAGCCCACGGGGACGGCGACGATGGGCGCGGCGACGAGCGCGGCGACGCCGAGGCCGCGCAGCAGCCGCCCGGAGACGGCGCGCGCGGCGTCCGGGTCGGCGACGGCGTAGCCGAAGGCGAAGAGCAGGAGGCCGGTCACGGCCAGCAGCAGCGCCTCTTCGCCGAGGAAGACCTGGTAGGCGAGGAAGAGGCCGAGGAGGACGGCGTTCCGTGTCGGCCGTTCGCCCTCGCACAGCCGCACCGCCCGGTCGATGATCAGCGGGATCATGAACAGGACGAGGAAGTTGGGGTGCGCGTTGCCGTGCGAGATCATCGGCGGCGCGAAGGCGCAGAAGGCACCGCCGAGCGCGGCGGCCCAGCGGGAGCGCACGAAGCGCTTGGCGATCAGCCAGTACCAGGAGCAGGCCGTCACGGCCAGACCGCCGGTCAGCACGATCGCCCAGGTGACGTGCGCGCCGAAGGCGAGCGTCACGGGCGCGAGCGGCACGGAGAGCCCGAGCATGACCGTGTTGGCCATGAGGTTCACGCCGAGCGGGGCGTTCTGCAGGTGGGTGAAGAGCGGGTTCCGCAGGTGCGCGACGTTGTCGGCGGTGACGGCGAAGAACCACTCCCACTGCGTCTGGTCGGAGCCCGAGTCGGCCAGGTAGGTGTGGCCGAGGCCGCCCCACAGCCCGCCGTAGAGGACGAAGGCGGCGAGGAGGTAGAGCAGGGGGATCGCCAGGCGCGCGCGGTCGCCGTGGTGCCAGCGGAGCCGGACGAGGTCGGCGAGCACGGTGGGGTAGGCGGACGGCCGGATCTTGGAGCCGGGCTGGTGGGCCCAGCGCACGGGCACCTCCGCGACCGCCCAGTCCCGGCGGCGGAAGAAGTGCAGCAGTTCGACGTCGTAGCTCCAGCCGTCGAGGCGGGACTCGGCGCACGCGGCGCGGACCTTGTCGCCGTCGAAGAGCTTGAAGCCGCACTGGGTGTCGCGTATGCCGGGCACGGCGGCGGCCCGTATCAGCCGGGAGCCGGCGCGCCCCATGAACTCGCGCACGGCGTGCTGGCGGACGGCGATCCGCGAGCCGGGCAGCGCGCGGGAGCCGACGGCGGCGGCCGCGCCCTCGTCCAGGCGGCGCGCGAGGAGGGCGAGCTCCTCGATCGGGGTGGCCAGGTCGGCGTCGGTGACCAGGACGCGGCGGCCGCGCGAGGCGAGGACGCCGGTGCGGACGGCGTGGCCCTTGCCGCGGTTGTCGGGGGTACGGATGAGCCGCACGCGCGGCTCGTCGGCAGCGGCGGCCTCGGCGATCCGTGCCGTGGCGTCGGTGGAGCCGTCGTCGACGACGATCAGTTCCCAGGTGGCCGCTTCTTCCGTGCTGCCGAGGTGGGTGCGGATCGCTTCGAGGGTGGGGGCGAGGCGGTCCTCTTCGTCGTAGGCGGGGACGATCACCGTCAGGTCGACCACGGCGGATTCTTCGGGGCGCCTTCGCGTCTGCCCGGGGATGCCGCGGGGCGACTGCGGGTCCGCTTGGGCTGCGCGCGCCCCCGCGGCGGAGCCGCGCGATGCGACACCGCCCCGCGCCCCTGACGGGGCGCCCGGGGTTTCGTCGTCGGACGGCTGCGCGGTCATTCCTGATCCCATCCCTCGGCCGATGACTGTGTCGGCCATCGACCTTATGCGGTCAGCTCGGTGATCAGCGCCAGCGAATGGTCGTTGTAGTCGGTGATGATGCCCTCGGCGGCCACCGCGTCGCCCGCCGCCACGGCCTCCACGAGATCGGGGTGCCCGTGCCACAGACGGCCGCGCAGCGACGGCACCCGGCGCAGCAGCGGCACCGTGAAGACCCAGCTCTGCACCCGCACCCGGTCCAGGAAGTCGGATATGTACGGATTTCCGACGAGGCCCGCGAGCTCGCGCCAGAAGCGCAGGTCGTAGCCGATGAGGATGTCCAGGTCCCCCGCGAGCGCCGCCCGCGCGGCCTCCTCGGCCCGCCGCCGCACGGACGCCAGAGCGGCCGGGCTCGCCTCGAACAACTTGCGGCCGACGGAGCGCCGGAAGATGCCCTCCACTATCAGCGCACGGGCCTCGACCATGTCGCGGAAATCGGCGTAGGTGAATTCGCGCACGCGGTAGCCCTTGTGCAGCTCCACGTCGAGCAGCCCCTGCGCACAGAGGTCGAGCAGCGCCTCACGCACGGGTGTGGCGGAGACGCCGTACTGCTCGGCTATCTCCTTGACGGTGAACTGGCGGCCTGCGGGGAGGCGCGCCGCCACCACCTCTTCGCGCAGGGCGTCGGCGATCTGCGAGCGCAGCGTCGTCCTTCTGACAGCCTCGCTGCCGGGCATCTTCGTCCGTCTCCCCTTCCGGTGACCGCGCGCCCGCATGCGAACGGCCCCCGACCAAGATAGGCGAGGGCCGCCGCGACGCGTACCAGAGCGCCCCTTAAGGGGCGCGGGGCAGTGCTACATCATGCGGCTCCGCCGCGGGGGCGCGAGGAACCCCCACCGGCCCGCAGCCGCACGCGAAAGCGCAAGAGGCACCCCCATAGGCGCTCAGACGACGTACCCGTCGGTCACCCCGAGCGCTTCGTCCAGAAGCGCGAGCCCCTCCTTCGCCTCCTCCTCCGTGATCGTGCACGGCGGCACGACATGCGTCCGGTTCATGTTCACGAAGGGCCACAGGCCCGACTTCTTGCAGGCGGCGGCAAAGGCGGCCATGGGCGCGTTCGCCTCGCCCGCCGCGTTGTACGGGACGAGCGGCTCGCGCGTGGCGCGGTCCTTCACGAGCTCGACCGCCCAGAAGACGCCGAGGCCGCGCACCTCGCCGACGCTCGGGTGCCGCTCGGCGAGCTCGCGCAGGCCGGGCCCGAGGACGGTCTCGCCGATGTGCGCGGCGTTCTCCACGATGCCCTCCTCGGCCATCGTGTTGATCGTCGCCACGGCGGCGGCGCAGGCCAGCGGGTGCCCGGAGTAGGTGAGTCCGCCGGGGTAGGGCCGCGTCTCGAAGGTGGCGGCGATCTCGGCGGAGATGGCGACGCCGCCGAGCGGTACATAGCCGGAGTTGACGCCCTTGGCGAAGGTGAGCAGGTCGGGCGTGACGCCGAAGGCGTCGGCGGCGAACCAGTGGCCCGTACGCCCGAAGCCCGCCATGACCTCGTCGAGGACGAGGACGATGCCGTACCGGTCGCAGATCTCGCGGACGCCCGGGAGGTAGCCGGGCGGGGGGACCATGATCCCGGCGGTGCCGGGCACGGTCTCCAGGACGATCGCGGCGACCGTCTGCGGGCCCTCGAAGACGATGGTGTCCTCCAGGTGCCGCAGCGCGCGCTCGCACTCCTGCTCCTCGTTCTCCGCGTGGAAGGGCGAGCGGTAGAGGAAGGGCGCCCAGAAGTGCACGACGCCCGCGGACGCGGTGTCGGAGGGCCAGCGGCGCGGGTCGCCGGTCAGGTTGATGGCCGTGGCGGTGGCGCCGTGGTACGAGCGGTAGGCGCTGAACACCTTGGGGCGGCCGGTGTGCAGCCGGGCCATGCGGACGGCGTTCTCGACGGCCTCCGCACCGCCGTTGGTGAAGAAGATCTTGTCGAGGTCGCCGGGTGTGCGCTCGGCGACCAGCCGCGCCGCCTCGGAGCGGACGTCCACGGCGAACCCGGGCGCGAGGGTGCACAGCCGGGCCGCCTGCTCCTGGATCGCGGCGACGACCTTGGGGTGCTGATGGCCGATGTTGGTGTTGACGAGCTGCGAGGAGAAGTCGAGGTAGCGGTTGCCGTCGTAGTCCCAGAAGTACGGGCCTTCGGCACCGGCGACGGCGAGCGGGTCGATGAGGCCCTGCGCGGACCAGGAGTGGAAGACGTGCGCGCGGTCGGCGGCCTTGACGGCGGCACCGGTACGGGGGTCGGGATCGGGCTGCGTGCTCACGGTCGTTACCTCGGCTCGGCGTGACGGTCGGGAACCGCCAGCGTAGGGAGCGACGGGCGGGCCCGGACACCGTCACAGTGCAGGGCCCCTGGCCGCGCGCACTGACACAGTGCCGGGTGGGGGCGCCCTGAAGGGGCGCGGGGAACTGCGCGACCAGCCACACACGACCCGCACCCGCCGGACGGACATCGCCACCCGAGCCAATAGGCGACACCCCGAAAAAAATCCAAGCCGCAAGGCACTCGCCTGCTACCGTCGAATTCCGTTTGCGGTTTTGGAAAAGCATTTCCCGAACCCCCGCACAGGAGAAACTGATTTGGCAACCGGCATCGTGAAGTGGTTCAACTCCGAAAAGGGCTATGGATTCATCGCCCAGGACGGCGGCGGCGCCGACGTCTTCGCTCATTACTCGAACATCGCGCTCCGGGGCTTCCGCGAACTCCACGAGGGCCAGAAGGTCTCCTTCGACATCACGCAGAGCCAGAAGGGCCCGCAGGCGGAGAACATCCTCCCGTCCTGACCCCGGCCCCCGGCCCGGCTCCAGGCCCCGCACCGGCCCCCGGCCGGAGCCGGGGGCCGGCCCGCATCGGCCGCGACGGCCGGGGCCCCGCACGATTCCTTCGTGCGGGGCCCCGGCCGTTTGGCGTCCGGCTATTCTCCGCGCAGAACGTACGGGGGATTTCGGGGAGGGGAGCAGGACATGGAAAGCCTGGGGCCGGACGATCCGCGGACGCTCGGGTCGTACCGGTTGCTCGGACGGCTCGGCGCGGGGGGCATGGGGCGGGTCTATCTGGCCCGTTCGGAGCGGGGCCGTACGGTGGCGGTCAAGCTGGTGCACCGGGAACTCGCGGGCCAGGAGGAGTTCCGGCGGCGTTTCCGGGCGGAGGTGCGGGCGGCACGGCAGGTCGGCGGGGAGTGGACGGCGCCGGTGCTCGACGCGGACACCGACGCGGAAGTGCCCTGGGTGGCCACGGGCTATATCGCGGGGCCGTCGCTGCGGCGGGTCGTCGACCGGGACTTCGGGCCGCTGCCCGAGCGGTCGGTGCGCGTCCTGGGGGCGGGGCTCGCCCGCGCGCTCCAGGCCATCCACGCGGCGGGCGTCGTGCACCGCGACCTCAAGCCGTCGAATGTCCTGATCACCCTCGACGGGCCGCGCGTCATCGACTTCGGCATCGCCCGCGCGCTGGAGACCGTGACCGACGCCGAGGGGCTCACGCGCACGGGCGCCACCGTCGGTTCGCCGGGCTTCATGTCGCCCGAGCAGGTGCGCGGCGCCCGCGTCACGCCCGCGAGCGACGTCTTCTGCCTGGGCTCGGTGCTGGCCTACGCGACGACCGGCCGGGGTCCGTTCGGCACGGACGACAGCGGCGTGCACGCGGTGATGTACCGGATCGCCGAGGAGGAGCCGGACCTCGACGGGGTACCGGCCGGGCTGCGCCCGCTGATCGCGGAGTGCCTCGCCAAGGCCCCGGCGGCCCGGCCCACCCCCGCGCGGGTACTGGAGCGCCTGGGTACGGGCGAACCGCCCGCGGACTCCTGGCTGCCGACCGGCCTGGTGGCCCGGCTGGGACGGCACGCGGTGCAGCTGCTGAACGTGGAGGAACCGGGGCCGTCCGGCGAGGCGGAGACGGCGGTCGGCACGCCGGTGCCGGACCCGACGCTGACAGCGCCGCCGACTCCCCCCACCGAGCCGCCGACGGTGACGGCGGGCCCGACGCCCGCACCCGCGTACGGCTACCCGCACGGGGGCGCGTACGGCAGCAGCCCCTTCGGGACGGGCACGCAGATCGGCTATCCGCAGCGTCCCCCGCGCCGTTCCAGGACCCCGATCCTGCTGGCCGCGGTGGTGGCCGCCGCGCTGCTCGCGGGTGGCGGGGTGGTCTACGTGCTCACGAAGGGCGACGGCGCCCGCGACTCGGTGGGGTCGCCCTCGTCACCGAGCGCTCCCCCTTCAACGGACTCCACGCCCCCTTCGGCACCGGGCGGCGGCCCCACACCCGACGACGACAAGGCCCCGGGCACCACGCCGCAAGGCTTCACCGGCACTTGGCACTCCGGCTTCACCACCAACGCGGGCTCCAGCGACCGGACCATCATCATCCGGAAGGGCCGCCCCGCGCAGGTCGTCATCGAGGGCAGCGGCGTCCTCGACGACGGCACGCCGTACACCTGCCGCTGGACGGCGACCGGCACGGACGACGGAGGCAGCGCGACGACGCTCCACCTCGGCTCCTCCGCCGTCACCCAGGCCGCCCCCACCACGGCCTGCCAGCCCGGCTCCGCCTCCGACCTGGTCCTCCTCCCGGACGGCCACATGCGCCGCGACTTCACCGACTCGGGCACGCGGGACGCGTCGCTGATCTACACCAGGACGGGCTGATCCCGTGGGCGTGGGGCTTCAGCGGACGTAGTTCTTCAGGATCTCGGTGTCGAGGGTGATGTTCACCGGGTCGGGGACGGTGACCTGTTCGCCGACTGCGGCTCGGTGCGTGTCCGCGTAGTAGCCGCGTTCCGGATCGGGATTGGTGTGCACGATCACGGTGCCCGCTGTGCGGTCGATCAACAGGTGAACGGGAATGCCCACCGCTGCGTAGACAGCCGTTTTCTCCTGCCGGTCATGGCGCTCGGTGCCATCCTCGTACGAGGTGACCTCGACGGTCATCAGCACGCCGTCGGGGTCGGACCACTCGCCGTGCCCGGCGAAGTGGCCCACAGGCACGAGGGCCCCGTCCGGTCGAGCCCTGCCCCTGCGGTAGGCCTCGACCTTCAGTCCTCGGGTCGTGTACAGGCCGAGCTCAGGGCGTACCTGCATGCAGCGCCTCAGCAGCCACGCGACGATCTCGCTGTGATCCCCGTCCGGCGCCGGCTTCTCCCTGATCCGTCCGTCGATGAACTCCAGCATGACGGTCTCGGGCGCGGCGGAGGCGATCTGCTCGAAATCCTCCACCAGCATGCGAGACGTGCGCTCGGCCGCACCCGTCATGTTGCGCTCCTTTCCGGGCGAAGGCCAGCTTCCCGACTTTCGGTGGCCCCTGGCCCTCCGTAGAGCACCCAGCTGAGCTGCTCGTGCAGCAGTTCCGCTTCGGAGGGGGAGAGCCGGAGCGCAAGGTCCGCCTCGAACTTGCCGTCGCGTTCCAGCCACAGGGGGACGATGACGCCGCCGTCGGTCTCACGCCGTACAGGCATGCAGGGGATACGGCTGACACGGAGCCAGTGGAGGGTGCCGGGGTTCATTGCGGGCATCAGGCGGCCACCGCCTCGGTGGCCGGAAGCAGCAGGGCGAGGAGGCGGGTGAGTGTTCGTTGCAGGGCCAGCCCGATAAGTTGGGCCATGTTGACGCTCCTAGGTGGCGTTGGCCGGCCCCGGGGTGCCACGAACACCGCCGGGGCGCAGCTTGACTCTCTGCTCAACTCGCGTGTGGTTGAGCAGCGTTGAGAACCGACGGTAGCGACAACGGATGTCGACTTACAACGCGTTGTACCGAGATACCCTCGAACGGGCATATGCCATAGCGGAGATCAGCCAACAGCAGCCTGCTCACCTGCGGAGACAAGCAGCCCCGTCAACCAGGCGTGCTGTCGCAGCCTTGACGGCATCAGCCTTGATTCCATTCAAGAGCGCACGCAGTCCGCTGGGCACCACCCGTATCACCGGGCCCGGGTCATCGCTCTCGCGCAGCAGGATGCAGTCCCGATGCAGGGCCAATTCGACACAAGCCCCGTCCGGCTGGTCCGAGAACGAGGATTTGCACCACTGGATGCCCACTTCCCTCACGCTTTCATACGCGTTGCGCCACCTCGTGAATGAGGTCCCGTGAGCGGTGCGGGCTCAGGGCGCGTTGTTCCATACGGTCCAGCACCGCACGGTAGTTCGCAAGATGCGTTGCCGCATGCAGGAAGGTCGAGCCGACAGGGGTGTCCGTCTGCACCGTGTCGAGCTGCAGGACCGGCCCGGAGACGTAGCACGTCGAAATCGCCGCCCCGGGAAAACCGCCGGCCTCGAACGACAGCACACGAACCACCACGTTCTCGCGCTCAGCCTGCTCCAGCAGGTACTCCAGCTGAGTCCTGGCCACGCGACTGCCGCCGAACGGAATGCGCAACGCCGCCTCGTGGATGATGAACGCGCACCGCGGTGCACGCGGCCGGTCGAGGACACGCCTACGGTCAAGCCGGAAGGCGAGCTTGCGTTCGAAGTCATCCGGAGCCAGAGGCGGAACAGCTTCCTCGAACACCGCCCGTGCGTAATCCTCGTGCTGAAGCAGTCCCGGCATGTGCGTGATCTGTGCGACACGAAGGGCGACCGCGTGATGCTCCAGCTCGGCGAGGTCCAGAAGCGCCGCCCCCAGCATGTCCCGGTACTCGTCCCACCAGTTCCTGACCGGGGAGCGCCGCTCCTTCGCCATCGCGGCGAGCGCGTCGATGTACCTCCGGTCCCGGCAGGAGTAGTTGGCAGCCCAGACACGCACACGGTCCGCACTCACTCCGAACCGGCCGGACTCAACGTTGCTGACGGTGGTCCGATCCGTGCCGTGCACGCCAGCAGCCTCGGTCAGGGAGAGCCCCGCGCGCTCGCGCATCTTGCTCAGCTCAGTTCCCAACCGCCGCTGTCGCTCGGTCGGAGGCTTCCTCGTTGGCACCGGACGCCCCTTTTCCCCGCTCCCGGGATGCGAACGCGCCCCACCCCGGCCCATACCTCCCGTACGGCGCACAGCGTACGACGGCGCCCCGGCGGTCGAGGACCACCGGGGCGCCGTCACGCGTGCGCGCGCGTACCGCTTACGACAGGAACGAGTTGATCTCGATCGTCTCGTCGCGGCCCGGGCCGACGCCGATCGCGGAGATCGGGGCGCCCGACATCTCCTCGAGCGCCTTCACGTACGCCTGGGCGTTCTTCGGCAGCTCGGCGAAGGTCTTGGCCTTGCTGATGTCCTCGGTCCAGCCCGGCAGCATCTCGTAGATCGGCTTCGCGTGGTGGAAGTCGGTCTGGCTGTAGGGCAGCTCCTCGACGCGCTTGCCGTCGATCTCGTACGCGACGCAGACCGGGATCTGCTCCCAGCCGGTGAGCACGTCGAGCTTGGTGAGGAAGAAGTCCGTCAGGCCGTTGACGCGGGTCGCGTAGCGGGCGATGACCGCGTCGAACCAGCCGCAGCGGCGGTCGCGGCCGGTGGTCACACCGCGCTCGCCACCGATGGTGCGCAGCGCCTCGCCGTCCTTGTCGAACAGCTCCGTCGGGAACGGGCCGGCGCCGACGCGGGTGGTGTACGCCTTGAGGATGCCGATCACGCGGTTGATCTTCGTCGGGCCCACGCCCGCGCCCGTGCAGGCGCCGCCCGCGGTCGGGTTCGAGGAGGTGACGAAGGGGTACGTGCCGTGGTCGACGTCGAGCAGCGTGCCCTGGCCGCCCTCGAAGAGGACGACCTTGCCCTCGTCGATGGCGTTGTTGAGGACCAGCGTCGTGTCGGCCACGAACGGCTTGATCTGCTCCGCGTAGCCCAGCAGCTCCTCGACGATGCGGCCGGACTCGATCGCGCGCCGGTTGTAGAGCTTGGCGAGGATCTGGTTCTTGAAGTCGAGAGCGGCCTCGACCTTCTGCTCCAGGATCGACTCGTCGTAGAGGTCCTGGACCCGGATGCCCACGCGGTTGATCTTGTCCGCGTAGGTCGGGCCGATACCGCGGCCGGTGGTGCCGATCTTCCGCTTGCCGAGGAAGCGTTCCGTCACCTTGTCGACCGTGGTGTGGTACGGCGTGATCAGGTGCGCGTTACCGCTGACCAGCAGCTTGGACGTGTCGACGCCGCGCTCGTTCAGCCCGCTCAGCTCGGAGAGCAGGACCGCCGGGTCGACGACCACGCCGTTACCGATCACCGGGGTGCACCCCGGGGAGAGGATGCCGGAGGGGAGGAGATGCAGCGCGTATTTCTGGTCGCCGACGACGACCGTGTGGCCGGCGTTGTTGCCACCTTGGTAGCGCACCACATAGTCAACGGATCCACCGAGGAGGTCGGTGGCCTTTCCCTTGCCCTCGTCACCCCACTGAGCACCGAGCAGCACAAGTGCGGGCACAGGCGTACACCCCTTCCGGGCGGGGCATGTCCAACGTGCGTGGTGGTCCCACCCCGCTTGCTCAGGGCTTGTACCACCGCGAGAGCCGTCGAACCGGTGCCCCGGATAGACGAAGCCCCTGGCGCAACAACGACAGGGGCTCTTGCACCGAGAGATTACCTGAGGAAGGACCGAGGTGTCGGCTCCAGACTCCACCGGGCAGCCACTGCTCGTGGTCATCGACCCGGCCGCCCGCCGTGTGGACGGCGAGTCCGTGAGGATCGCCAGGGACGTCCTCTGCGGCGGCGCGATGGCCAAAATATGCCTCGCGGAAGCCCCGCAGGACGTCGAGCGCGCGCTGGCCCGCAGGGGCCGCAGAAGGCCCGTCGTCATCGGTGACGACCGGGCCATGCTGAGGGTCGTCCGTCTTCTCCACCAGTGGCGTGACCTGCCGCACGTGCCGCTCTCCCTGATCCCGGTCGGCACCCTGCCCCAGGTCTCGCTGGCCCGCGCGCTGGGGGTGCCGCTGGGCACGGTCGCGGCGGCGCGGGCGGTGCTGGACGGCGCCGAGCGGGAGCTGGACGCGCTCGTGGACGACAGCGGGGGCGTGGTGCTGGGCGGCCTGTGGATCCCGGGCACGGGCCCCGGGG
>NZ_JAINFC010000132.1 GCF_020740835.1 Streptomyces sp. UNOC14_S4
CGGCCGCCCTGCGGTTCCCCTGGCCCCCTGCGGTGGAGGTTTCTTGTCCATTCATGTTTTCGCCGGGCCGACCCTTCCGGCCGACGCCGTCCGGGCGATCGTGCCCGAGGCGGTCGTCCACCCTCCTGTCGCCCACGGTGATCTGCCGCGCCTGGCAGCCGGGCCCGGGGACGTCGTGGTCATCATCGACGGGTACTACCACCAGACGGGTGCCGTACGGCACAAGGAGATCCTCGGCTCGCTGGCGGCGGGCGCGCGGGTGGTCGGCTGCTCCAGCATGGGCGCGCTGCGCGCCGCCGAGCTGCACCCCTTCGGCATGGCCGGGTCCGGCGTCGTCTTCGCGATGTACCGGGACGGGGTGCTCGACGCCGACGACGAGGTGGCGCTGGCCCATGGCGAGGCACCCGAGTACCGTCCGTTCAGCGAACCGCTGGTCAACATCCGCCACGCGGTGGCCGCGGCCGGACGCGCCGGGGCGATAGACGCCGGGGAGGCGGCCGCGTGCGTCGACCTGGCCCGTGCCCTGCCCTATCAGTCCCGCAGCTGGCGGGCCGTCGAGCGGTGCGCGGAGGGCGACAGCCGCCTGACTGCCGAGTCGTTCCGGAACATACGGTCGTTCCTGGCCGCGCACCCCGAACACGCCGACGTCAAGGCCGCGGACGCGCAGGCGACGCTGGGGAACCTGGCGGGCCTCGCCACCACGGCCGGGAGCGGGTGGGCCGCGGGGTCCTGGCGCAACCGGGCGTGCTACGCGTGGGAGGCGGAGTTCACCGGCGGGACGGTGGAGAACCGGCCGGTGAGCCGCGCCGCCGTCCTGCGCTATCTGCAGGTCCACCACCCCGCGTTCCCCGGGCGATGGCGTGCTGTCGTCCTCGCCGCGATCGCCGGGGACGGCCGCCCCTCCCGTAGCCGTGCCCTGGAGGTGGCGGCGGGCCACGGGCTGACGGCGCGGTCGCTCACCGCGGCGCAGAAGAGTGCCTGGCTGACCCCGCGCGAGATCCGGGAGTTCGACGAGGCGCCCGACGAGTCCCTCGTCCGTGTCCTCGTCCGCTCCTACCGGCCGCCGCGGGGCGTGTGGGACCTGGTGCGCGCGATGCCGGACCTGGCCGACGATCCCGAGGCCCGGCGCGCGGTCGCGGAGTCCTCCGCGATCAACGACGAGGTGGCCACCTGGCGTACCGGGTGGAGCACGACGCGGCTCGGCTCCGCGCCGCTGACGGCGCACCTGGGCGTGCTGTGGGGTGTGCCCGCCCAGGACGCTCCTTCCCTGCTCGCCGCGGCGCGGGACCGGGGCTTCGCGTCCGTCGGCGAGGCGCTGTCCGCCCTGCGGCCGCACTTCCTCAGGAGCAGGTTCCGGGCGGCGGAAGCGGCGTCGGCACGGGCAGGGGTGAACCGGCCATGACCGGACACACGACCGACACGGCCGGCATGACCGATACAGCCGACGTGCCCGGCACGGCCAAGGCGTTCACCAACGGGACGCACCGGGTCCGGCATCCACGGGAGACGTGGAGCATCATCGAGCCCAAGCTCGCCCGCTTCGGCATCACCAGGGTCGCGGACGTCACCGGGCTGGACTCGATCGGCATCCCGGTCGCGATGGCGATACGGCCGATGGCGGCCACGGTCAGCGTCTCCCAGGGCAAGGGCCGCACCCGGACCCTCTCCAAGGTCTCCGCCGCGATGGAGGGCATCGAGCTGTGGCACGCCGAGCGGAGCCGTCCGGCGCTCGCCCACCGCGGCGTCCCCGCCGGCTCGCTCCCGCTCCCCTACCGGCTGCGGGACCTCGACACCATGCCCGGCAGCCTGGTCGGCGCGGCCACGCCGCTGGACTGGATCGCCGCCCGGGGCCTGGTCGGCGGGGGTGCGACGGTGGTGCCGCGGGACGCGGTGTGCTTCACGTCCGTCGACGACCGGCGCTGGCGGCCACCGGGGTTCCGGACGAACACCAACGGCCTGGCCTCCGGCAACTCGGTGGCGGAGGCGGCCCTGCACGGGCTGTACGAGATCGTCGAGCGGGACGCGCTGACCGGGACACCCCCCGGGCAGTCGTACGTCGACCCCGGGAGCGTCGAGGACGAGGCCTGCCGCGAGCTGATCGAGCGGGTGCTGTCGGCGGACGCCGTACTGGAGATCGTCCGGCTGCCGAGCCGTTTCGGCGTCCCCTGCTTCACCGTACAGATCTGGAGTCAGGACCTCCCCCTCACCTGCCTGGGCGCCGGCGCCCACAGCTCCACCTCCGTCGCGCTGTCCCGCGCGCTGACCGAGGCGGCGCAGAGCAGACTCACCGCGATCGCCGGGACCCGGGACGACATCGGTCCGCTGTACGAGCGGGTGCGTGACATCGGCAGCGCACCCCCGAAGGCGCCGGAGGTGTTGTCCCCGCTGGGCGCAGAGGCCGACGAGTCCTTCGACGACGTGGAGCGCGAGTTGGCCTGGCTGTGCGCCCGGGCCGCCGCGGTGACGGGCCATGAGCCGCTGCTGGTGGATCTGAGCACGGACGACGAGTTCGCGGTCGTCAAGGTGCTGCTCCCGGGGGCCGGGCTCGACCTCCGGCGGGTCCACCCCGGCCACGACCGACCGACACGAGCATGAGATGTGAGTGACCATGAACGACAGTGCCCCGCCCGCGGCTCTCGGCCCCGGCTATCTGCGCGACCCGCACCCGTGCAACGCGGCGTTGCGCGAGGACGGTCCCGTGCACGAGGTGCGGCTGCCGACCGGGCTCAAGGTCTGGGTCGTCACCGGCCACGCGGCGGCCCGCGCCGCGCTCGCCGACCCCCGGCTGAGCAAGGACATGCGCCATACCCGCGAGCTGTTCGACCGGCACATGGACCAGCCCGTCAAGCGCCGGGGCTCCGGGCCCTCGCTGGCCGTGAACATGCTCGGCAGCGACCCGCCGGACCACACCCGGCTGCGCCGCCCGGTCGCCCGGGCGTTCACCGCGCGCCGCGTCGCGGCCCTGCGGCCGCGCGTCGAGGAGGTCGCGCGCCGACTGCTCACGGACATGGCCCCGCGGCGGGAGGCGAACCTGCTGGAGGCCTACGCGTATCCGCTGTCGATCACCGTGATCGGTGAGCTGCTGGGCGTGCCGGAGCGGGACCACGGCGACTTCCAGGCGTGGGCCCGCACGCTGCTCGACCAGTCCGCGGGCGACCGCGAACAGGCGCGCCGGGCGGCCGCCGCGATGGCGGACTACCTCACGGCGCTGGTGGCCGCCAAGCGGGCCGCGCCGGGTGAGGATCTGCTGACCGCCCTGGTGGAGGCCGAGGGCGAGCAGGAGCTCGACGAGGAGGAGCTGGTCTCCACCGCCTTCCTGCTGCTGCTCGCCGGTTTCGAGACCACGGTGAACCTGATCGGCAACGGCATGTTCGCCCTGCTGACCGATCCGGCCCAGCACGCGGCCCTGCGGGAGGACCCGTCGCGCATACCCGACGCGGTCGAGGAGTTCCTCCGCTTCGAGGGCCCGGCCAACCTGGCCAGCTACCGCTACACCACCGCGCCGGTCGACATCGCCGGAACGGCCGTCCCGGCGGGCGAGTTCGTGCTCGTCTCGCTCTCCGCGGCCAACCGCGACCCCGCACGCTTCCCCGCCCCCGACCGGCTGGACCTGGCACGCGACGCGAGCGGCCATCTCGCCTTCGGCCACGGCATCCACCGCTGTCTCGGCGCTCCGCTGGCACGGCTGGAGGGGGAGATCGCCTTTCGTGAACTGCTGTGCCGCTTCCCGGACATCCGGCTCGCCGTCCCTCCGGAGCAGGTGACCTGGCAGCCCAGCACGCTGGTGCGGGCCGTGGAGGCACTTCCGGTGGCCTGGGGGGAGGCGCGATGACCGGCACCCTCCCCGGGCGGACCGTGCTGGCCCGGCGGAACGGCATCGTGCTCGCCGAGCCGGTCGCCGCGGACAAGGAGATCCTCAAGGCCCACCACGACGGCGCGTTCGACGTGGACGCGGGCACCACCGCCGCGCCGCTGCCCATCAGCGCCCCCGGGGGGAACGCCTCGATCCTCGACGACACCACCGGGGACATGCTCGGCGCGGTCGGCTGGCACGCGGTCAGCCACGGCCCCACCGTGCCGTGCCTGGCCTGGAACACGGGCCTGGTCCTGCTGCCCGCCGCGCGCGGACGCGGCGTCGGCCCCACCGCCTTCCGGCTGCTCGCCGAGCATCTGTTCGCCACCACCGACGTGTTCCGGGTGGAGGCAATGACCGATGTCGCCAACGCGGCCGCGCGGCGGACGGCGGAACGGGCGGGCTTCCACCGGGAGGGCGTCATCCGCGGGGCACAGCTGCGCGGGGGCGAGCGCCGCAACCTGATCGGCTACAGCCTGCTGCGGACGGATCTGTGACCGCGCCCCGGCCCGGGCGGGCCCACATCGCGATGGTCGGCGTCCCGGCACCCGGGCACGTCCACCCGAGCCTCGGCATCATCAGGGAACTCGTCGCGCGCGGCCACCGGGTCAGCTATGCCAACGACCCGCGCTGCGCGGAGGTGATCGCCGCGACGGGTGCCCGGCTGGTGCCCTACGCCTCGTCGTTGCCCTCCGTCACGGGCTCCGCCTGGCCGGACGATCCGGTGGAGCAGCTGGACCTCTTCCTGACCGAGGCCATGACGATGCTGCCCCAGCTGCGTACGGCCTACGAACGGGACCGGCCCGACCTGTTCCTCTACGACCAGGCCGGAGTCGCCGCGCGGGTGCTCGCCCGGGCCTGGAACGTGCCGATCGTGCAGATCTCGTCGACCTTCGTCGTGTGGGAGGGGTACGAACAGCAGGGTCCGCTCGCCCGGCTGCGCCGCGACCCGCGCGGCGCGGCGCACTTCCGGCGGTACGCGGCGTGGCTGGCCGGGCAGGGCTTCGCCGGCACCGATCCCGTCGCGTTCACGCTCCGGCCGGACCGCTGCGTCGTGCCGCTGCCGCCGTACCTCCAGCCGCGGGCGCGGGAGGTCGATCCCCGGCGCTACACCTTCGTCGGCCCGTGCCTGGACCACCCCGTGGGGAAAGGGACGTGGACGAGGCCGGAGGGTGCGGAGCGGGTGCTGCTGATCTCGCTCGGTTCGTTGTTCACCGACCGCCCGGACTTCTACCGGCAGTGCCTGGCCGCCTTCGGCGGTCTCCCCGGCTGGCACGTGGTGCTGCAGATCGGCGACCGGCTGCCGCGCAGGGCGCTCGGCACGGTCCCCGGCAACGTCGAAGTGCGCCGCTGGGTCCCCCAGCGGGCCGTACTGGAGCACTGCGACGCCTTCCTCACCCATGCGGGGATGGGCGGCACCGTCGAGGGGCTGTATCACGGCGTGCCGATGATCGCCGTGCCGCAGGCCGCGGACCAGTTCGCCAACGCGGACGCGATCGTCCGGCTGGGCGCGGGGCGCCGCGTCGACACCGGGGAGGCCACGGCCGAGGTCCTGCGGGAGACCCTGCTCGCCCTCGTCGACGACCCGGGCACGGCGGCCCGGCTCGCGGCCGTCGGCGCGGAACTCCGCCGCGACGACGGGACGGCGCGGGCGGCGGACCTCGTCGAGGCACAGCTGGCGGCCGGTCAGCCCTTCGCGGCTCCCGGCTTGCGCCGGGTCCCCGTGCCTTCGAGACTTGCAGTCGATCACTCGTCGTGACGGAGCGTCCGGCAGGGCGGGCCGAGGCACGCACGAGTCGACCAGGAGATGGTGATGTCCCCACCGGAGGAGCACCGGGCGGTCGTGGTCGGCGTCGACCCCGACCCGTCCCACCGCATGGCGGTCGCCTGGGCCGCGGACGAGGCCGCCCGGCGCCGTGTGCCCCTGCGCCTGGTCCACGCCGAGGGCGTGCCGACCGGCGGGTACCGGAAGAGGGAGGTGCGGCCGTCCTGGGAGGAGTGGAACCAGGCGCTGCACGAGGCCGGTGAACAGGTGCTCCGCGAGGCCGTGGACTTCGCGGAGGAACGGCAGCCGGGGGTGGAGATCTCGGGGCTGCTGGCCGAGGGCACCCCGGCCTGGGTGCTGCGCGAGCACTCCCACGGCGCCACGGCCGTGGTGCTGGGCTTCCGGCACCTGGGCCGGGTGAAGGAGGTGTTCAGCCCCGCCTCCGTCGCCCTGCCCCTGATGGCGCACGCCCGTTGCCCGGTGGTCGTGGTGCCCGAGCCGGAGCACATCACCCGGCACTCGCACTTCGTCGTGGGGGTCGACGGCAGCGCGCACTCGGCGGCCGCCGTGGATGCCGCCTTCCAGGAGGCCGCCCTGCACGGCGCGGCATTGCGGGCGGTGTACGTGCTGCAGCCGGGCGGGCCGTACGGCCCGCTGGACACGCGCGCGACGGTGCAGGAGTGCCGGCGCCTGCTCGCCGAGACCGTGGCCGGGCGCGGCGCGGCCTACCCCGAGGTCGAGCTGCGCCAGGAAGTGGTCGTGGGCCATCCCGTGGAGGAGCTTGCCGAGGCGTCCGCCCGGGCGCTGGGCCTGGTGGTCGGGACGCGGGGGCACGGCGGCTTCACGGGCATGCTGCTCGGCTCGGTCAGCCAGGGCGTGCTGCACCACGCGCACTGTCCCGTCATCGCCGTTCCGAGCCCTCACCCGCCCGCGGCCCGAGGCTCCGGCCGCGCCTGACCGGCTGCCACCCGGGCCGGGCATCCGGCACGGCCGCCCGGTGCCCCGGCCCGGGTGTGCGTTCCCGCGGGCGCGGGTAGCGTCCGGCCATGTTCGCGCCGAGCCGCATCGTCGCGCCGCCGGGGTGGAGTCGCTGGCTTGTCCCGCCCGCCGCGTTGTCCATCCATCTGGCCATCGGCCAGGCGTATGCCTGGAGCGTCTTCAAACCGCCGCTGGAGTCCTCGCTCCACCTCTCGGGCACGGCCTCGGCGCTGCCGTTCCAAGTGGCCATCGTGATGCTCGGGCTGTCGGCGGCCTTCGGCGGGACGCTGGTGGAACGCCGCGGTCCGAGGTGGGCGATGACCGTGGCGGCCGTCTGCTTCTCCTCGGGCTTCCTGGTGGCCGCGCTCGGGGCGGAACTCCGCCAGTACTGGCTCGTGGTCCTCGGCTACGGTGCGATCGGCGGGATCGGCCTCGGCATCGGCTACATCTCGCCGGTCTCCACGCTGTTGTCCTGGTTCCCCGACCGGCCGGGCACAGCCACCGGCATCGCCATCATGGGGTTCGGCGGGGGCGCGCTCATCGCCTCGCCGTGGTCCGCCCATCTGCTGTCCGTCTTCGGCACGTCCGCCCCGGGCATCGCGCGGACCTTCGCGGTGATGGGTGTCGCCTACGGGCTCTTCATGACGCTCGGCGTCCTGCTGGTGCGCGTGCCACCGGGGCGGGCGGGAACCGTCGCCGCCCCGCGGCTCCCGGCGGTGCGCGTCTCGGCCCGCAACGCGCTGCGCACCCCGCAGTTCTGGTGCCTGTGGGTGATGCTGTGCGCGAACGTCACGGCGGGCATCGGGATCCTGGAGAAGGCCGCGCCGATGGTCACCTCCCTGTTCGCCGTCACCCCGGCCGCGGCGGCGGGCTTCGTCGGCCTGCTGTCGCTGGCCAACATGCTGGGCCGCCTGGCGTGGTCCGCCGCCTCGGACCTGACGGGCCGCAAGAACATCTACCGGCTCTACCTCGGCGCGGGCGCGGGGACGTACCTCCTCCTCGCTCTCGTCGGCGGCTCCTCCAAACCGGTCTTCCTCGTCTGTGCCGCGGTCATCCTCTCCTTCTACGGCGGGGGCTTCGCCACTCTCCCCGCCTATCTGAAGGACCTGTTCGGCACGTACCAGGTCGGGGCGATCCACGGCCGTCTGCTCACGGCGTGGTCCACCGCCGGGATCCTCGGCCCGCTGATCGTCAACGCCCTGGCCGACGCGCGCGGCTCGGCGGGCCGTACGGGAGCCGATCTGTACACGCCGTCGTTCTTCACCATGCTGGGTCTGCTGGTGGTGGGTTTCGTGGTGGGCGAGTTCGTCCGGCCCGTACATCCTCGGTACCACGAGCCTCCGGGCGAGGGCGGTCGTCCGGAGGCGGTCCGGGAGGAGGGGGTGGCGCCGTGAGCGGGGGACGGCGCAGGGCGCTGCTGGTGTTCAGCTGGCTGTGGGTGGGCGCTCCCTTCGCCTACGGCGTGTACGAACTGGTGCTGAAAACGCGTCAGTTGTTCACGGGCTGACCCTTCGGGAACGGCCGGTGACGATGCGCCTCACTCCGTCGCCTGCTCTTCCAGCCAGATCGCCTGGGCCGGGCAGAGGGTCGCGGCCTGCCGTACGTCGTCCGCGAGCCCCTCGGACGGGGTCTCGGCGAGGAGGACGACGATGCCGTCCTCCTCGCGCTGGTCGAACACCTCGGGCGCGCTCAGCACGCACTGGCCGGCGCCGACGCACCTGTCCTGGTCGATGAACACCTTCATCGGAACCTTCTCTCTCGCTGGTCTCACCGTGCGACCGGCCGCGGTCACCAGGTGACGGGCAGCTCGTAGACGCCGTAGATGAGTCCGTCGTGCTTGAACGGGATCCCGTCGAGGCCGGCCGCCGCCTTCAGGGCGGGGATACGGCGGTAGAGGGTGCTGTAGACGACCTGCAGTTCCAGCCGGGCCAGGGGCTGGCCGAGGCACTGGTGGACGCCGAAGCCGAAGGCCATGTGGTGGCGGGGGTTGCGGTCCACGTCCAGCCGGTCGGGTTCGGAGAAGGCGGCCGGGTCGCGGTTGCCGATGTCCCCGGCGAGGACGACGCCTTCGCCCGCGCGGATGGTCACCCCGTCGATCCCGATGTCCTCCAGAGCCACCCGGCGCCGCCCGTTGTGCACGATCGTCAGGTAGCGCAGGAGCTCCTCGACCGCCGAGGCGATCAGCTTCGGGTCGTCGCTCTCGCGCAGCCTGGCCAGCTGGTCGGGGTGCTGCAGCAGGGCCAGGGTGCCGAGCGCGATCATGTTCGCCGTCGTCTCGTGCCCGGCGATCAGCAGCAGCACGCCCATGCTGGCCGCTTCCCGCCGGGACAGCTCACCGGCGCGGATCCGCCCGGCCAGCGTGGAGAGCAGGTCGTCCGCCGGGCGGGCGAGCTTGTCGTCGATCAGCCGCTCCAGGTAGCCGATCAGCCGCTCCGTGGCCTCCCGGGCCTGGTCCGTCGTCGTGGAGCGCTTGACCAGGACCTGGCTGTCGGACTGGAAGGAGCCGTGGTCGGCGTACGGGACGCCCAGCAGTTCGCAGATGACGAGCGACGGTACCGGCAGCGCGAACGCCTGGACCAGGTCCACCGGCTTCGGGCCGTCGAGCATGGCGTCGATCAGGCCGTCGACGATCTTCTGGACCACCGGTCGCAGTGCCTCCACCCGTTTGATGGAGAACGCGGAGGTGACCATCCGGCGCAGCCGGGCGTGGTCCGGGTCGTCCATGGTGAGGAAGCTGCGTATCAGCGGCCGGGTCTCCTTCTGGGCCGCGCCCGGGTGCGGGTAGTGCGGGAGGGTGGCGTCCGCGCTGATCCGCGGATCGGCCGACAGCGCCCGCACGTCCTCGTAGCGGGTGACCAGCCAGGGGGTGCTGCCGTCCCAGAGGCGCACCCGGGTGACCGGGGCCGCGGCCTGCAGGGCGCGCAGGGTCGGCGGTGGGTCGAACGGACAGCCGGTCGCCCGGGTCATGGGGTAACCGGGTGTCTCGGTGAACAACGCGTGGGTGCCGGGTTCCGCGGTGGTGCTCATGGTTCTCCGCCCCTTTCGCAGGTCCATTGCCGTGTCGGGCAGGCCGGATCCGGGACGCGGCTCGCGCCGGAGGCGCGGCCGGCCGGGTCCGGCCCGCAGGAGGGGACGCGCCGACGAGCACGGCGCGGGTCAGGGCACCGGCCTGCCGCGAGGCCGCGCGGTGGCGGCCCGGGCCACCTGCCGGACGATGGGCAGGGCCGTGCGCAGGGCCTCGTCCAGCGCGCGCAGGTTCTCGGCGGGCAGCGTGCCCAGCAGGTCGGCGATCCGGGCCTCCGCCGCCCGGTGGCGCTCGGCCAGCAACTCCCGTCCGGCGTCCGTGATGGCGACCAGACAGACCCGCCCGTCCTCGGGATGGCGCAGCCGCGTGGCGAGGCCCTGGCGTTCCAGCCGCTGCACGAGCTGTGACATCGAGGGCTGGGCGATGCCTTCCGCCGTGGCCAGCAGGGTCAGCCGGACCGGGCCTTCCCGCTCCAGCCTCCCCAGCGTCGAGACGGTGGTCAGGCTCATGCCCTCCCGTGCCGAGAGGTGCCTCAGCATCACGACGACCACATCGATCAGTGCCACCGCCGCCTCGTGGCGCCGCCCTTCGGGCGTTCCCTCCATACTCCCGGTGTATCACCCACCTATATAGGGTGTCTATGGTTCTGCCGCGATCCGTGTGGTGAGTCGAAGCCGGTCGCGAAGTCGGGGCAGGCCACGGCCAGTTCGTCGAATACGGCGGACGAACCCTCCACCGCGCCGATCGCGGGTGTGCCCGAGGAGTACAGGCGGCTGGACGCGCTGGTCAACAACGCGGCCTTCGGCGTGGCCGGTACCGTCGAGCACACCGACACCGCCACGTGGCGCCAGATCATGGGCGTCGACGTCGACGGCGCCTTCTTCGCCTCGAAGGCCGCACTGCCCCATCTCCGCCGCGCCGGTGGCTGCATCGTCAATGTCGGCTCGGTGTCCGGGCTCGGGGCGGACTGGGGTCTGGCCGCCTACAACACCGGGAAAAACTCGCCGCTTTCCGTCAGCGCATTCCCATGCGGCGCCCCGCCGAACCGGACGAAGTCGCCGACGTCATCACCTTCCTGGCCGGTCACGACGCCCGCTTCGTCAACGGCGCACATTCCCGTCGACGGCGGACTCAGCGCTTCCAGCGGGCAGCCGCGTATGTTCTGACCACCCGTTGGGACAATCGATCCGGGCCGTGGGCTCGTAGTGGGCTCGTATAGGCAGGGAAACAGCCCGAGTTAGGATCACCGGCATGTCTCTACGTCTTCGGATGCGTCAGGCCCTGCCGGAAGCGATGCGTGCCCGCGACAAGGTCTCGGTGAGCACGCTGCGCGCGACACTCGCCGCGCTGGACAACGCCGAGGCGGTGCCCGTGGGCGAAGCCGGGCTGCGCGGCGTGGCCCTCGAACACTCGCCGGTCGGGGCGGGCACCACCGAGGCGGTACGGAGTGAGCTGAGCGAGCGCGACGTGGTGGACATCGTGCACGCCGAGATCACCGAACGGCTCGATGCCGCAGCGCAATTGACCGCGCCCGCACACGCCGGCCGTGCCGCGCGCCTCCGCGCGGAGGCCGCCGTGCTTCAGCGGCTGCTCGACGGCCCCGGCGCCGCATAGGCGGTCCGGGCGAGGATGCGCCGGAGCCAGCGGGTGCGGGTGTCGCGGGCTTCCCGGCTGAGGGCCGCCTCTGGTGCGAAGGTGTCGAAGCCGTGGCAGGCTCCGGGCCATACGTGCAGTTCCGCCTGGCCGCCGGAGCGCCAGATCGCGTCGGCGTAGGCCACGTCCTCGTCCCTGAGGGTCTCGGCCGACCCGACGTCGATGTAGGCCGGGGGCAGCCCGGAGAGGTCCGTGGCGCGGGCGGGGGCCGCGTAGGGCGGCAGGTCCGCGGCACCGTACCGGTCGCCCAGCAGCGCCTGCCACGCGGTGGTGCCGGAGGTCCGGTCCCAGGTGTCGACACCGGCCATCTGGTGGCTGGAGAAGGTGGTGCCGCGGTCGTCGAGCATCGGGCACATGAGGAGTTGCCCGACCGGCGCGGGCCCGCCGCGGTCGCGGGTGAGCAGGGCGAGTGCCGCGGCGAGTCCGCCACCGGCGCTCTTGCCCCCGATGGCGATGCGGTCGGCGTCGACGCCCAGCCGGGCCGCGTGTTCGGCCGCCCAGACGAATCCGGCGTAGCAGTCCTCCACCGGCCCGGGATACCGCGTCCGCGGTGCGAGCCGGTACTCCACCGATATGACGGCCAGCCCCAGCGGCAGCGCCCATTCACGCAGCAGCCGCGGCAGTACGGACCACGCGTTGCCCGTGATCATTCCGCCGCCGTGCATGTAGTACAGCAGCGGCAGGGGCCCGGCGATCCCTGCGGGCCGGGCGCTCACCAGTGTGACGTCCGGGTCGCCCGGCGCTCCCGGCACGCTCAGCTCGTCCACCTCGAAGCGGCCGTCGGCCCGGAGATCCCGGACCGTCGGCCGGGGCCGGGTCGCGGCGTCCCGCTCCTGCCGGGCCGCCAGGTTCTCCGGGGTCAGCGGTTCCCTCGCCCCGTCCCCCAGGGCCGCCAGCGCCGCGCCGATTTCCGGGTCGAGAAGGGGCACGTCCCAGGCCCTCATGAAGGTCACTCCCCCGCCGCAGGTTCGAGGGCGCCCCCCCCGGGGGGCCCTCGAACCGTTGCCTCTCCACGGCCGGACGTCAGTACTTGCGGACGTCAGTGCTTGACGAACAATTCAACGTCGTTGTGGCCGTCGCAGAATATCCACTCGAACTGCTCATTGACCAGCTCGTGCCAGTAGTTGTTCGTGTCCAGCGCCCAGATGCCGAATTTGTTGACGCTCACGCACTTCTGCCGCCCCGGCGGGGTGTTCGGAGTGGTCACGGTCAGCGTCAGGCTCGTGAGGTCCTTCCAGAACAGGTGCTGCCCCGGCTTCGGGCCGCCGAGCAGGTTGACGCTGCTCCAGGTGTTCTGGAAGTCGCCGAACTTCTGCAGATGCTCCTGGTCGGTCTCGCATCCGTTGTTGTTGGTCCGGATGAGCCTGGTCCACGTGTCGCTGCCGGAGACGGGGTCCCGGTAGCGCGCCGTGACCCATGAGGGAATGCACTCATTGGTGTTGGACAGGGCGGTGACGTCGAACCACATGTTGAACGCTTTGAACTCCTCGTTCCCCACCGTCGGACCCTTCACGGCCGACGCGGGTGCCGTATTGACCAGGAAGGCGCTCAATACCATTCCCAGCAATACGGTGAAAGATCTTCGGCAGGACCGGAACACACGTCTGCCCATGGCGACCACTTCCTTTGTGGATTCGTGAACGTGAGCGTGCGCGTGCGCCTCCGCGAGACGATCTCGGACTCGATCGTTTCGGGGAGGATCTCGTGGAAACCGCAGTGGGGCCGTCGTCACCGTCACCGTTTGCCCGGCAGAGCGAGCGCGGCCCACTCTCCCGCGCCCCATGAATTCCGGCAAGGACGGGATCCGGCCAGATGCCGCGTCCGTCGCCGGCCACCGGGCCAGGGTCCGTGGCCACCGGGCCGGGCCGCCGTTCCAGAACACCGGTTCGGGCCATTCCTATACCCTTAAATCACACTCTGAACTGCGGGAACGGAGCCCCTCGCCATGTCTGGACCGGATGTCACGGTCATCATCGCCGCGTACAACGCCATGCCGTACGTGACCCGCAGTGTCACATCCGTCCTCGGCCAGACCCTGGGCGCGGACCGGATCGAGCTGATCGCGGTCGACGACGGCTCCACGGACGGGACGGCGGAGGAGCTCGACCGCCTGGCGGAGGACGCGCCGCTGATGCGGGTGGTCCATCAGCCGAACTCCGGTGGGCCCGCGGGCCCACGGAATCTGGGCCTCGACCGTGCCACCGGACGGTACGTCTTCTTCCTCGACGCGGACGACCACCTCGGCCCGGAGGCCCTGGAGCGCATGGTCGCGTCGGCCGACGAGAACGGCTCGGACGTGGTGCTCGGCCGGATCGTGGGCGAGGGCGGGCGTCGCGCGCCGCAGTCGATGTTCCGGCGCAACCAGCCCCGGACCGACGTCTTCGCCTCCCGCGTCTACTGGACGCTCAACCCGATGAAGCTGTTCCGCCGCGAGCTGATCGACCGCCTCCGGCTCCGCTTCGACACGGGGCTGTCGATCGGCGAGGACCAGCCGTTCGTCGCCACCGCCTACCTCGAGGCCGCCGCGATATCCGTGGTCGCCGACCACGACTGCCTCTACTGGGTCGCGCGCGAGGACGGCAACAACATCACCGCGCAGGAACACGGCACGCGGATGCGGATGGACCTGTTCCGGACCATGACCGAGCTGGTCGCGGAACGTGTCCCGGACGGCCCCGACCGCGACGCCCTGATGCACCGGCACTACGCCGTCGAGCTCCGCGACGCGGTCCTCCAGCTGTGCCGGGAGCCGCAGCGCGACGTCCAGGACAAGCTCCTGCGCGAGCTGGCCGACCTCGTCACCCCGTACTGGACCGAGGGCCTGGCCGCCCGGCTGCCCGCCGTGATCCGGCTCCGCTGCCACCTCGTCCGCCACGCGCTCCTCGACGAGCTCCTCACCCTCGTCCACTGGGAGCTCGACCGGGGCGCCGCCAGCTACGGCATCACCACCCTGGCCGCCACGGCGGCCGAGGGCCCGGACCTCCTGGTCGAGAACGGGCGCGTCCACGCCCTCTACCCCTACTTCCGCGACTCCACGCTCGGCATCCCCGACGACTGCTACGACATCACCGCCGAGCTCCGTGTCCGGCACCGCGTCGAGTCCGCGGAGATCAACGCCACCGGGCTCCGCCTCGCGGGCCACGCCTACATCCACCGCGTCGCGACGACCGGCGTGTCGACCGAGCTCGTCCTCCGCAGGCGCGGCTCGGGCGAGGAGCGCCGCCTCCCGGTCCACCACGTCCCCACCCCGGGCCTGGGAGCCGACGAGGACGGCGGCCGCCACGACTACGGAGCGGCGGGCTTCGACGTCACGGTCGACCTCGCGCCGCTGTCGGCCGGGCTCTGGGACATCTCGCTGGCGGTGGGCGCCCAGGGCGTCACCAAGGAGGCCCGCCTCGGCAGCAGCCGCGCGGAGTCGGTGACCGACGCGACGACCGTGCTGGTCACCGCGCAGGGGACGGCGGTCGCGCTGTACACCACCAAGCCGTACGGCAACCTCACCCTGGACGTCGGCGAGACCCGCCCCCGGGTGCGGCCGCGGCTGCGCGTGACGGGCGCGGTCTGGTCCCCCGACACGCCCGCCACCCTCGCCGTCAGCGGCCGCTGCACCCTCGCGGACTGGCCGAAGGACGCGCTGACGCTCCGCGCCGAGGGGCCGGACGGCGCGGAGAGGACCGTGGTGGTGGAGGTGTCCCCGACCGGCGGCAGGTTCACCGCGCTGATGCCGTGCACCACGGCGGGCGAGTGGCGGCTCGGGCTCCGCCTCGCGGTGGCGGGTACGGACGCGGAGTGGTCCGTACCCGTACCGCCGCAGCCGTCGCTCGGCCCCGCGCGCTGGCAGCGGCTCGGCATGCCGTGGTACGCCAAGCCGCTGCCGGGACGCGATCGCGACGCGCTGACCCTGCGGGTCGAGCGGGTGCAGTTGATCAAGGCGGTACGGGGCCGGCTGAAGCGCTGACGCTCCGCTGGGAGTCCGGTGTGTCATCTGCGGGTGCGTCGTGGCCGGTCGCGCCCACGCGGCGGAGCCGCACGATGCAACACTGCCCCGCGCCCCTTTGGGGCGCCACCGAACCGCATCGGACTTCGCCGAGCCCGCTCAGTCGCCGCCGCCCCCGCAACTGCTGCCACAGCTACTGCCGCAGCTGCTGCCACAACTGCTGCCGCTGGAACAGCCGCTGCTGTCACTCGAGCCGCTGTCGCCGGAGCTCCCACAGCTCCAGCCGCTGCTGCCTCCTCCGCCGCTCCAGCCGCCGCTGCTGCTCCAGCCACCGCTGAAGAGGTCACCGAAGACCGAGCCGGTGCCGTCGGTGGCGGCTCCGGCCAGTTGGTCCCGCAGCTCTTCGTCGGCCACGGCTTCCGGGCCGTCCAGCGCCAGGCCGACCAGTGCCGCCAGCCCGAGGCCGACGGCCACACCGACACCGGCGCCCGCGACGGCGGTGGTCCCGGCGGGCACACACGCCTGTCGCGCCCGCCGCTCGGCCTCGTCCGCCCCCGGGGTACGGGCATCGGGCGTGGGTAGAACGCGCGTACGCACCCAGTGGGCGGCATACGCGGACAGGGCCAGCAGGCAGGCGAAGACCAGGTTGCCGGCCTCCCGCGGGGAGTGGTCCACGAAGAAGAGGACGAGCCAGGGCAGCGGGAGCCATCGCAGCACCCGGAGCAGACGCTGGCGCCGACGGAAGCCCTTCCGCTGCGCACCGGTGTAGGACAGGCCACGCCCGGCCAGGTCGTCCCCGATGGCGCGCACCTCCCGCCGGGCCACGGCCCGCGCCCGCAGCGCGGCGAGCTTGGGCGAGGTGCCGCGCCCCGCTTCGGCGTGTGCGCGCCGGACGGCGTTCTCCACCTGCGTGCGCGCCCGGCTGCCCTGCGGCAGGTGGACCTTGCCCTGGCGGGTGAGCTGCAGCATTCCGTCCCGGTGCATGGCGGCGACCGCGGTGTCGACGACCCGGCCCGGGCCGCCGGTCATCCAGGCCAGTTCCAGCACCTGCTGGGTGGCCGGGCCGGTCTCCTTCTCCAGGGAGAGCGGACCGGGCGTCTCCTTATGGGCGCGTACGGCCTTGGCCCGGGCCGCGGAGCCGTAGCGGGCGCAGGCGGCCACGGCCAGCCAGAAGGCCGCCAGGCAGAGGTACTCGTAGTTCACGGGGTGGCCTTCCTTCCGAGGATGCCGGGGAATGTGCGGCGGGGGGCGAGCTGCCGGAGGCGGCGGCGC
>NZ_JAINFC010000133.1 GCF_020740835.1 Streptomyces sp. UNOC14_S4
CCCACACCCCGCCGCCCGGGCCCGGCGCTTCCTCCCCGGCGCCTCACCAGCTCACCGCGAGCCGCCCACTGGCGCCGATGAATGTCGGCCTCCAGCTCGCCGCAGCCACGGCCCTGCTGGCCGCGTTCGCGTCCTACCCGGCGACGGCGGCCGTCCGTCGTCTCAGGGGCCGCCGCACCGCACCCGCCGCGAGGGTCCAGGCCCGGCTGCTCGCCACCGCCGGTCTGGCCAGCACCGGCCTCAGCCTCCTCTACCTGCTGTTTCTGGTGGCCGAAACCGGCGGGAACGTGCTCGGCCCGCTGCTCGGCGGCCGTACCCTGCCCTGGCTGGGTCTGCAAGCCCTCGCCGCGACCACGGTGGCCGCCACGGTGGCGACCGCCGTCGTCTGGTGGCGAAGCCGGGACGGCGGCGGCACCGTCCGGCTCGCGACGCTCGTCGGCGGCGGGCTGCTCTTCATCCCCTGGGCGCTCTCCTGGGGGCTGCTGCTCCCCTGACGAGACGTCGGCCGCGAGCCGAGTCGGCCGACGAGCACGCGCGATCGCCGGCCGACGCTGCTGGGCAACCCCGCCTTCGCCGAAGTCGCGGCCAACTGGGGAGGTGAGCGAGCCCGGGGGTTTCAGAGTTCCTCATCGCTGCCGCCCACAGCCTCGTCAGCGACAGTCGGCGAACCAGTCGCCCGGGATCAGATCACGAACGCGGTCAAGGTCTTCTGCCGTCCGGCCAGGGGCCAGAACGGCCATACCGTCGTCGTCACGCAGAAGGACGTCCTGACCCAGGAACCACCGGACCCCGCCCTCCTCTTCACCGATGGGATACGCCGGGAACGGCAGCCGGTGCTCTTGTCAGCAAGGTCAGGCCGGATGAACACCGCAGGATCATCGTCCTGAAGGCTGTCGAGGAGGATGCCCCAGGATGCGGCTCCCTGGTTCTCGTGGCGGAAGACCAGGGCCTCCTTGACGTCGTCCACATACAGCTCGGCCGGGCCGAGCAGCACATCGTGGTTGCTGGTGAGATCCTGTCGGCGCCCGAACAGCAGATACGCCTCGCGCAACGCCGCCGGAAGCCGGACGCCCAGCCTTTTCTCAGCGGCGGCCAGCTCGGCTTCCGTCCATCCGTCGTCGCTTCCCAGGTCGGCGCCGGTCCAGTGGGCGGCGAAGCCCTGGATGAAGGCCCATGCGCCACTACGGTCTTCGACGCCTCTGGCGAGCGATGCGGCAAGATCGAACCCTTGTGTCATGTCAGGACGATATCCGTCCGGGACTCCGGCGAGTACGCGCGTCCGGTCGGTCACACCGAGCTGACACGCGCGGCGGTCGACGTGCACACGTGCCGCGCCGACCTCGCCCTCCCACCCCGGCTGGGGCTCATGGTCTGCGTCCACCCGGGGGGGGTTGGCGCGCTGGAGCGCGGCTGCTCAGCCGTCCCTGGCGGAAGTCGGCCAGCAGTCCCCGGACGCCGGGGGTCGGCCCGCGCTCCGCTGCTCCGTCTGCAAATCCGGATGACGGCCAGGGCCGAAGCAGCGGACGGCAGGCCGCCAGGTGATCGTTCCCGGGCGCAACGCAAGTCCCCTGCCGAGTGACCGGCCACGGCGGAGTGAATCGCACAACCGCCCGCGAGCGCCCTGCCCAGCAACGGCAGGCCCGTTGACAGCATTTCGAATTCCTGCGCGACGAAACGCCCTCGGAGGGCCGTGACCTTAGCCCGTCCGAGGCCGTTTTCCGATCACTCGTCCGATCGGCTCGTCAATGAGGAGGCGTAGTGCGTCACCACCAGGATCGGTTCACCACTGCCACGGGGGTGTGGTTGCGATTCGAACAGAGTCAGGCGGGGTCCGGCTGCCGCGCCG
Organism: Streptomyces sp. UNOC14_S4; assembly: GCF_020740835.1. Lineage (GTDB taxonomy): Bacteria > Actinomycetota > Actinomycetes > Streptomycetales > Streptomycetaceae > Streptomyces. The sequence continues at coordinate 1,847 of NZ_JAINFC010000133.1, forward strand.
GTACGGCCATGGGGAGGCGGGCGTGACGCAGCCGCCGCGCCACCGGCTCGTGGTCGATGTGATGGTGCTGATGGTCCGCGACGACGGGCGGGTGCTGCTGCTCCGCCGGGCGGGCTCGGTGTACGCCTCCGGGCTGCTGTGCCCGCCCGGCGGACACCTGGAGAAAGGCGAGCCCGTCACCGCGGGCGCCCTGCGCGAGGTCGCCGAGGAGGTCGGGGTCACGATTGCACCCTCGGACCTGGAGTTCTGCCATGTCATCCACCACCGCAGCCCCGAAGGCGAGGGCCGCATGGGGATCGTGTTCACCACGCAGCGGTGGACGGGCCAGCCGTCGGTCCGCGAGCCGGAGAAGTGCTCGCAGTTGGTGTGGGCCGATCCCGCGCGGCCGCCGTCGGACTGCGTGCCGTACACCGCCGCCGTCCTGCGCCGGTTCTGCACCGGTGCCCTGTTGTCCGAGCACGGCTGGCCGACGGGAGGGGCAGCGTGAAGACGGCGAAACGGCAGCGGGTCACCACCGCGCCGGGCGAGGAAGCCGAAGGATCGCCGTCGGAGCAACTGCTGTTCGGCGGGCCGCTGGTCTACGCGGCGAAGTGGGCCGACTACCGCTTCGCGTACTTCGAGATGTCGCTGTGGGCGATGGCCCTGAGCCTCCCGCGTCTCGTCGGGTTCACCGCGAAACTGGCGCGGCGCGCCGACCGCCGCGCCTTGTGGACGGTGGGCCTCGGGACGCTTGCCCGCGGACTCAGCCAGGCCGTCGGCCTGATCGCGGTCAACGCGATCCTGGCCGCCGTCCTCGTGAACGGCGAGATCGGGCACCGGGTGCAGTCCGCGGTCCCCGCGATGATCGGCGCGGCCGCCACCGGCATCCTCGGCGCCCTGGCCAACGCGGCGGCCACCTCGGGGGCGGGGCGCCTGGAGCCGAAGGTCGAGCGGGTCGCCACCGAGATGTACCTGGCGCACGTGATCAAGGTGGAGCTGGCCGCGGTCGAGGACGCCTCCTTCCAGCGGCTGATGGACTCGGCGCAGTACGGCGCCCAGGCGTCCCGGCGCATGGTCAACGCCTGCACCGGGGTCGTCGGCTCCCTGATCTCCTTCGTCTCCGCCGCCGGGGTCCTCGCCGTCCTGCACCCCGCCCTGCTGCCCCTGTTGCTGCTCATGACCGTGCCCCGTTCGTGGGCCTCGTTGCAGAACTCCCGTGCGAAGTACGGCTCCTACCTGCGGTGGATGGAGCACTCGCGGGCCGGGCGGCTGCTGAGCCAGACCCTGGTGCGCACCGGCCCGGCGCCGGAGATCCGCGTGCACGGCGTCGGTCCGTTCCTCCTGGAGCACTTCCGGCGGATGTCGCAGGCCTCCGAGTCCGAGCAGGCCCGCCTCGCGGCCGACGCCGCGCGGGTCCGGCTGATCGCCTCCGCCCTCACCGGCCTCGCCGCGCTCCTGACCTACGCGGCGCTGGCCGGGCTGCTCGTCACCGGGGTGATGGCCCTGTCGGTGGCGGGCACCGCCGTCCTGGCCGTACGCACCGGCGGGCAGAGCCTGTCCACCCTCGTCCTCCAGGTCAACAACCTCTACGAGGAAGCCTGCTACGTCCAGGACCTGGAGCGGCTGTTCGTCGACGCGGAGAAGTGGGCGATCCCCGAGGGCGGCCGGCCGGTCCCCCACGGGCTGTCGCTGATCCGCTTCGACAACGTCACTTTCACCTATCCGACCGACAAGGACGACGATCCGGAGCCGGAGGGGAGAGAGACCGCAGAGGTGGAGCGGCCCGCGCTGAAGGGGGTGAGCCTGGACATCCCGGCCGGGAAAATCATCGCGCTCGTCGGGGAGAACGGCTCGGGCAAGACCACCGTCTCCAAGCTGCTGGCCGGGCTCTACCAGCCGGACAGCGGGCGCATCCTGTGGGACGGCATCGCGGCCGGCGAACTCGACCGGGCGCAGCTCTTCGCCCGGTTCGCCGTGGTCGGCCAGGATTTCCACCGGTGGCCGTTCACGTGCCGGATGAATGTCGCGATCGGCCGGCCCGACCGCCCGGCGGATCAGCCGGCGCTGGAGCGTGCGGCCGCCTGCGCGGGGGCGGACTCGGTGGTGGAAGAGCTGCCCCGCGGCTGGGACACGCTGCTGTCCAAGGGCTACCGGGGCGGTCACCAGATCTCCGGCGGCCAGTGGCAGAAGCTGGGCATCGCCCGGGCCCGCTATCGCGACGCCGAGATCCTCATCGTCGACGAACCCACCTCCGCTCTCGACGCGAAGGCGGAGCTGGAAGTCTTCGAGCAGATCCGCAAGCTCGCCGACGGCGGGCAGACCGTCGTCCTGATCACCCACCGCCTCGCCTCCGTGAAGTACGCGGACCTCATCCACGTCCTCGAAGGCGGCCGGCTCCGCGAATCCGGGACGTTCGAGGAACTGCTGGCCCCGTCATCGGCGGGGGTGTTCCGCGAGTTGTACGAGATGCAGGCCCGCCAGTACCAGGACGCCCCCGTGCCGACGCCGCGCCGTCCGGCCGACGCCGCGGCGAAGAACGGCGGCGAGCGGTGAGCGGCACCCCGGCGGCGTCTTCCGGGTGGTCACGCCCATGGCCGAGTATCGAGAGAGGATGTTGATGGACAGCACGACCACCGACGTGTGGGATGAATTCGGGCGTTTTCACCTCGACCGCGGGAGTAACCTGCCCGAGCCCGAGCGGATCGTCTGGGGGTTCTGGGACGGGGGCCCCGGCGACGAGGTGCTCGGGGACCTGGCCGGCTGCCGGGTGCTCGACATCGGCAGCGGCACCGGCCGCTACGCCGTGCATCTGGCCCGCGCGCACGGTGCGGTCGTCGACGCGGTCGACGGCTCGCGCACCCAGTACCAGCGGGCGCTCGACCGCTACCGCGAGAGCGAGGCGGGTGTGCGCTTCGTCCTGGCCGACATCCTCGACCACCTCCGGTGGGGCGAGGAGCCGTACGACGTCGCGTACGCGACGCACGCCGTCGGCTTCGTCGACCCGCACCGGCTCCTCCCGGCCCTCGCCACTCGTGTCCGCCCCGGCGGACGGCTGGTCTTCTCCGTGCTGCACACGAACAGGCACGGCCTCGGCCCGTCCACGACGGTCAGGCCGCGCCCCGAGGGCGTGCGCCTGGGCAGCGAGGGGATGCTGACCACCCCGATGTGGGTCCTCACCCCCGCCTTGTGGGAGGACCTGCTCGTCGAGGCCGGGTTCCTCGTCGAGGACGTCACCCTCCTGCCGTCGCCCGTGGAGGGTGACCCGGTGGTCTGTCAGCTAATCACCGCGCGTCGGCAGCAGGCTGTTCCCCGGGCCCGAGTGGCGAGCCGGCCGCGTAGTGCGAAGCCGCCCATCGCCCGGGCCGCGCTGGGGGTGTGCGTGATCGTCACCGACACCGAGGGGCGGGTCCTGCTGGGCCTGCACCGGTCCGGGGTCTGGGAGTGCCCGGGCGGGAAGGCCGGCCCCGGGGAGTCCATCGAGGAGACCGCGGTCCGCGAGCTGCGCGAAGAGACGTCGCTCTCCGCGCGCACGGAGGACGTGGAGGTCATCGCGTTGCTGCTGGACGAGGCCGGGGGCATGAACCGGGTGACCGCCGTCGCCGTAGTCGCCGTGCACACGGGCACCCCGGCGGCGGTGGAGCCGGATTTGGTGAGCCGGTGGGAGTGGGCAAAGGCGGACGAGCTGCCGGGGCCGCTCCTCGTCCCGTCCGCTCAGGCCCTGCGCGCGTGGCGGCCGGAGCTGCCTGTCGACCATCCCCCCGTGCACAGGTACCGCATGACGCGGCAGGGGGACTGACAGCAGAGGGGCAGGTCTCGCCTGCCCCTCCCTTGTCAGGCCCGGACGGACCGGGGGCGGCACGGTTAGGATGCGCCAGAACGTCAGCCATTTCGAACGCTCTGGTCACACACGGGGGACGACCGCGATGAATCACCGCATGATCCGTCTTGTCACCGCAGGTCTCGGCACCGGCGCCGCCCTGCTCGCCGTCACCGGCTGCTCCCACGACTCCGGCCCCACCACCGAGACGCTCCGCATCGGCGACACGGCCACCATCGACGACAACGAGCAGCTGAAGATCCAAGCCGCGGTGACCACCATCGACACGGGCAGCAGCGCCGACCTCAACGAACTGCAGAACCCCTCGAAATACGCGGGGAAGACGCCCTACTACGTCCGCTACCGGCTCACCACGACGGCCTCCTCCGCCACCGCCCCCTCCGAGAGCTTCGTCGCCTTCGCGGGTTCCAAGCAGCTCACCCACCTGAGCGTGATACCGAGCCTCGACGTCACCAACGACCCCGAACACCCCTTGAGTTCGCACAGCTTCGACAAGTGCAAGTCCGCGGCCACCGACAAACTCAAGAACGCCCCCGCAGGCCAGAGCGTCGACGGCTGCATCATCTTCCTGTCCGACAACGGCGACGGCGCCCCGACCAAGGTCCAATGGGGACTGAAGAAGACTCCGGCCGCCGTCTGGAAGCCCTGACGAACCACACGACAGCGCAGCCCGGCCTCGGCTGAAGCCCCCGTGTGAACGGGGTCAGCCGAGGCCGGGCCGGCCGACAGGCCGGGATCAGGGAATCGTCAGCACTTGGCCGACGTCCACCACGTCCGGGTCGTCGATACCGCTCGCGGCGGCGATGTCGCGGTAGCGGTTGCCGTCACCGTAGAAGCGTTCGGCGACGTCCCACAGGGTGTCGCCGGGTTCGACGGTGTAGGTGCGCGCTTCGGGGACGGGCGGGGCGGCCGCCGCCGGTTCCTCGACGGTGATGGGGTCGTCGGTGTTGGTGTCCGACGCCCACAGCGGGCTGTCGTCCTTGGCGTACAGCACCACGTTGCGGTCGGCCTGCACGACCAGTCGGTCGGCGTCCTCGCCGTTGGTGTCGGTGGCCCACACCGGGCCGTCGTCGGTGTAGAGCACGAAGTTGCCGTCCTCCTGGAGCACGGCCCGCTGGACCCCCTTCTCGTGGGTGTTGGTCGCCCACACGACGCCACCCGGCTCGGAGAGCACCAGGTTGCCGTCGTCCTGCAGTGTCAGGGTGTAGGCACCGCCCTGCAGGGATTGACCGAGACCGAGTTCATCGCCCACGTGCAGCGTGTCACCCATGAACGCTCCTTCCGGGAAAGGGGATTCGCTTCGCCATACGCCTTCGCTTCGCGCATCGACAGCGGGAACGTCGCTCGCCATCGCCCGCGAACGCTACCGCTCGCTCCGAGGCGGTCCGCGGGCATTCCGCGTCGGTTCACTGATTCGTGGTCCGAAGTTCGGATCGGGAGGCGAGCCGAGGGCGCGGCCGTCTTCCCGAAGGCCCCGCAACGGGCCTTCGGGGAGCGCTTGTCACGCGAAGGCGCTGTGCCCCGTGATGGACTTCCCCACGATGAGCGTGTTCATCTCGCGCGTGCCCTCGAACGAGTAGACGGCCTCCGCGTCGGCGAAGAACTTGGCGATCTCGTAGTCGAGGACGATGCCGTTGCCGCCGAAGATCTCGCGGGCCCAGGCGACGCACTCGCGCATGCGGGCGGTGGTGAACGCCTTCGCGAGAGCGGCCTGTTCGGCGCTGTCACGGCCGGCGGCGGCGAGCCGGCTGAGGCGGACGACCATGCCGAACATGGCGGTGACATTGCCGAGTATCTTCACCAGCAGGTCCTGGACCAGCTGGAAGGCGCCGATGGGCCTGCCGAACTGCACGCGGGTGACGGCGTACTCGCGGGCGAGTTCGTAGGCGCGTACCGCGACCGCCAGCGCCTGCCAGGCCACCCCGCCGCGCGTACGGGCGAGGACGGCGGCGGTGTCACGGAAGCTGCCGACGCGCTGCAGGCGATCGGTCTCGGGGACCCGCACCTCCTCAAGGGTGATGTCGGCGTTCTGCACGGTCCGCAGCGCGATCTTGCCCTCGATCCTGGTGGCGGTGAAACCGGGGGTACCCTTCTCCACCACGAAGCCCTTGACCTGGTCATCGGCCGTGTCGCGGGCCCAGACCACCACGAGATCGGCGAAGGTGCCGTTGCCGATCCACCGCTTGGCACCGTCGAGGACCCACATGTCGCCCTCACGCCGGGCGGTGGTGCGCATGCCGCCCGCGACGTCGGAGCCGCCTTCGGGTTCGGTGAGGGCGAAGGCTCCGATCTTCTTCATCGCGGCCATGTCCGGCAGCCAGCGGTCGCGCTGTTCCTGGCTTCCGCCGCCGTGGATGCTGCCCATCGCCAGTCCGGTGTGGACTCCCGAGAACACGGCGAACGACGGGTCGACACGGTTGAGCTCCAGGGTGAGGAAGCCGGAGAACAGTTCGCTGCGACGGCGGCCGTCGCCGTATTCGGGGTAGCTGTATCCCGCCAGTTGCAGCTTCGCCATCTTCTCGATCACCTCGAAGGGGAACTCCGCTCGCTCCCATGCGGCGTTGGCCAGTGGCTTGATCTCGCTTTCCAGGTAGTCGCGGATGGTGGCCAGTTCGGCACGTTCGGCGTCGCTGAGCAGGTCGGCGTAGCCGAAGAAATCGGGGGTGGGGTTGGCGGGCTTGGGCATGGGGTGACTCCTTTGCTGCGTGAGGTTCAGTCGCGTTCGGCCCGGCGCAATGCCGCGTCCAGCGCGAGCTGCTTGCGGTCGCGGAGCGCGGCGCGGCGCCGGTATGCCTCGGGTCCGCTCCCGTAGACGGCCTCCGTCTGGCCGACGAGCGTGGCGACGGCGGCGGCGTCCAGCTCCGGGCGGCCGAGGCGCTGCCAGCCCTCGGCGAGGCCGGGGCCCAGGTGCCGCATCATGTGCCGGATGCCGCCGGGGCCGCCGCCGAGGTGGAAGCTCTCGAAGGGGCCGACGGCGGCGTAGCGGCCGCCCAACGACGACAGCACCAGCGTGTCGAGTTCCCCGGCGTCGACCACGCCGCTGAGGACGAGGTGGATCGCCTCCTGGAGCACCGCGCCCTGCAGCCGGTTGGCCGCGAAACCCGGGAGCTCCTTGTGCAGTCGTACCGGCGTCCTGCCCAGGGCGCGGTAGAAGGCGACGGCCGTCTCCACGGTCTCCTCCGTGGTGCGCTCGCCCGGCACGATCTCCACGAGCGGGACGATGTGCGGCGGGTTGAAGGGGTGCGCGACCAGCAGTCGCGCGGCGGTCCCGTCCGGCAGTGGCTCGGCGATCCGGGTGGCGACGATGCCGGAGCTGGAGGTGGCCAGCAGCGCGTCGGCCGGGGCGTGCCGGGCGATGTCGGCGAACAGCCGCTGTTTGAACTCCAGCCGCTCGGGGCCGTTTTCCTGTACGAGGCCCGCTCCGGCCACGGCCTCTGCCAGGTCGCGGGTGGTGCGGATGCGGCCGCGCAGGTCCGCCGCGTCGTGGCCGGGCAGGCCCGCGGCGAGCATCGGCAGCGCCTCGTCCACGGCCTCGTCCAGGTCCTCGCGCGGGTCGGTGACGGTCACCTCGATGCCGTACGCGGCGAACAGCGCGGCCCATGCGAGGCCGATGGTGCCGGCGCCGACGACAGCGGCGGCCTCGGCGTACGCGCGGTTCATCGCCCGCTCCACCGCGGCGCGCGCTTCTCGGCGAAGGCACGGACCCCTTCGGCGAAGTCGGCCGACCGCAGCAGCGTGCCGGTCTCGGCGGTCTGCGCGGCGAACGCCTCCGGCTCCGGTGCGCCGTCCGCCAGGCGGACCGTCTTCTTGACCGCGGCCAGGGCCAGGGGCGCGTTGGCCCCGATCTCCTCGGCGAGTTCCAGGGCTGCCGGGAGGGCCCGGCCGTCGGGGGTGAGGCGGTTCACGACGCCGAGTTCGCGGGCACGTTCGGCGGTGACCGTGCGGCCGGTCAGGAGGAGCTCCATCGCCAGGTGGTACGGGATGCGCCGGGGGAGGCGTACGACTCCCCCGCCGCCGGCGATCAGCCCGCGCTTGACCTCGGGGAGGGCGAAGCGGGCTCCCTCGGCGGCGACCACCAGGTCGCAGGCCAGGGCCAGTTCGAAGCCGCCGCCCAGGGCGTGGCCCTCGACGGCCACGATCAGCGGCTTGGCCGTACGCGCTTCGGTGAGCCCGGCGAAGCCCTTGCCGGGTACGGTCACCTGCTCGCCCCGGGCCGCGGCCTTGAGGTCCATGCCCGCGCAGAAGGTACCGTCCGCGCCGGTGAGGACGCCCACCCGCAGGCCGGGTTCGGCCTCCAGGCGGTCGACGGCGGCGGCGATGCCCCGGGCGACCTCGGCGTCGACCGCGTTACGGGCGCGCGGCCGGTCGATGGTGACGACGAGGGTGGTGCCGACGGTCTCCGTACGGACGGTGCCGTGGGTGACGTCGTGGGTGACGTCGTGAGTGGTGCCGTGAGTGGTGCCGTGGGTGGTGCCGTTCATCGCCGTACCTCACCGCGGGCGAGCTCGCCGAGGACTTCGTCGGTGTGCTGGCCGGGCAGCGGCGCGTGCCGGCGCACCGAGGCAGGCGTGGCGGAGAACGCCAGCGGTATGCCGATCACCCGGTACGCGCCCTCGCTGGGGTGCTCGGCGACGTCCAGCAGGTGGCCTCCCTGTACGTACGGGTCGTCGGCGGCCTCGTCGAGCCGTAGCACGGGGCCGAAGGGAATGCTGTGTTTGGTGCATACCTCCGCCCACTGCTCCGTGGTCAGCCGGGGCGTGACCGTCTCCAGCAGTTCGGCCAGGTCCTCGCCGTCGCGCGTGGAGTCGATGAACTCCCCGTTGACACGCGGGTCCTCGGCCAGGTCGGGGCGGCCCGCGGCGGCGAACAGATCGCGGAAGTTCTGCGGGCCGTATGGGATGATCATCGCCAGGCCGTCCTCGGTCGGGCGGGCCCGGTGCCCCTTGTTCATCGACAGCGGGAAGCCGGTCGGGCCCATCGGCGGTTCGAAGGTGCGGCCCTGCAGATGCTCGACCAGGTTGAACGCCAGCAGCGTGTCCGTCATGGGCACCTCGACGTGCTGCCCTCGACCGGTCGCGCGCTGGTGGACGAGGGCCGCCAGCGCCGCGTACACGATCGTCAGCGCGGCGACCTTGTCGGCGAAGATGCTCGGCAGCACGACGGGCGCCCCCACGTCGCCCGCGCGCTGCGCGAGGTCGAGGAGGCCGGAGGCGGCCTGCACCGTCTCGTCGTACGCGGCCAGCCGGGCCCGGTCGGAGTCCGGACGGAACCCTTGCGCGTGGGCGTAGACGAGGCGGGGGTTGGCCGTGGCGAGGCTGTCGTGGTCCATGCCCAGGCGGCGCAGGGCGTCGATGCGCATGTTGGTGATCAGGATGTCGGCGGTGCCGATCAGCTCCAGGGCCCTGGCGTGTCCGCCCTCGTCCTTGAGGTCGAGTGTCACGCTGCGCTTGTTGCGGTTGACGTTGAGGTTCAGGGGCGTCATGCCGGGCGTACGGTGCAGCTTGCCGATGCGTACGGTGTCGTTCGGCGACTCGATCTTGATGACGTCGGCGCCGAGATCGCCGAGGATCTGCGCGGCGTACGGGCCCATCACCACCGTGGCCATGTCGATGACGCGTACACCGGCCAGCGGGCCGGCGGGCGCGTCCTTTTCTGCTGCTTCTGCTGCGGATTCCATCACCACTCCAGTGCGGAAAACAGGAGGAGAAAGGGGCTGCGGCGCCCTTTTCGGGGAGGCTCCCCGGGATTCCCGGAGTTTCTCGGGGATTCCGGGGGCGCATGGAAAACGCTAGTCCGCTGGTGCGGGGGCACCCAAGTGATCAGTGACACCAATGCGCGAAAAACGGCGTGACCGCAGTGGTCACGCCGTTTTCCGAGGGGTGGCAGGGCCGGGGGTCGAAGCTCAGCGGGGATCGATGGGAGCGGAGAACACGGCCCCCGCCTCCCGTACCAGTCCGTGCAGGTCGCCGTCCGGCTCGGCCCGGTCCCTGCGCCAGACCAGCCCGGTCGCCAGGGCGGGCGAGAAGTCCCGGAACGGCAGGACGACGCTCCCGCCCTTTTCTTCCTCGCGATTCCCCGCGCTGAGCAGCGTGATGCCGAATACCGAGCCGTTCGCCACGATTTCGCGGACGCTCGCGTAATCCCCTATATTGAGGTTGACTTCCTTGTGGATTCCTGCGGCTTTCAGACGCACCTTGAGCTGGTCGAAATATGTGGGAAGCGTGCCGGGCGCGGATGTCACATACGTGTAGTCGGTGAGTTCGCTCAACGACACCGAGCTCCGTCCGGTGAACGCCTCGGCCGGCAGCAGCGCGCCCAGCGGCTCGTGGAGCAGCTCCAGAACCTCGATCCCCTCTGCGTGCACGGGCAGGTGCACCAGTGCCATGGCCAGGTCGCCGCGCTGTACGGCGTTCAGGAGATTCCCGCTGTTCCCGGGCCAGCGCTTGACGTCGAACTCCTCGGCGCAGCACGCTTCGAGCCGCCCGAGCCGTTCTCGCAGCCGCGGATGCAGCGCCGGCACCACGCCCACGTACGCCGCCCGCCGCTCGGGCCCGAGGGCCCGGCGCAGTTGCCAGGGAATGTCGTCGAACCGGCCGAGGACATCCTTCGCGACCGGCAGCAGCGCCGTGCCGGCACGGGTCAGCGCCACGTGATGCGAGTCCCGGTCGAAGAGCCGCTGGCCGAGTTCCCGCTCCAGGTCCCGTATCCGCTGGCTCAGCGGCGAGGTGGCCATGTGCAGTTGCCGCGCGGCCCGGGAGAAACTGAGATTCTCGGCGACCGCGACGAAATAGCGCAGGTGAAAGATCTCCACTGCCGAACCCTACCGAGGGCGGTCGGAAGGCACTCCGGCGGCTCGGGACGGCCCGCCCGGGCTCATCCACGAGAGCCCCCAAAAAAAATCGGACGGCGATGTCGAGAACCCGCGTCCGGCTCCGTCCCCGGGGTGAACGCGACCACAATGGGTCGCACCAGCACCGAGGAGAACACGATGGCCAAGTACTTGCTGCTCAAGCACTACCGCGGCGCTCCGGCGGCGGTCAACGACGTGCCGATGGACCAGTGGACGCCGGAGGAGATCTCGGCGCATGTGCAGTACATGAACGACTTCGCGGCCCGGCTGGAGAAGACAGGCGAGTTCGTCGACGGTCAGGCGCTCGCCCCCGAGGGGGCGTGGGTCCGCTACGACGGTGAGGGGCGCCCGCCGGTCACCGACGGACCGTTCGCGGAGACCAAGGACCTCATCGCCGGCTGGATGATCATCGACGTCGACCGCTACGAGCGCGCCGTCGAGCTGGCCGGGGAGCTGTCGGCCGCCCCCGGGGCGGGCGGCAGGCCGATCCACGAGTGGCTGGAGGTGCGTCCGTTCCTGGCTGCGCCGCCCACCATCACGGAGTGACCGCCCAGTGACGTCGCCGATGGACGAGGCCCTGCTCAGGAGCCTCACCCCGGGCGTGCTCGCCGTCCTCGTCCGCCGCGGAGCCGACTTCGCGGCGGCCGAGGACGCCGTGCAGGACGCGCTCGTCGAGGCGGTCCGCGTCTGGCCGGCCGACCCTCCGCGGGACGCGAAGGGCTGGCTGGTCACCGTGGCCTGGCGCAAGTTTCTCGACGCGACGCGCGCCGACGCCGCCCGCCGCCGGCGTGAGGACCGCGTCGAGGAGGAACCGGCGCCCGGGCCGGCGCCCTCGGTGGACGACACGCTCCAGCTCTATTTCCTGTGCGCCCACCCGTCGCTGACCCCGGCATCGGCGGTCGCGCTCACGCTGCGCGCCGTCGGCGGGCTGACCACCCGCCAGATCGCCGAGGCCTACCTGGTGCCCGAGGCGACCATGGCACAGCGGATCAGCCGGGCCAAGCGCACCGTCTCGGGAAATGGGGTCTCCCCTGCTCGAGCGCAGCCGAGAGCTCGGGGAAGCCTCGACCGGCCCGGCGACGTCGCCACCGTGCTGCGCGTCCTCTACCTCATCTTCAACGAGGGCTACTCCGGCGACGTCGACCTCGCCGCCGAGGCCATCCGGCTCACCCGGCAGCTCGCGGCCCGCATCGACCACCCCGAGGTGGCCGGGCTGCTCGCCCTCATGCTGCTCCACCACGCCCGGCGCGCGGCCCGGACCGCGTCCGACGGCAGCCTGGTGCCGCTCGCCGAGCAGGACCGCGCCCGGTGGGACACCGCGTTGATCGCCGAGGGCGTCGGGATCCTCCAGGCGGCCCTCGCCCGCGACCGGCTGGGCGAGTTCCAGGCCCAGGCCGCCATCGCGGCACTCCACGCCGACGCGCCCACCGCCGAGGAGACCGACTGGGTGCAGATCGTCGAGTGGTACGACGAGCTCGTGCGCCTGACCGACAGCCCGGTCGTCCGGCTCAACCGCGCGGTCGCCGTCGGGGAGGCCGACGGGCCGCGCGCCGGCCTGGCGGCGCTCGCGGCGCTGGACGCCTCTTCCCCGGGCGGGGGAGACACCGTCCCCCGCCGCGCCGCGGTGGCGGCGTACCTCCACGAGCGCGACGGCGACCTGGCGACGGCGGCACGGCTGTACGCCGAGGCGGCCCGCAAGGCATCCAACGTCGCCGAGCGCGACCACCTGACGCGCCAGGCCGCCCGGCTCAACGCCCGCCGATGCCGCTGACGGGGCGCGCTCGGAGCCTGCTCCGTACTGGGCCTCTGCCCGGCGGAGCCGGACCGCACCATGGCCGCCCTGGACGGCCTGTGGGGCCGGGATGTGTCATGGCTGCGGGAGCGACTGGACGCCGCCCCGTCGTGAGAGGACCGTTTCGCGCTGACGGACGCATTGCTCGCCCGTCGGTGCGGGACGGGCCCGCTGCCGTCGCGGAGCCTGGGCAGGTCGTCGTCCTGCGGTACGGGGCCTTTGAGGAACGGCGGGACGATCCCGCCGACGGTCTGGGCCATCGGCGGGCCGTATACGGCGGCGTGGCGGCAGGCATGCTCCCACCAGCCTCCGGCCAGGCACACCGCAAGGGCCCGCAGCCCGTCGTGTCCGTACTCGCGCGCGACTTCGTCCACCCAGTCGATCGCGAACTCGGCGATGTCGATGTCGATGTCCTCGCCCATGTCGTGGTCGACGGCCGGGTCACGGATCATCGGCCTCGTTCTGTGGTCGGGTTGAAGCGCGAACCGCACTGGAAGAGGTTCGCCGCATGCGACAGGGGACGTTCGGCCACGGGCACCGGGCCCCAAGGCTGGGCTCGGGGTAGAGACGCGGAAGGCCCGGCACGGAACCGGGAGGCCGGGGGTTCGCGTGCGGGGCCGCTCACGGGATGTGGGCCGTCAGACTCCGGTCAGGGTGTACGTACCCGTGCCGTCCTGCCTGCCGCTGGAGTACTGGCGGATGAGCTCCCCGTCGGCGTACCGGTCGTGGCCCATCATGGAGCCGGTGTACTTGTTCTGCAGACCGATCTTCGAGCTGCCGGGCACGTCGCGGTAGATGTAGAACCGCTGGAGGTCGTCCTCCCCGCAGCGGACCGTCGTCAGGTACGCCTGCTCCTGGTTGGCGATGCCCGCCGGGATGGTCGCGCACCCGCCGTTGCCCCAGTTCCACAGGGACGCCTCGATGATCCCGTTGTGCTCCGTCACGTTGCACAGCCGCCAGTTGTCCAGGTGGGCGCTGGTCCAGTTGGATTCGCGCAGGCGGATGCCGTCGTTGGCCAGGAGCGGCGCGCTCCAGTTCAAGGGCTTGCCGGGGACGTCGATCTTGTAGACGCCGGGTTGGCAGTCCAGGGCGGCCCGCGTGGCGGGGGCCGGGCTCCCGGTGGCCTTCACGCTCTTCTCAGCCTTGGCGGCCTCGGCCTTCGCCGAGGGGACCGGCCCGGCCGGGTGCTTCGCGGTGGCGGTGGCGGAGCCGCAGTCGAGGAGGTCCTGTGCCTTGCGCATGATGCTGTTGGCGGGGACCTTGTCCTCGCAGCGCACCGCGCCCTCTTCGAGGGTGGTGTATGTGGTGTAGGACCCGGTGTCGGGGCCCTCAACCCACTTCAGTCCGCCCGCGTCCGACCGGTTGCAGTTGAGGCTCCCGTACGTACCCGTGACCTTCTTCGTGCCCTCGTACAGGCCGTAGTAGCCGGGCTTGCGGAAGTCCCACGAGATCGACTTGTTCGTGGTCGAGGTGTGGGTGTAGCTGACCTGCACGTTCAGGCCGAGCATACCGCCGACCATGCCGAGGGCCTCGACCTGGAAGTTGCCCTGGATGTTGCCGTTGACGCCGACGGACACCGAGATGGTGTCCTGGACACTGGTGTCCACGCTCTGCGAACCGGTCGAGCCGTCGGTGACATACCAGCCCTTGAAGTGCGTGATGGTGGGGGCGACTTCGGTGCTCTTGATGATCGGGTGGCGGGTCCCGAGATCGGCTGCGGTACACGTCTGGCCGGGCTGGACCGTCTGCCCGGCGGCGGGCGCGGCCGGGGCGGCGGCGGCCGGGGTGGCGGCCAGGCCCACGGCCGCCGTCGCGGAGGCTATGAGTGCTCCGAGCCCTCTGCCCAGGCGGTTTCTTGTACGGCGCATCGTTGCTTCCCCCTGTGTGTGGTCTGTGAGGCGAGTGTGAGGGAAACTAGCGCCGCCGAGGGTGGCAGGTATATACCACAACTGGCCAAATGCGATCAAGAACTGTCGCATTCTCGGTTGGTATGAACGGGAGTTGCCAGGTTCCATACCTTCGGTGTGCCCGCCACGGGGCCACCGACGGAAGGGATCACCTTTTGAAACACGTCAGACGCTGCGTGGTGGCACTCGCCTCGCTCGCTCTCACCTTGACCACCCTCACCACAACGGCGCAGGCCGCCACAC
>NZ_JAINFC010000134.1 GCF_020740835.1 Streptomyces sp. UNOC14_S4
CTTCGCTCCGCGAAGACAACGCGCCGCCGCTACGCGGCGGAACACTCGTGATGCTCCGCATCACTGACCCTGCGTCACTCCGTGACGCAGGACGGCCGCTCCGCGGCCGAAGCTCGGTTCGCTTCGCGATCCGAGCTTGCGAGAGCCCGCTCCGCGGTCTCTCGCGAACGGAGTTCGCTCCGCGAACTCCTAGGGCTGGCTGCGTATAAGAGGCTGATGCAGCAGTTTAGGGTTTTCCGAAGTCTTTAGTATCTGCCGATTCACGCCGACGCATGCCTCTCCTCTGCGGGCGAGAGGGTATGGGCCTCCCGTGTCTGAGTAATTGTCAAATCCTGTGGATCGGTGGGTTGTTCATGCCGCGACGGGCTCGGGGCGTTCGACGAGGTGGCCGCGTTCGAAGCGGGCTCCGGCGCGGACGAGGGCGACGAGGTGGGGTGCGTTCACGGCTCGCCAGCGGGTCTGTGCGGATTCGACGAGCTTGAACACCATGGCCAGGGCGGCCCCGCGGGATCCGGCGCCCTTGGTGACCTTCGTCCGCAGGCGGACGGTCGCGAAGGTCGACTCGATCGGGTTCGTGGTCCGCAGGTGGATCCAGTGCTCGGCGGGGAAGTCGTAGAAGGCCAGCAGCTCGGCCTCGTCGTCGGTGACTTTCCTGACGGCCTTGGGGAACTTCGCGCCGTACTGTCGGGCGAACATGGCGACGGCTTCGGCCGCATGCTCGCGGTCCTCGGCGTTGTAGATGTCCTGCAGGGCCTTCTTCGCGGCCGGCTGGGCCGACTTGGGCAGGCTGTCCAGGACGTTGGCGGTCTTGTGCACCCAGCATCGCTGGTGCCGGGTTTCGGGGAAGACCTCACTGAAGTTCCCCCGCGGTTTCGGACACTCGATGTTTACGCTGCGAGGGCGTGACCTTGTTCGTGCCGCTGCCGTGCTTCGAGCGGGGTGACATAGCCCCACTTCGGGTGCTTGCGCAGGCGCCGACGGTTGTAGAAGGTCTCGATGAAAGTGAAAATCTCGGCCCTCGCGGCGGCCCGGTCGGGCCAGAAGCGGGTGCCGATCTCTTCTTTCAGCACGGCGAAGAAACTCTCTGCCGCGGCATTATCGTAACAGGAACCAGTTCTTCCCATACTCTGCCTCAGCTGCAACTCGCGTATTTCGCGGCGGAGTTCGCTGGAGGTGTATTCGCTGCCGCGGTCCGAATGCGCGATGCACCCGGGCTTGAGCCGACCGCGGCCGGCGGCCATCTTCAGCGCGTGGGTCTGGTGCAGGTTTGGGTGACAGGTTCAGTCACGCGGCCTGGAGGGCCGGTGCGGTCATGACGATCTCGAATTCGATGGGGGTCAGCCGGCCGAGCGAGGCTTGTCTGCGGCGGCGGTGGTAGGTCCTCTCGATCCAGGTCACGATCGCGATCCGCAGTTCCTCGCGGGTGGCCCACGATCGGCGGTCGAGGACGTTCTTCTGCAGCAGGCTGAAGAAGGATTCCATGGCAGCGTTGTCGCCTGCCGCCCCGACCCTCCCTATCGATCCGACGATCCGGTGCCGGTCGAGCGCCCGGACGAACTTCCGCGACCGGAACTGCGATCCGCGATCGCTGTGCAGAATGCACCCGTCGACGTGTCCACGCCGGGCCACCGCGTTGTCGAGGGCCGTGACGGCCAGGCGGGACTTCATCCGCGTGTCGATGGAGTAGCCGACGATCCTCTTGCTGAAGACGTCCTTGATCGCACAGAGATACAACTTCCCTTCCCCTGTGACGTGTTCGGTGATGTCGGTGAGCCAAAGACGGTTCGGGCCGTCGGCGGTGAAGTCACGGCGGACCAGGTCGTCGTGCACCGGCGAGCCGGCCTTCCTGGTCCTGCCGCGTTTCTTCCCGAACACGCTCCACCAGCGGTTGTCCCGGCAGATCCGCCACGCGGTCCGGTCGGCCATCGCGGCTCCCGAGCCGCGGGCCTCGTCGGCCAGGAAGCGGTAGCCGAATTCCGGGTCCTCACGGTGGGCGTCGAACAGTGCGTTCGCGCGATGAGCCTCATGCAGCACGGCATCGGTCACCGGCTGGTCGAGCCACCGGTAGTAGGGCTGTCTGGCGAGCTTCAGGACCCGGCACGTGACCGTGACGGGAACCCCGTCCGCGGCCAGCCTCTTCACGAGCGGGTAGATCCTTTTCCCGGAAGATTCGCCTGTGACAGGTAGGCCGCGGCCCGGCGCAGGACCTCGTTCTCCTGTTCCAGCAGCCTGATCCGCTGACGCGCGGCCCGCAGTTCCGCGTTCTCCTGCGTGGTCGTGCCGGGCCTCACTCCGTTGTCGATGTCCGCGCGACGCATCCACTTCCACAGCGTCATCGCGTGCACTCCAAAGTCGGCGGCCACCTGCTCGACCGTCACGCCCGGGCCACGGTTCCTCGCGACCCTCACGACGTCCTGGCGGAACTCTTCCGGGTATGGCTTGGGCACAGCGACATCCTTCCCACCCGCCCCACAGGGCAAGCCAGTTCAGATGTCACCCGATCGTGCACCAGACCCCGTCGGCCACGAGAGTGGCGCGGTGATGATCGGCCATCGAGTAGCCGGTCACCTCGCGGGTGGCCAGGTCCAGCCAGGTCGCCAGATACAGCCAGCCCTCCGCGGTCGCGATATAGGTGATATCGCCGACAAGCTTGGTTCCTGGCGTGTGCGCGGTGAAGTCCCGGCCGATGAGATCCGGGGCGGGCACGGCCTTCTTCTCCTGCCGGGTCAGGCCACGGCGCTTGCGACGGGTAACGCCGTTGATGCCACGCTCACGCATGATCCGCTCGACCCGCTTGCGGTTCACCGTGCGCCCAAGGCGCCGGAGTTCGGCATGGATACGCGGGGAACCGTACGTGTGCCGGGAAGCGGCATGGAGCACGGTGATCTCGTGCGCCAGGGCGTCGTCGTCGGCCAGCCGGGCGGCGCGGGACTTCGCCGCTGCCTGCCAGGCGTAGAAAGAGGAACGGGCCACGTTCAGCAGCCGGCACAGGAAAGCAACGGGGTGGGTGGTCTTCTCCGCCTCGATGAACGCGTACACCTCGCTCATCGATCGCTCTCCTTCGCGAAGAAGACCGTCGCTTTTCGCAGGACCTCGATCGTCCGGGCCTGCTCGGCGGCCAGTTTCCGCAGCCGCCTGAGTTCCTCGCGCTCCTCACTCGTCAGCTCGCCGGGCTGCCCCTGGCCGCGGTCGGCCCTGGCCTGCCGGTACCAGCCGCGCAGGGACTCCGAGCTCACCCCGAGCTCCCGGGCGACCTCGGTCACCGTCTTCCCGGAGGAATCGACCAGCGCGACCGCGTCCCGCTTGAACTCCGCTGAGTAACGCTTCGTGTACTTACTTCCCACCTGGCACTGCTTTCCCTGGGCTCACACGTCCCAGTGTCCAGGTGTCCGGAGCTGCGGGGGAACTTCAATCGTCGGGGTGACCGTCGCCCCCGACGAGCCCAGCTGGGACGCTGTTCTCGCAGCACTGCAGTGCGTCATCGACCGGCGCGAGCCGTACGGGCCTGCGGACGGGATCGTCCCCGCCGCGATCCGCATCGGCCGGGGTAAGGAGTTCTGGTGCCAGGCGGTCACGAGCGCGATGGATGCCCTCGCCGTGGCCATGGTGGACCTGCCTGCTTACACCCCGCACCTGAAAGGCACCGTCGAAGCGCTCAACAACGCGGCCGAGGAGGTGCACTTCACGGTCCTGCCCCGCTACACCCGCCGCCAGAAACCCGCCAGCGGGCGCAGTGCTACCCCGGACGCCGGGGAGAGCGTCGTCCTGGTGGCCGCCGTGTCGTCCCCATAACTCCACAACGGCCACCACTGGCGACCTTACCTGGCCTCTGTCATCACAATGCCGACGCTTCCGACAGCTTTGGGCCGCTCACCGGCCTCCCCCATGAGCACCATAGATAGACTGCTTTCTCCAGTTTTTTGGCCATTGACCCCGCCGCAAGTTACTGTCACAATCTCTCATGAGGGTCGATTCGTGTGCCGCTGAGCACAGTCTCCGACTTCCTGTAGATTCCTTTGTGTTTGCGTCGCAATTTTGGCCGTGCACCCACCCTGCCCCCGGGTTCAAGCCCGTGTGGAGCTACAAGGGCGGGTATAGCAAGCAGCCCGCAGCGTGAGCGACGGTATACGCAGTCTTACTGCCCGCGAAACCGCCTTCCGACGAGGATGCCGCCGGGTATTCAGCGGGCTCCGCTGCGACAGTCTGATCTGGTCGCGGGCGCCGGGTACTGCTGCGTCTCCTTTTGCTTGCCGGTCCGAAAGCCTGGTGCCGGGTTGCGGGTCCACGAGTATGTCAGCGAAGAGAGCCATCCCATCTGTACTGCATTTTCAGGGTTATGACCGTGTGAGGATGCCATGGATGTTCTTGAGCAGCAGCTTTTGGATGCCTTGTCCGTTGCAGTGGATTCCGAGGAGGTGCGCCAGTTCCGCCTTCTGACGAGCGCGGAAGCCGCAGAACTTGCCGGTGTGACGCCGAGTTGCATCCGGCAGTGGGTGAAGCGGGGACACCTGCGGCCGACTGCCCGGAACTTCAAGAGCAGGGCGTGGCTCTACCGGGAGGACCACGTCCTAGTGGCCGAGCGGGCGCGTCGGGTGAAACAGGCGCCGGGGCCGTCTGGTGCGCAGCATGTGTCTGTTCCGTCGGCGGAGTGTTCACGGAACCGGTATGGGCTGTGAGTGCGGCCCGGGCCTCGGTTTATCTTCAGGGTGTTCGCTCAGCCGGACGGTCGAGGGTGCCATCTGTGCTTTTCTCCAGCTGAGTGGGCAGCGGTGCGTCGATGCCGTAGCCGCGAATCTTGCGGTAGATCGTGGCCCGTGAGATGCCGAGGAAGCGTGCTGCCGCGGCCCGGTCTCCGTGTGACGTCTTCAGGGCCCGCACGATGGCGTCGTGCTCGGCGGTCTCCCACGGGGAGAGCACCCGGCCGCGGTCGTTGCCCAAGTCTTCGGGCAGGTGATGCGGCAGCAGGAGGTTTCCGTGGCAATGGTCTGCTGCCGCCCGCAGGCAGCGTTCGAGCTGCACCACGTTGCCGGGCCAGGAGGCATTCACCAAGGCCTTCATGGTGTCGGGCCGGCAGGTCAGGGCGGGGTGCCCCGTGCGGTGGGTCAGCAGGGCGGGGACCAGGGCACGTACGTCCTGCCGACGGTAGCGCAGCGGAAGGACTTCCAGGGTCTGGTGAAAGGACAGGGTGAAGTGCTCCACAGTCTTGCGTTCCCCGCCTGCCGGTGGCAGCGCTGCCATCGCGTTGCGCCACTCGGACAGGACGGGGAGCGTGATCAGGCCCACCACCCAGATGTTCCCGGCCTGTCCGTTCGCCCGCAGTGAAGTGAGAAGGTCGCTGATGTCCGCGGCGAGGGGGGGATCGGCGACCTGCAGGTGGGACAGGACCATCGTTGCTGTCCCACCCCTGATCTCCTTGGCCACTGCCGCGAGCCATGTCCTGGGGCTGCGGGAGGCCTCCCTGGCGTCCGCGACGCAGAACCGGGACTGTCCCGCGGCGTATCTGTGGGCCGCGCGGATCAGGGTTCGTTTGCCTACGCCGGGCTCGCCCATCACGAGGGTCCACGTGGCGCTGCGCCGGGCGGCGACAAGCCGGGCGCCTGTCTCGAGCCAGTGTTCTGATTCTCCGGCCAGTCCTGGCAGAGGGGCGAAGGGTTCCGTGCGGGGCTGTTTTCTGCTGCTGTGCTGCTGGCTGAGGAATTCGATGAGGTATCCCTGGATTTCCCCGTGTTTCTGGAGCAGGCTCGAGCGGGCCTGCACCAGGCGGTGGGAGGGGAGTTCGATTTCCCTGACCTGTCCGCCCGGGCTCCCTGCGGATGTGCAGGGGTGGACAGTCAGTTGTCTCAGCTGCCAGTAGCGCTGGTCGCCGAAGAGGCGTACGGCTGCTTTGTTGGCGACCACCAGGTCGTCGGTGAGCAGGACGAGGGGCTGCCGCTTCCTGGACGGCATGCCCAGGAACTCCTGGAAGGCTTCGCTCTCAACGCGGTGGGCGAGTTCCTGCAGGCGGTGGGAGATTCCGTCGGCGGTCTGCCGGGCCAGCGCCAGCATCAGAGGGTGGAAGTCCTCTGTCCGGCAGGCCAGTGCGAGCACGCCTTCCAGGGCACCCGTCACCTGGTCGTGGATGGGCGCCCCGGCGCATGCCAGCGGGTGGAACAGCTCTGCGACGTGCTCGGCCCCGGACACGCAGCAGGCGTGGCCGGTCTCCAGGACCGTGCCGACCGCGTTGGTGCCGACTGTCTTTTCCGCGCAACTGCAGCCGGGGACCAGGGAGATCTCGTCCAGGAGATTTCCGGCGGAGGACGAGAGATCACGACGGCCTTGGATGCGTGCGCAGGCGTCGGCCATGACGACCGAGATGTCTGCTTCGCCGAGGAAGCGGCACAGGGTATCGAACGAGGGGCGCGCGGCTTCCATGAGGCGGCTGTCCTGACGAACCCGGCGGGGTTCCGGAAGGCCCGGCGATGCACCGGGGTTCACGCCCCACAGGCGGCAGCGGCGCCACGAGGCGCGGATGTGTTCGGGAGGTTCAGACACTGCTACACCACATGACTTCCATCGTCGCTTGCGGAATAGATGCAACTTCTGGCCATCCCGTGCGCTCCGGTGAATCAGTACGCCATGACTGGCCCCTGGCCCCCGCGGACACACGCAGACGCGACACAGCCGCCCTACGAAAATGAACACCATTAAGGAATACATGCCATATTGTATGAATGTCGCATGTCCAGGGATGAGACTCGGCGCATTCCTCAAGCTGCCAGGGGCATACCGACAGTGCACCTTCCCTTGGATGCAGCTTGGATCAAGCACCCGAAAAGGAGCTTTTCATGCCGCTGTTCATGGATGAATCGAGAATCCCTTCGGAAAGCTGGCCGGCCGACCAGGCGCACAGCCACCCCACCGCATTCGTCGCCGAAGGAACCCGGAGGGCCACCGCAGATCTCAATGCGGCTCTCAACGCCCTCGAATACCTCATCATCCAGGTCAAGGATGTACATGAACCCCCGTCGGGAATCCAGGCGTGCTTCTCCCAGGCGTTCAGCGACGTCCAGCTCGCCCTGGCCAGGAGGGAGATCCTCGAGAGACTCGGAGGAACCCTCACCAGGCTCTCCCCGGACACCCCATGTGCGTCACCCGGGCAGACCCCTCGGGCAGGAAGCGCCGGGGAGTCCGTAAGCAGCACCGTCATCTACGGGTAACGACAGGTACATACCGGCTCGGCCGGGATGCGGGCGTGCAACGGACCGCCGCCATGGTGCAGCCGCCGTTCTCAGCTACGGCTGCACCAAGCCCGGCACCACCCCGACAAGACCACCGGATGCCACAGGCGCTCCGGCATCACGGCCCAGCGCGACCCGCTAACGACACCGGCCCGGGCTTTGCACGTACCCCATGCGGGATGGCAGGGGTCATGAGCACTGCTTGCTGGAGGAGTCGTTCCACACGAGCGGCCCCAGCACCGCGGCCTTGGTCACGTGACTCCGCATCTCCGTGTTACAGCCGCCCCCTCCCCCCACCGGCCTCATCGCGTGGATCTCCTTACTCTCGTCCCCGATCACGCCGAGACTCAGCCCGCTCTGGTCACTGGAGACCAGTCCGCCGGCTGGCATACCCGGCGAAGGGTCAGCGGCATGGGCCGGAACCGCCGCAGCAAGCCCGGCCCCCGCCAGGGCCGCACAGACTCCTACCGAACGGGCGATTCGAACAAATGAATCCATTTTCTCCCTCTCGAACAAGAAGGTAATCCGACACGCCTACAAACGAACCCCACCTCTTCCGGTTACTCACATCGAGTAAAGGGATATTAATTTTTAATCGCCCAGCACGCGGCGACCGGGGACCAGGTTTTCGATTGAACATGCAGGAATTGCCATACTCCGGACGCGGCAACAAAACCGGCTGACCGACAAGTCGCCCGGGTGCCCGCAGACGGCCCGCCCCCGCCGCACCGCAACCTCGGCAGCGCCGGAGGGCCAGCGCTGGCCACCGCGCACTCACCCACCCTCGCCAGCTGAGAGCCTGGCAGTCGGCAGGGCCGGCCACTGCACTCAGGCCGCCCTCCAGTACCCGCTGCGCGCCACCTCTGAAGCCAGCAGCCACGCAGCACAGACCCGCGGGCCGGAAAACCGGCATCAGCACATCGACCCGGAAGTGCACTGTCCGCTCAGCCACGCCTTTCCGGGCACCTCCCGCCCACGGCTCCAGCGGAAAGCACCCGAAATAGGATAGAAAAACACACCCCATCCTGGCATAAAAATACCACCCGGCGCGAATGCGCCAGAAAATAAAAAGAACCGAAAATCCCAGGAAGGAGGCGATTGTCCATTCAGATGCGTCAGGAAATTTAGCGAAAGATCCCGCGTGTCCATCGCCGGAGGTTCTGTCATGCGTTTTCGTTCTGCCGTTGCCCCTGTTTTCTCAGCCTTGACAGTTGCCATTCTGACAGCCACCCCTGCGGCCGCCGGAAACTGTCCTGTCATTGACCTCAGGATCTCCGTCTCCCACGCGGGAATCAACCCCAAACCGTCGTGGGAGAGAACAGACACACTCCAGTGCATTCCTCCTGGCGGAACACACGAGAACCCTGTTGCGGCATGCGATAAGCTGCGCGAAGTCGGTGGAAATCTAGACCGCCTCAAGCAGGCAGCAGACGGCATGGGCGGCGTGTGCACCTTGCAGTACGAGCCGGTGACGGTCCAGATCGATGGAGAGCTGAAAGGGAAAAAAGTCCACTGGACGTACATATACGGCAATCCATGTCTGATGCATCAAGCAGCAGACGATCTGTTCACGCTGCCATCGAGGTGACCCTGCTCAACCAGAAAGACAGGGCGAGATCGGCTACTGCAAATGCGCACCTCATCGTCGCCACGGAGTGAACGCGTAAACCTGTCACCAGCCCGACCCGACAAGGTGCTGTGATCCTCGTCCGGCACCACTCTATTGCCGCCGCCTCGCTCGGACCCGCGGATGACAAAGCGGTCCAGCCCTGGCTGACCGGGGTTCCAGCGGTTCCCTCACTCATAACACTGGCGTCGACCGGTACTGGCCTGAGCCCGTTCACGACCTGGCCGCCAGCTTTGCCCGCAGAGCGCCTGGCGGTCCTCAGGCCCAGACCGCCCCGACGGATCCGTCGCCGTCTCGGGCACCATGGCCCACGCCGCCGAGCGCCGCCCAGGACACTGCCCCGGCATCGACCACGTCGCCCGTGCCTCGGCGCCCTCCCCCGCCCGATTCGGCCGGCTGACCTCAGCGCCGACGGGCCCGCAGGGCCATAACCAGCCCGGCATTGAGGAGCCAGCACCGTATGTTTCACCTCGGCCCGACCGAGTAACTCCTCGCAACCAGCACCACTTATCGGAAACAACGCTCACCGCTCAGGCCCGGACAGAACGTGCTGACGACCACTGCCACATGTCCACAAGGCGGGACAAGCTGTCAACGAGGCAGAGGGCTGGCGGGAGTGGTTCCGACCTTGGTCTGCCCCGCAACGAGGCGGGACACCCGATGAAGTTCCGTTCAGGAGATCTGCCGGTCCGGTATGGGGAGCCTCCTGTGCCAGCGAGTTGAGTCTTCGAGCTTCTCCTCCAACGCATGGACCCTTGTGCGGTGCGCGCATCACCGCCATCGCTCGATCAGCAACCACTCTCAAAGAGCTCAGCTCTTCGCGATTCCCCTTGTCCGGGTGCCCAGTCCTGCGCCGCCGTCTGAAGCCGTAGCCGCGAAACCCTGCCGTTCGCCGGTGCTCAGCACCCTGCGCGTACTGAGCACCGGACGCCATACCACATGAAGCAAGACCTGCAATCAGCTACGACAAACATGAACCCAGCCCCATCATTTCACGCAGAAAGAGTTTAACGTCATGGCAATTCGCCTCCCCGCGCTCGCCGCAGCTGTTCTCATCGCCGGAGCGATCGGCCTAACCGCTGCCCCAATGGCCTCAGCATCGGATGTCCCCCGGCAGAAGATTGAAGCGGAAATCGCAAAGGAGCTGCCCAACGCTCCCAGTCTTTCCTGCAGCAACAATATGGCCGGAGCGATTACGCTGAAGGCGAATGTTCGCCTTCGCGCCCTGAACGCAGGGTCTTCCCCGCGCATGAATCAGAACACGACCATGTGCAGCAACATGACAGGTCTGGTGACCGGAGACATCATGATCGACGCCGATCTCCTGAACGCAGGCTAAACCTGGGCGACTTCGTTCGGGTGGCCTCGGCAGCACCGAGGCCACCCGAACCAGTGGACCTCACCACAAGCCGTCCATGGCAATAGCATAGAAGCAGGACGATGGCTGCCCATTCCCGGAATCAGCAGCAAGCAGAAGGCGCTTGTGGAGATTCGCAGGACAGGCAGTCGTCTGCGCCCCCGCGCCCATCAAAAGCCTGCGTCTGGCAGTAAGAAGCAGGGGCATGCCAGCCAGGCCGGAAGGACTTGCCTCACGCCCCGGAGCTCATGTGTGGTGGCTGGCGTAATGCCAGCCACCACACTTGTCCGGTACGGCCAGCCCGCTGGAGTCAGCCGGGCCGATTGGCAGGCTGGGGTTTCGGAACTGTCACAACTCCACAGTGCAGGACCTCAACGCCGACGGAGATCACCGCCTTGCGCCGTACGGCGAGTACCCTCCCATCTTCTGGCACCCGTGGCACCCGCTGCTCCCCCGCCCTCCTGTCATCAGTCAGGTTGTCCGTTCACAGCCCTCCATTCATCACTCGTCCAGGAATTGTGGCAGTAGTTGCAGGTGACAGTCCGGTCAATCGAGACGCACAGGGATCTGAGATTGCACTTGGGGCACGGTTCACCGAGTCGGGATGCCGTATCCGACCAGCCCAGCAGTCGGCGGGAGAATTCATGCAAGAGCAGCAGTCGACGGGCATAGCGTGCACCTGGCTCCGTGGCCGCCGGGCCGGGAAGACTCCTGTCCAGGGAGTCACAAATCTTCTGTACGAGCGTTCCTGGTCTCACGGGCGGGGATGGTACCGATTTTGCCACCGAGTGCAGCCCCCAGTCGTAGACGGTTTTTACGCACAGGCGGACGTGGTCGACTATCACAAGGTCGATAGGTGGAGCGGCTCCAGGGAAATAGGACGCTATGCGGGGCAATGTCTGCAGGTTTCTTCCGGGGAACTTGCGCCGCATCTCGGCGTGAAGATGGGCGTAGGACTCGGGGAAATGTGACAACGTATGGCGCAAGCGGTGCAGGCATCTTGAGCATGGTGATGCGTCTGATTCTTCCTGGCATATAAGACATCGGTTCAGTCGATCACCTCATCAGTCCGTCTCGCGACTAAGGGGCAGGGAAAAGAAGAATAGGCGCTGGGGTCATTGTGGCTGTATGCGGATGAGATCGTATCCCTGTGGTGTGGTGTAGTGGGCCCGGGTGATGCCTGCGGCGTAGAGTGCGAACTGGCAGCGTCGGCAGGGGCGGGCGAGCATCGGGCTGCCTGCGCGATCCACTCGGGCTACGTAGAGAACAGCTCGCGGCGCTTTCCTGACCCGGCGTACTATCACTTCCTCGGCGTGAAAGCTGGCGTGTCTGTAGTCAATGCTCGGACTGTTGCGGGGGACGTTTGACGCCAGGACAAGCGTGCGCCCGCCTTGCACAAGGACGGCACCGACTCTGAATCGGCACCGAGAACGTCTTGCCTGCTTCAAGGCCAGAACAAAATGAGATGACTTGGCGATCTCTCCTCCCGTTTCTGGTGATCCTGCGGAGACGTGCAGGGCATACCCGCAGCCCTGCCGAAATGAACGCGTTTCAATCTGGAACTATGGTTCGTCTCGCCACTCTAACGGAGTATTTAAACTCTTGAAGGAAGTTGCGTGAGTTTCCGTCCGACCGTCGTCATAACATGTACGGAACGGCGGCGGAGATTGCCGGGACTTCCCTGCCATCAAATGTCCCCTCAGCAAACCCACGTTAATCGAATCATCACTGCTCCCCCTGTCGCCACGGAACGGCTGGCATCAACGGCGATCGTCGCAGCCTGGTGTTGATGCCGCTCTGCTGGCCGGGGCAGTACGCCACTGCCCCGGAGGAGGTCGGAGCACAGGGCTGAAGAGGCACAGCCGCCTGCTGCGAAGACTCTGTCAAGGGGCTTCGGTGCCCTGTCGGCACGCGCAGTGGGGGCTGCCACAGCGGCCCCCACTGCGCGCGCCATTCGCGGCATTGCCTGGAGGAGCCTGGTGATTTGCCATGCTTTCGGCTCCGGCAAGCAGCCTGCGCGCTGCCAGGTACGTGGGTTCGCTGCCTGTGTCCCGGAAACGGTGTATCCATGTCGCAACTGTCTTTCACCAGCCCGCCTTCCGCTGTTCCGGCGTTGTTTACAGGTACCGGCAGATCCCGAGTTGATGCCCCTCGGTGGTGCACGCGCCTGGCCGCCGTCGTGCTGCTGCTTTTTTTCCTCCCCGTGCTGGTTTGTTCGGCTGTTGCCGTCAAGGTGACTTCCCGTGGCCCTGTCTTCTTCCGGCAGACCCGTCTGGGACTGGGCGGTGTGCCTTTCACTCTGTGGAAGCTGCGCACGATGTACCCCGATGCCGAGGCGGTTGCGAAGGATCTCCGAGCGCGCCACGGGTGGGGTGCTGTCCCGTTGTTCAAGCTCGCCCGCGACCCGCGTACGACCGTTGTCGGACACTGGCTGCGCCGTTCCTCCGTCGACGAGCTTCCCCAGCTGATCAACGTCATCAGGGGAGAGATGGCTCTGATAGGCCCTCGTCCCGCTCTTCTTGAGGAAGCGGCACTGTGGGAGCGACGGCACTACGAGCGGCTGCTGGTGCTGCCGGGCATGACCGGCCTGTGGCAGGTGTGCGGCCGTTCTGCGCTTTCCTGGCGGACCGCGATGGCCCTGGATCTGCACTACGTCTGGCGCAGGAGTCTTTCGATGGATGCGTGGATTCTCTTGCGGACCGTGCCCGCCGTACTCCGGGGACGCGGCGCCTATTAACTGTTGCCGGCTTCAAGGGGGGAAGCATGCGGTTCGCTGTTCGGGGAGGGGGCAAGCCTTCGCCAGTGGCCGACGGCCGCGAACGGGTGCTGCATGTGGTGGAATCGTACGGTGGCGGGGTCGCTGCGGCGATGGGCAGCTATCTGGCGGCCGTGCCTGGTGTCGAGCACTGGCTTCTGGTCCGGTCCCGTCCCGGCTGCCCTGTCGCCTTGCCGGTCCAGGCTCGCGCAGCGGAGGTGTTCACGCTGCCGGATGGTCATCTGGCGCGGGTGCGTGCTGTTGCGGCGGCCTATGACTGGCTAAGCCCGCAGTGGGTGCATGCCCATTCGTCTCTCGCGGGTGTCTACACCCGGCTTGCGTGGAACATTCCGGCCAGGGCAATTGTCTATACCCCGCACTGTTACGCCTTTGAGCGTCTTGATATATCCCCTTGCGTGCGTCTGGCCTGTCTGCTGGCCGAGGGTGTGCTCGCCCGGCGGACCGGGACGGTGGCGGCCTGCGGTCCGCGGGAAGCGGAGCTCGCCGCACGGCTGAACCGTGCGCAGCGTGTGGTTCATGTGCCGAACGTGGCGCCGTCTGCGGTGTCCGGGGCAGAGGGGGCTGTGGCCGGCTGGTCCGGGGCTCCGGCCGGGGGCCGGCCAGTGGCTGTTGCGGTGGGTCGGGTGTGCCGGCAGAAGGACCCTGTGTTCTTCGCGCGTGCTGCCGCCTGTGTGCCGGGTGCGCTGACATGGGTGTGGGTAGGGGATGGCGGTCCGGCCCGCGGGGTGCTGCAGGACGCGGGAGTGACGGTAACGGGCTGGCTGCCGCGTTCTGAGGTGCTTTCTCTTTTGCGTTCGGCGGATGTGTACGTGCATACGGCTGCCTGGGAGGGTGTTCCGTTGTCTCTTCTGGAAGCGGCTGCGGCGGGGCTTCCTGTGGCGGCGCGTGATATTCCTGCTCTGGCTGCTCTGTGTCTGCCTGATCTGTCGGGTACTCCGCAGGAGCTGGCGGCCACGGCTGTGGCTCTGGCTTCTGAGGGGCCTGCGCGGGAGCGGCACCGTGTGAGGCTGGCTCACGCCCTGCGCCGCCATACGCCCTTGGTGCAGGCTGCGTGCCTGGAGCGGGTATACGGGCTGCCGTCTTCTCCATCTCAGGGGTCGGTGGGTGTGGTGGGGGGGCTTCGTGTCGCTGTCAGTTCGAAGGTTCTCACCCGCGCGTGCGGGGGGAACAGCACGTATGCCGTGGCGGTGTACGAGCGGCTGGCCCGGCGTGGTGTGGAAGTAAGGCCGTTGTGGCCTGGTCTGGGCAGGACCCGCGGTCTGCGGCGGGCCTTTGCCTACGGTGTGGCGGATGGGTTCTTGGCTTCGTCCAGCTGGGCCGCGGGGGATGCGGACGTGGTGCATTTCCCTGCGGACACCGGGGCGCTGTGGCGTGCGGGTGCTGTCCCTGTGGTGGCCACGGTGCATGGGGTGGCTTCGTTGCATCACGCGGTGCGGCGTCCCGTGGCGGCGCGTGTGTGGCAGGCGCGTGCCGGGAGGCTCGCCGGGATCGCTGATGCGGTGGTGACCGTCTCGCGCTCGTCCGCTGATGATCTGATGCGGGCTTTCCAGGTGCCTGGTGACCGTATTCATGTGATCCCGCACGGGGTCGATGCCGGCCGTTTCCATCCGGATGCCAGCAGGGACGCTCCGGTGCTGGAGCCGTATCGGCTTCCTGACCGGTTTCTGCTGTATCTGGGGAATCTGGAGCCGCGGAAGAATCTCCGGGCGCTGGTGGAGGCGTTGGAGGACCGTCATCTGGCGGGCGTGGGGATGCCTTTGGTCGTGGCGGGGGCCCGGGCCTGGGAGGCAAACGCCACGTTCACGGCGATCGCCGCCTCGCCTCGTACGCGGTATCTGGGGCCTGTTCCCGACAGTGCCGTCGGGCCGTTGCTGCGGGCGGCGACGGCGTTCGTTTTCCCTTCGCTCTATGAGGGGTTCGGGCTTCCGGTGCTCGAGGCGATGGCCTGCGGCACGCCGGTGATCACGACCCGTGCCGGGGGGCTGCCCGAGGTCACCGGCGAGGCCGCGCTGACGGTGCCTGACCCGACACCCGGGGCACTGGCGGCGGCTGTGGCCGAGCTGCTGGGTGATGACGCGCTGGCCGCGCAGTTGCGGCGGGAGGGGATGGCCCGTGCGCGGGCCTTTTCCTGGGAGGCGTCAGCGGCCGCGCACCATGAGCTCTTTGCTTCTGTGGCTGACCGGTGGCCTGGCCGCAGGCGGTCTGCTGTCCGATGTTGACCGAGGGGGAATCCGGATGATCACTGTGATTCATGCCTATAGCCGGGGCAACCCGGGTGACGGGCTGCTGGTGGATGAGAGTCTGATGCTTCTGGCCCGCTTGGGGGTCGCGTTGCCGGACATCCGCGTCGTTGCTCTCGAGCCTGGCTCGTTCGGGCCTCTCCCCCGTGCCGTGGGTCTCGGGCCGCCTCGAGCCGACGGCCTGCGGCGGCTGGCCGGTGCGGGTGCGCTGCTGGCGGGTCTGCCGCACCAGGTCCGCACCGCCATCGCCGGGGCACGCGCCGTGGTAGGGGTGGGCGGCGGTTACCTGCGCACGGACAGCCCGTACTCGGCGGCGAAAACGCTGCTGGCTCACGGGGGGCAGCTGCGGGCGGCCGCTGCGGCGGCCGGACGGGGTGCGCGAGTGCTGTATCTGCCGGGCAGCATCGGCCCGCTCACCGGTGTCACCGGCGCGCTGCTGGCACGGTGGCTGCATCGTGTCCCTCATCTTGCTGTCCGTGACGACCGCAGCCTGGCGCAGATACCCCATGCCCAGCGTTTCCCCGACATGGCTCTGCTGCGCCTGGCCCGCAGGGGCGTTCCCTCGGCGTCCCGGCCAGGGTCCGGTGCTGCGCTGCTGGCGGTGCGTGCGCTGCCGCGCCCGGGTGCGTACATGCAGCGGCTGCGCGGGCTGCTGCGCGCGTCGGCCGCGAGCGGCGGCATGGTGCCGGCGGTCGCGTCGCGGGCAGGAACTTCCAACGATGACCGGAGGTTCACGGCCGGCGTGGCGTGGCTGCCGGGATGTGGTCAGGAGCTGATGCCGCTGGAGGAGGCGCTGCGCGCGCTGCGGCCTGCGGTGGTGGTCTCGGTGCGTCTGCACGGGGCGCTGGCCGCGTTGTTGGCGGGTGTTCCGGCGATTCATCTGTCCTACGAGCGCAAGGGCCTGGCTGCCTTCGAGGACCTGGGGCTGGGGGCGTGGCTGCATCCGGCGCGTTCGTTCAACCCGTATGTGGTGCAGGCGCAGGTCGATGCGCTGCGGGAGGATGCGGGCCCGTACTGGGAGCGTGTGGCGGCGGCGGTGCCGCGGTTGTTGCGTCAGGGGGCGGAGCTGGACGAATTCGCGGCGTGTGCCCTGGGTTTGCGTGGGGGTGCGCGTGTCTAGGACAGAGGGGACGGAACCGGGGCAGGAGACAGGGGCGG
>NZ_JAINFC010000135.1 GCF_020740835.1 Streptomyces sp. UNOC14_S4
GGGTGCGGGAGCTGCGGGAGGGTGCCCTGGCGGAGGCCTCGGTGGCCTTCGGCAGCCCGGTCGCTCCCTGGCTGCCGCACGGCTTCTGACGGAGCGTCAGCGCTGCTGGCAGGTGGGGCACCAGAAGAGGTTGCGGGCGGCGAGGTCGGCGGTGCGGATGCCGTCGCCGCAGATGTGGCAGGGCTGCTGCGCCCGGCGGTAGACGTAGACCTCGCCGCCGTGGTCGTCCACGCGGGGCGGGCGGCCCATGGCCTCGGGGGTGTGCTCCGGGCGGACGGTGTCGATCCGGTTGTGCCGTACGCCCTCCCGCATGAGCGCGACCAGGTCCGACCAGATCGCGTCCCACTCGGAACGGGTGAGATCGCGGCCGAGGCGGTACGGGTCGATGTTGTGCCGGAAGAGGACCTCGGCGCGGTAGACATTGCCGACGCCCGCGATCACCTTCTGGTCCATGAGCAGGGCGGCGATGCTCGTCCGGCTCCGGCTGACGCGGGCCCAGGCGGCCTCGCCGTCGTCCGCGGCCCGCAGCGGGTCCGGGCCGAGCCGGTCGTGTATCGCCTGCTTCTCGGCGTCCGTGATCAGCGCGCAGGTGGTGGGCCCGCGCAGGTCGGCGTACGCGTCGGGGACGG
The DNA here is from genome assembly GCF_020740835.1 of Streptomyces sp. UNOC14_S4. Taxonomy (GTDB): domain Bacteria; phylum Actinomycetota; class Actinomycetes; order Streptomycetales; family Streptomycetaceae; genus Streptomyces. Next base: position 630 of record NZ_JAINFC010000135.1, read on the forward strand.
CGAGCCGCAGCCGCACGGTGTCGGTGGGCGGGGGGACGGGGGCGCCGCCGAAGGTGTACTTGCCGAAGAGGCCGAGGTGGATGTGGACCCAGCCGTGCTCGGCGAACCCGAGGAAGAGGTGCTTGCCGTGGGCCTCGGTGGTGGTGAGGGGGGTGCCGTCGAGGAGGGCGGCGCTGGCGGCGAATTTGCCCTGCGGGCTGCTCACGGCGACCTTCCGGTCGCCGAACCGCTCACGGTGGTCCTGGGCGAGCCGATGGATCGTGTGGCCTTCGGGCACGGTACCTCTTCCTGTATCGACCGGGGCTTGCGCCCCGGACCCCGCAGTGTGGTCGGTTGCGGCCGGTGGGCCCGTTTGTGCCCACCCGTTCCGCCATGCGGAACGCCTGCCCACAAACGGGGGTGAGGCGCAAGCACGGGCGACGAGGCGCGCCCCTTTAGGGGCGCGGGGAACTGCGCGACCAGCCCCCACCGGCCCGCAGACAAAGGCGCAGCCCCGGAGCGGGGGCCTGGGGGCGCAGCCCCCAGAAACACTCTTCCACCCAGAGCAACCCCCACCAAGCCCGTCCGGCGATTGAGGACGCGGCCGCAGGCCGCTCCCGCCCGCAGGGCGGCAACGGCGGGAACCCCGTGCGGTCAGCCCTGCGGGTGGTGCGCGGGGATGGCCGGGAGCTCGCCCGTCCGCTCGTAGTGGGCGAGCATCTCGATGCGGCGGGTGTGCCGCTCGTCGCCCGAGTACGGGGTCGCCAGGAAGATCTCGACGAACTTCGTCGCCTCCTCCTGGGTGTGCATCCGCGCACCCACGCTGATCACGTTGGCGTTGTTGTGCTCACGCCCCAGCGCCGCCGTCTGCTCGCTCCAGGCCAGGGCGGCCCGGACGCCCTTGACCTTGTTCGCGGCGATCTGCTCGCCGTTGCCGGAGCCGCCGATCACGATGCCGAGGCTGTCCTCGTCCGCGGCCGTCCGCTCCGCGGCGCGGAGGCAGAAGGGGGGGTAGTCGTCCTGGGCGTCGTAGATGTGCGGACCGCAGTCGACGGGCTCGTGGCCGTGGGCCGTGAGCCACTCGACGAGGTGGTTCTTGAGTTCGTAGCCGGCATGGTCGGAGCCGAGGTACACGCGCATGCGACCGAGTGTGGCACGAGTTCCCACCGGACTTCGCGTCAGGTCCCGATCACAACGATACGGATTCGGCTCTTCCCGATCACAGCTTCGAAAAGTTCTAATGCGGGAACTCGTAACCCGAGAACCTTAAGGAACGTGCATGAGCGCCATACCGCCGACTGTGACAAAGGCGTCGATCGCCGGCGATCCCGGGCAGACCGCCGCGTCGGCCCAGGACGGCCTCAAGGCCGGTCTCAAGAATCGCCACCTGTCCATGATCGCCATTGGCGGTGTGATCGGAGCCGGCCTGTTCGTGGGCTCGTCCTCCGGCATCGCCGCCGCCGGCCCCGGCATTCTCGTCTCCTACGCACTCGTCGGCGTGATGGTCGTCTTCGTGATGCGGATGCTCGGGGAGATGGCCGCCGCCAATCCGACCTCCGGTTCGTTCTCCGCCTACGCCGACCGCGCGCTCGGCCGCTGGGCGGGCTTCTCGATCGGCTGGCTGTACTGGTTCTTCTGGGTCGTGGTGCTCGCGGTCGAGGCGACCGCCGGTGCCAAGATCCTGCACGGCTGGATCCCGGCCGTGCCCCAGTGGGCCTGGGCGCTGATCGTCATGGTCCTGCTCACCGCGACCAACCTGGGCTCGGTCGCCTCGTACGGCGAGTTCGAGTTCTGGTTCGCCGGGATCAAGGTCGTGGCGATCGCCGCGTTCGTGGTCATCGGCTCGCTGGCCGTCTTCGGGGTGCTGCCGGGCTCGCACAGCGACACCGCGGGCATCTCCAACCTCACCTCGCACGGCGGTTTCCTGCCGAACGGCCCGGGAGCGATCCTCACCGGTGTCCTGATGGTCGTCTTCTCCTTCATGGGCAGCGAGATCGTCACCCTCGCGGCCGGTGAGTCGGAGGACCCGCAGCGCGCGGTCACCAAGGCCACCAACAGCGTCATCTGGCGCATCGCGGTCTTCTACCTGGGTTCGATCTTCGTCGTGGTCTCCCTGCTGCCGTGGGACTCCAAGGAGATCGCCGACAAGGGCAGCTACGTCGCCGCCCTCGACTCGATCGGCATCCCGCACGCGGGCCAGGTCATGAACGTCATCGTGCTGACCGCCGTGCTGTCCTGCCTGAACTCGGGCCTCTACACCGCCTCCCGTATGGCCTTCTCGCTCGGGCAGCGCGGCGACGCGCCGCGGGCCTTCGCGCGGGTCGGGAAGAACGGCGTACCGACGGCCGCGATCCTCGGCTCGGTCGTCTTCGGCTTCGTCTCGGTGCTCTTCAACTACGTGTGGCCCGACACCGTCTTCAAGTTCCTGCTGAACTCCTCGGGTGCCATCGCCCTCTTCGTCTGGCTGGTCATCTGCATCACCCAGCTGAAGATGCGCGGCATCATCCTGCGCGAGCGGCCGGACAAGCTCGTCGTGAAGATGTGGCTCTTCCCGTACCTGACCTGGGCGACCATCGGCATGATCACCTTCGTCATCGGCTACATGTTCTACGACGGCGGTGACAACCGCACCCAGGTGCTGCTCTCGACGATGATCGCGCTGATCGTCGTGGCCATCGGCCTCGTCCTCAACCGCGGCAGGAAGCACGCGGTCGGGCAGTAACAGCAGACGACGACAGGTAACGACAGATATATACGAGTGGGCCCGCACCGAGGTGGTGCGGGCCCACTCGTATGTCCACGCGTACGCGGAGGGGAATTCAGCCGCGGCGGCCGAGCAGCTTCCAGGCCGTCGGGAGCGCGCCCATGGCGAGCGCCGCCTTGAGCGCGTCGCCGATGAGGAACGGGGTCAGGCCCGCGGCGACCGCGCCGGTCGGCGAGAGGTGGGCGGAGAGCGCGAGATAGGGGACGCCGACCGCGTAGATGATCGCGGTGCCCAGGGCCATGGTGCCCGCGGTGCGCAGCGCGGAGCGGTCCGCGCCCCGACGGGCGAGGGCGCCCGCGACGGTGGCGGCCAGCATCATGCCGAGCACGTAGCCGAAGGAGGCGAAGCCCGCGCCGGACCGGCCGTCGGCGAACCACGGCATCCCGGCCATGCCGACCAGGGCGTAGAGGGCCAGGGAGAGGAAGCCGCGGCGGGCGCCGAGCGCCGTGCCGACGAGGAGGGCCGCGAAGGTCTGGCCGGTGACCGGGACCGGAGAGCCCGGGACCGGGACGGCGATCTGGGCGGTGACACCGGTGAGCACCGCGCCGCCGAGGACGAGGGCGGCGTCACGGACGACGGCGCCCGCTCCGGCCCGGGCGGGGAGCAGATCGGCGAGGACCGTACCGGTCCGGGTTACTGGGGCAGCGGTGGCCATCGGTACTCCCGGTGACGAAGTGGAAGGTGGGGGACGCGACGACGGTAGTCGAGGGGAGCCGTGCCGACAGGGCGCGACGGCGACAAAGGCGGACCGCCCCGCTTTGGAGAGTTCCGAGCGGCGATGCCGCGGGTGGGCACTGATATGCGCGCAGCCGTGCAGGCCGCGTAAGCCGCGTGAGCCGTGCAGGCCCACAGGAAAGGCGCCCGTGTTTCCGCGCGGGTTTCCGTACAGGTTCCGTGCGGGCGATTCCCGGGGCGTTCCCGTCCCTCACGTGATGCTTCTCACGACGGACCGGCGGAGCTTGGCGCCGGGTGCCCCCGCGGGAGAATCTGGGATATCTTCCCGCGCCTTTTTGTGCCCCTTGTGAGCCTGGCACCGAATTCGAGAGTACGAGCTGCCCATGCATGAAGCACCGCCTGCCGCAGCGCCCCTGAGCGGCGAGAAAGAACCCCTGTCGGCGGGCCTGAAGCAGCGGCATCTGACGATGCTGGGGCTCGGCGGGGTGATCGGGGCGGGCCTGTTCGTCGGCTCCGGCGCCGGGATCTCCGTGGCGGGGCCCGGGATCATCGTGTCGTACCTGATCGCCGGTGCGCTGGCGATGCTGGTGATGCGGATGCTCGGCGAGATGTCGGCCGCGATGCCCGCGTCGGGCGCCTTCTCCGTGCACGCGGAGCGCGCGCTGGGCCGCTGGGCCGGGTTCACGGTCGGCTGGCTCTACTGGTTCCTGCTGGTCGTCGTGCTCGCCGTGGAGGCCACCGGCGCGGCGCAGATCGCGAACGGCTGGCTGCCGTCGGTGCCGCAGTGGGCCTGGGTGCTGGTCTTCATGGTGGTCTTCACCGGCGCCAACCTCGCCGCGGTGAAGAACTTCGGCGAGTTCGAGTTCTGGTTCGCCACCCTCAAGGTCGGCGCGATCGTCCTGTTCCTGGGCCTGAGCCTGCTGGCGATCTTCGGCCTGCTGCCGGACACCCACGCGGTGGGCTTCACCAATCTCACCGGCCAGGGCGGCTTCTTCCCCCACGGCGCCAGTGGTGTGATCTCCGGTGTGCTCGCCGTCGTCTTCGCCTTCGGCGGCCTGGAGGTCGTCACCATCGCCGCCGCCGAGTCCGACGACCCCGCCCGCGCGGTGGGACGCGCCGTGCGCAGCGCGGTGTGGCGCATCCTCTTCTTCTACGTCGGCTCGATGCTCGTCATCGTCACCCTGCTGCCGTGGACCTCGATGCAGCCGGGCAAGAGCCCCTACGTGGCGGTCCTGGACCACATCGGGGTACCGGGCGCCGGACAGATCATGAACATCGTGGTCTTCGTGGCCCTGCTCTCCGCGCTCAACGCCAACCTCTACGGCTCGTCGAGGATGGTCTTCTCGCTGGCCGAACGGGGCGAGGCGCCGCGCTCGCTGCTCAAGGTCTCGGGCGGGGTGCCGCGCCGGGCGGTGGGGGCCTCGGTGGCCTTCGGCTTCGCCTCGGTCATATTGAACCTGGAGTGGCCGGACTCGATCTTCAAGTACCTGCTGAACGCGGTCGGCGCCGTGCTCCTCTTCGTCTGGGGCCTGATCGCCGCCTCCCAGCTGCGCCTGCGGCGGCGCATCGAGCGGGAGATGCCGGAGCGGCTGGCCCTGCGGATGTGGGCGTTCCCGTATCTGACGTGGGCGGCGCTGGCCGGTATGGCGGCCGTCCTCGTCCTCATGCTCACCGATGCGGGGGCGCGGCCGCAGCTCCTGTGGTCGGCGGGGGCCACGGCGGCGGTCCTCGCGGTAGCGGGCCTCCGCGAACTCCGCCTGCGCCGCAGCTGACCCACCGGGGCGCGCCCCATCAGGGGCGCGGGGAACTGCGCGACCAGCCCCCACCGGACCCGCGGCCGCGCGCGAAGCGCAAGAGGCACCCCGGTAGGCGCCCCCTCAAACGACCCCGTGGCGTGATCGGAACGGGCCAAGAGCGGAGGCGTTTCGTCCACTCCGGCCGGGATATGGGTTGCTTCAGGAGACACCTGTCATGCACAGTCAGTGACGTTGCCGTCTGGATATCGGACAGCAATGTCACAACGGTTGTCCTGGGCGAACATGGCCTTCACACTGAGGCAACTTTCCGCTCTCACCCCACGGGAATCACACGACATGACTCGGATACCTGCGGCCTCGTCCGCGCCACCGCGCGACGACGGGGCCCTCGGCCAGGCACCGGGCGACAAGGACCTGTCGCACGGGCTCAAGCAGCGCCATCTGTCGATGATCGCCCTCGGTGGTGTCATCGGCGCCGGTCTCTTCGTCGGCTCGGGCGCGGGTATCGCCGCGGCGGGTCCGGGCATCGTGCTCGCCTACGCTGCCTCCGGCCTGCTGGTGATGCTCGTGATGCGGATGCTCGGCGAGATGGCCGCGGCCAACCCCGCCTCGGGCACCTTCTCCGTGCACGCCGAGCGGTCGCTGGGCCCGTGGGCCGGCTTCACCGTCGGCTGGATGTTCTGGGTGGAGCTGTGCGTCGGCATCGCCGTGGAGGCGATCGGCGCGGCCCACATCGTGGTCTCCTGGCTCCCCTCCACCCCCTCGTGGATGTGGGTGCTGATCTTCATGGCCGTCTTCTGCGGCACCAACCTGGCGGCGGTCAGCAACTTCGGCGAGTTCGAGTTCTGGTTCGCCGCGCTCAAGGTCGGCGCCATCGGCCTCTTCCTGGTGCTGGGCCTGCTGGCCATCCTGGGCGTGCTGCCGGGCAGCTCGGCCCCGGGGGCCGACAACCTGACCGGCCACGGCGGCTTCCTCCCCAGCGGCACCGACGGCCTCGCCGCGGGCCTGCTCGCCTCGGTCTTCGCCTACGGCGGCCTGGAGACGGTGACGATCGCGGCCGCCGAGTCCGAGCAGCCGGTCAGGGGCGTCGCCAAGGCCGTGCGCACGGCGATGTGGCGCATCGCGCTGTTCTACGTGGGCTCGATGCTGGTGGTCGTCACCCTGATCCCGTGGGACGACAAGTCGATCACCGAGAGCGGTCCGTACGTCGCCGTCCTGGACTACCTGGACATCCCCGCGGCCGGGCAGATCATGAACGTGATCGTGCTGATCGCGCTGCTCTCCGCGATGAACGCCAATATCTACGGCGCCTCCCGGATGTCGTACTCCCTCGTCCAGCGCGGCGAGGGCCCCCGCTTCCTGGGCAAGGTCAGCGGCGGCGTGCCCCGGCTGACCGTGCTGGCCTCCTCCGCCTTCGGCTTCTTCGCGGTGCTGCTGAGCTACTGGTGGCCGGACACCGTCTTCAAGTGGCTCCTCTACATGACGGGCGCGGCCGTGCTCGTGGTGTGGGCCTTCATCGCCGTCACCCAGCTGACGATGCGCCGCAGGCTGGAGCGCGAGGAACCCGACAGGCTCGTGGTGCGCATGTGGTGGTTCCCCTACGTCACCGTCGTGGCCCTGGTCGGCATCCTCGCCACCCTGGCGCTGATGCTGCGCGAGCAGGACACCCGTGTCCAGCTCTACTCCACGGCCGGACTCACCCTGGCCCTCGCCGCCGTCGGCTACGCGCGGCAGCGCGTCATGGCGAACAGGAAGCGGCTGATCCCCGCCCAGGCGGACGAATCGGCCGAAAGCTGACGCTCCACCACCACCCGTGCGGACGAGGCGGGGTAGGTCCTGATCTTCAGGACCTACCCCGCCTCCGTCTTTGGTCGGAAGCCCACCCCCTTCACCGCTTTTCCTCATCACTTGCTGATAGCGTCTACCTGCAAGTTAATTGCAATAAGCAGTCGGAGGGCTCGGCATGGCCATCTACACACTTCCTGAACTCCCCTACGATTACGCGGCGCTGCAGCCGGTCATCGACGCGAAAATCATCGAGCTGCACCACGACAAGCACCACGCCGCGTACGTCAAGGGCGCCAACGACACGCTGGAGCAGCTCGCCGAGGCCCGCGACAAGGACCAGTGGGGGGCCGTCAACGGCCTGGAGAAGAACCTGGCCTTCCACCTCTCCGGCCACATCCTGCACAGCATCTACTGGCAGAACATGTCCGGCGAGGGCGGCGGCGAGCCCCTGGACAAGGACGGCGTGGGCGAGCTCGCCGACGCCATCGCCGAGTCCTTCGGCTCCTTCGAGAAGTTCAAGGCCCAGCTGACCAAGGCGTCGGCCACGACGCAGGGCTCGGGCTGGGGCGTCCTCGCCTACGAGCCGCTCAGCGGCCGCCTGATCGTCGAGCAGGTCTACGACCACCAGGGCAACGTCGGCCAGGGCTCCACGCCGATCCTGGTCTTCGACGCCTGGGAGCACGCGTTCTACCTTCAGTACAAGAACCAGAAGGTGGACTTCATCGACGCCATGTGGGCCGTCGTCAACTGGCAGGACGTCGCGAAGCGCTACGCGGCGGCGAAGGAGCGCGGCAACGCGTTGCTTCTGCCGTAACCACGGATCGTCCTGCTCGTGATCGTCTTCTCACCCTTCACGTAGCGGGCGACGAGGAGCCCCTGTGCACCCGTGCGGGGGCTCCTCACTCTTTCCGTACGTCGTGGCTGGTCGCGCAGTTCCCCGCGCCCCTTCGGGGCGCTCAGACGTGCCCGAACGCCTCGCCCGTCACCGTGAATTCGCGGGCCAGGCCCGTTTCATGGAGGCGGCCCAGGGCCGCGAAAGGGAGGGCGTACGCGGAGCCGCCGCGGCAGAAGGTCCAGCTGCGGTGCACCGCGAAGCGGTAGTCCACGGCGGTGCCACCCTCCGCGTCCACCCGCACCGTGCCGGTCAGCCGGTAGTCGACGCCGCGCAGGGCGAGCCACCAGTCGAGACCCGCCCGCCGGGGGATCGCCACGCCGCGCCAGCCGCTGTCGGCCGGGTACGCGGCGGGCGCGCGCGGCCCCTCGCGCCAGCGCGCGAGCGCCTCCGCGCGCCAGCGGTCCAGCTGTCCTCGCGCGGCGGGCCGCACCCCCGGAAGGGCGAGCAGCCGGTCGGCGTCCACCCGGTAGGCGGTGCCGTCGCCCCGCAGGTAGTGCCGGAGCGTACCGGCCGTCTGCCGCAGGCCCAGCGCGCTCCACAGCGGCGGCAGCGCCCGGCACACGGCCCGCAGCAGCAGGTCGTACGGGCGTACGGGCAGCTCCGCGAAGCGGGCATGCCCGCCCGGCGGCTCGGTGTCCTCCCGGCCACCCGCACGACCGAGCGGCCGGGAAAGGTCCGTCTTACCCATACCCGGACATTAAGGGACCAGCTCCCCGGCCGCCCGCCGAATGACCTGCCGAATGACCTGTCGAACGACCTTCCGTACCGCCGTCAGTCGAAGATCGGGCCCTGCGTACGCGTCCTCTTACTGCAATCTCCCGGGGGGCAACCCCCGGACCCCCGGCCGGGACGGCGTGGCCGACCTCAGTCGAAGATCGGACCTTGCGTACGCGTCCTCTTGATCTCGTAGAAGCCCGGCGTCGAGGCCACCAGCAGCGTGCCGTCCCACAGCCTGGCCGCGGCCTCGCCCTTGGGGGCGGGGGTGACGACCGGGCCGAAGAAGGCGACCTCCGCGCCGTCCGCGCCGGGCACCGAGATCACCGGGGTGCCGACGTCCTGGCCGACCCGGTCGATGCCGTCCTTGTGCGAAGCGCGCAGCTGCTTGTCGTACTCCTCCGAGACGGCGGCCTCGACCAGCCCGGCCGGGAGACCGGCGTCCTCCAGGGCGCCGACCAGGGTCTCGCGGGTGCGCGACTGCCCCAGGTTGTGCAGACGGGTGCCGAGCGCGGTGTAGAAACGGCCGAGCGCCTCCTGGCCGTGCTGCTGCTCGACGGCTATGCAGACGCGCACCGGCCACCAGGCGGAGCCGCCCGGGCGCATCGACTCGACGTACGCCTCCGGGAGCTCGTCGAGTTTGTTCTCGTTGAGGACGGCCAGGCTCATGACATGCCAGCGCACCTCGACCGGCCGGACCTTCTCGACCTCCAGCATCCAGCGCGAGGTCATCCACGCCCAGGGGCAGGCGGGGTCGAACCAGAAGTCCGCGACGGTCTTGTCGGGAGCGGTCACGCGAATCTCCTCCAGTGAGCTCATGCGAGCTGATCAGTGAGGGATTCAACAACACTGCCCGTGCCATGATTCCTGATGTTGCCCGAGATCCGAGACGAAGCCCGAGGGAGCACCCGTGCCCGGTGAGAATCTGACGCGTGACGAGGCCCGTGAGCGGGCCCGACTGCTGGCGGTGGACGCCTATGAGGTGGCCCTCGACCTGCGGTCCGCGGTGGGCGCGGGCCCGGAGCACCGCACCTTCCGGTCGGTGACCACGATCCGCTTCCGCTGCGCCGAGCCGGGGGCCGCGAGCTTCGCCGACCTCGTCGCGCCGTCGGTCGCCTCCGTGACCCTCAACGGCGAGAAGCTGGACCCGGCCGCCGTCTTCGACGGCACGCGGATCGCGCTGCCCTCGCTCGCCGCCGAGAACGTCCTGGTGGTGGACGCGCAGTGCGCGTACAGCAGGACCGGCGAGGGCCTGCACCGCTTCGTCGACCCCGAGGACGGCGAGGTCTACCTCTACACGCAGTACGAGCCCGCCGACGCGCGCCGGGTCTTCGCGAACTTCGAACAGCCGGACCTCAAGGCCCCGTTCACCTTCTCGGTGACCGCGCCCGCCGAGTGGACCGTGATCAGCAACGGGGCCGCGGACGGCGAGCCCGAGTCCCTCGGCGGCGGGGGCCTCACCTGGCGCTTCGTGCCGACGCGGCCGATCTCCACCTACATCACGGCCGTGGTCGCGGGCCCGTACCACGTGGAGCGCGACCACTACAGCCGGACCGCCGCCGACGGCTCCGTCCTGGACATCCCGCTGGCCGCGCTCTGCCGCAAGGGGCTCGCGCGGCACTTCGACGCCGACGAGATCTTCACGGTCACCAAGCAGGGCCTGGACTTCTTCCACGAGAACTTCGACTACCCGTACCCCTTCGGGAAGTACGACCAGGCGTTCGTGCCGGAGTACAACATCGGCGCGATGGAGAACCCGGGCTGCGTGACCTTCCGGGAGGAGTTCGTCTTCCGCGGCAAGGTGACGCGGTCGGCGTACGAGCGGCGGGCCAACGTCATCCTGCACGAGATGGCGCACATGTGGTTCGGCGACCTGGTGACCATGGAGTGGTGGGACGACCTGTGGCTCAAGGAGTCGTTCGCCGACTTCATGGGCTCCTTCTCGCAGGTCGAGGCGACGCGCTACGAGAACGCCTGGATCACCTTCGCCAACCAGCGCAAGGCGTGGGCCTACCGCGCCGACCAGCTGCCCTCCACGCACCCGATCACGGCCGACATCCGTGACCTGGAGGACGCCAAGCTCAACTTCGACGGCATCACCTACGCCAAGGGCGCCTCGGTGCTCAAGCAGCTCGTCGCCTACGTCGGGCGCGACGCGTTCCTGGAGGGCGCGCGCCGCTACTTCAAGCGCCACGCGTACGGCAACACGCGCCTCACCGACCTGCTGTCGGTGCTGGAGGAGACCTCCGGCCGCGACATGGCCGGCTGGTCGCGCGCGTGGCTCCAGACCGCGGGCGTCAACTCTCTGACCCCGCAGGTGACCTACGACGCCGGTGACCGGATCACCGAGCTCGCGATCCTCCAGGAGGCGGCGCCCACCCACCCCGAGCTGCGTCCGCACCGGGTGGCGGTCGGCCTCTACCGCCGCCGGGAGGCCGACGGCGCGCTGGTGCGCTACGCCCGCGCCGAAGTGGACGTCGCCGGTCCGCGGACGACGGTGGCCGAGCTGGTGGGCGCCGAGCGGCCGGAGCTCGTGCTGGTCAACGACGACGACCTCACGTACTGCAAGATCCGCTTCGACGAGGCGTCGCTGACCACCCTCCGCAAGCACCTGGGCGAGCTCACGGACCCGCTGGCGCGCGCCCTGTGCTGGTCCGCGCTGTGGAACCTCACCCGCGACGGGCTGATGCCCGCCCGTGACTTCGTGGACCTGGTGGAGCGCTTCGCCGGTGCCGAGACCGAGGTCGGTGTCCTGCAGATGGTCCAGAGCTGGGCGCAGAGCGCCCTGGTGCACTACGCGGCGCCCGACTGGCGCGCGGCGGGCGGCCGGGGGCTGGCCGCGAGCGCGCTGCGCGAGCTGCGCCTCGCCGAGCCGGGCAGCGGCCACCAGCTCGCGTGGGCGCGCTGCTTCGCGCAGCTCGCCTCCGAGGAGGCCGACCTCCAGCTGCTGCGCGGGCTGCTGGACGGCACGGGGAAGATCGACGGGCTGGACGTCGACCAGGAGCTGCGCTGGGCGTTCCTCGGCACGCTCGCCGCGGAAGGCGCGGCCGACGAGGCCGCGATCGGGGCCGAGCTGGCCCGCGACAACACCGCCTCCGGCAAGCGGCACCAGGTGCGCTGCCTGGCGGCCCGGCCGTCCGCCGAGGTCAAGGCCGAGGCGTGGGCGGCGGTCGTGGACTCCGACGCGCTCTCCAACGCGCTCGCCGAGGCGACGATCGCGGGCTGGAACCAGGCCGGGCAGCGGGAGTTGCTGGCGCCGTACGCCACGCGCTACTTCGAGGCGATCGAGCGGGTGTGGCGGGAGCGGTCGATCGAGATCGGGATGGCGGTGGTCCGGGGGCTCTTCCCCATGCTGCAGGGTGATGCGGCGGCTCTGGCTTCCGCCGATGCGTGGCTTTCCGCGCATGAGGCGGCCGCGCCGGCGTTGCGGCGGCTGGTGGTCGAGGCGCGCGACGATCTGGCTCGCGCCCTGCGGGCGCAGGCGTGTGACGCGGCTGCGTGACGCCGCTGCGTGACGCGGCTGCGGGGTGCCCCGCTTCTGTGACCGGGGCTTCGCCCCGGGCCCCCGCCCACCGGGCTGCCTCTTGCGCTCCGCGCGCGGCTGCGGCCCGGTGGGGGCTGGTCGCGCAGTTCCCCGCGCCCCTTACGGGGCACTGTCCCGGTTTGCCGACAGGGTCGTAACAGGGGGTTAGGGCCACCCCAAAGCGTGGGGATCGCCTGAGTATGAATCGCGAAACACCGCTCTCGCCCAGGCCCCTGCATCATCTCTCCGATGTGCGGCACCGCGTCATGACGTCGCGTCAGCTGCGTGAGCACGGCGTACCGGGCGCCGTCATGACCGAGCGCTGCCGGCCCGGTGGGCCGTGGCAGCAGTTGCTGCCCGGTGTGGTGCTGCTCCGCACCGGGCCCGCGACCAGTGAGGAGCGGCTGCACGCCGCGCTGATGTACACCGTGCCGCGCACCTCGGGGCCGGTCTCGCGGCCCGGACCGGCCACGGCCACCGCCGCGGCGCGGGAGGCCGCGGCGGCCGGGTACGGGGATGCCATGATCACGGGGGCGGCGGCCCTCGCCCTGCACCGGTTCACGTCGGTGCCCCCGCTGCTGTCCCTGGACCGCATCGACGTGCTCGTGCCCCGTACCCGGCGGCTGCGCACGACCGGGTTCGTCCGGCTCGTCCGGGCACACGCCCTGCCGCGGCCGAGGACGCTGACGGGCCTGCCGGTGGCGCCCGCGGCCCGCGCGGTGGCCGACGCCGTGGCGCAGCTGACGGACGCGTCCGCCGTGCGCCGGGTGCTGACGGAGGCCGTGCGCGACGGGCACTGCGAAGCCCAGGCGGTCGTACGGGAGTTGACGCAGGCCCGGCTGCTGGGACGGGCGCACGTGGTGGACGCCGTGGACACGCTGCTCGCCGAGAGCCGCGCGGTCGCCGAGGGCAGGCTGTACGAGCTGGTGAGCGACCAAGGGCTGCCCGAGCCGCTGTGGAACGTCGACCTGCGGCTGCCCGGCGGCCCGTGCCTGGGGCGGGTGGACGCGTTCTGGCCCGAGCACAGCGTCGCGCTGGAGATCGACTCGCGGACGCCGCGCCAGGACGACGAGGCGCTGTGGACGGAGCAGTACCGCAAGCGCGAGCACCTCGAACGGCTGGGCATCACGGTGGTGCACGTGACGCCGAAGAAGCTGCGGGACACGCCCGAGCAGCAGGCCGCGGTGGTCCGTACCGCCCTGATGGCGTCGGCCGACCGCGACCCCGCCGCGTATCTCGTCGTCGTCCCCCACTAGGGGGGCACCGGACGGGACTTCAGCGCCTGCGCAGCAGCAGCTCGGTGTTGCGGTCGTCCGCCGCGCCGCCGAGCGAGGTGTCGGAGCCGGGGGCGTTGAAGGCCAGCTCGCGGTAGAGGGACGCGAGGCCGGTCTGGGAGAGGTCGTGGAAGTCGGTGCGGTAGGGGGCGGCGGACTCGATGAGGGTGGTGAAGAGGGAGATCGTGCCGTCGTGGTTGTCGGTGACCTCGATGATCCGGGCGAGCTGCGGATAGTCCACGTGGGAGGCGGTGGCGATCTCCCAGAAGGTGCCGCGGGGCCGGATGCGGTTGCGGTGGCTGTGGCCGTTGATCCACGCGAGCACGTTGCCGTGGCTCTGCAGCAGGGTGATCAGCTCGTCGCCGTCGTGCCGCTCGTCGTCGGGCTCGGCCGGGTCGGGGGTGTTGTTGTCCATGCTCCAGCTCGGGTGGTGGCTGAAGACCAGCGCGTAGCTGTCGCTGTAGCGCTTCAGCGTCCTGTCCAGCCAGCGGAGTTGGGCCGTGCCGATCGAGCCCTGGTAGTGGCCGCCGGGGTCGGTGGAGTCGAGGCTGATGCCGACGACGCGGTCGGAGATCCGGAAGGAGTAGTAGAGCTCGCCGGAGTCGAGGTTCTCGCGGGTGTAGCCGTGGCCGACGGGGCCGTGGCCCGTGTAGCGCCTGTCGAGGTGCGCGGCGACGTACTGGCGCGCGGTCAGCGGGACGCGGCGCGGGTCGGGGGTGACGGTGCGCATCTCTTTCTTGTGGGCGCGCAGCAGTTCGCGGATGCGCTCGCCCTTGGGGTCGGCGCCCTTGGACTCGCCGTCCATCAGCCACTTGGCGTCGGCGGCGGAGATGATCTGGAGCTTCTTGTTGCCGACGGCGGCGTCCTGGATGAAGGAGCCGGCAGCCGGGTAGCAGCCGCCGGAGAGCAGGTCGTGGTTGCCGAAGGTGGAGTACCACGGGATGTTGAGGCCGGGGCTGTTGACGGTGCGGGTCGCGGCGGCGAGGTAGCCGTCGATACGCGGGTAGCCGACCTGCTTGTCCTGGTCGCGCAGGGAGCTCTCGGGGTGCCAGAAGAGCTTGAGGCCGCTGTTCTGCACCCCCTCGTAGTGCCTCGGGTCGCCGGTGTTGGGGTTCATCCGGCCGCCGCTGAGGGCGGTGAGGAACCACTCGACCTCGATCTTCGCGTTCTCGTCGCCGTTGTCGCCCGTGGTGATGACGAAGCCGAAGGGCGAGCCCGTGACCGGGCCCCGGCGCAGCTTGTTGACGCGCTCGACCAGGGAGACGACGCCCGGCAGGGTGAGCGCCTCGTGCGGCCGCCAGGCGCCCGGCTCGCCCGCGCGGAAGAACTCGTAGCGCAGCGGGTGCTGGACGTCCGTGAGGTGGAGGTCGGTGAACTGCACGAAGGAGGCCAGCGTGGTGCGCCGGTCCTCCCGGCCGCCCCGGCCCGTGGCCAGCTCGGAGCGGACGACCCGGGGCCAGCCGGGGCCGTCGCCCAGGCGCCGGTAGCCGCCGCTGCCGCGCGGCGCGGCGACGGACACCAGCGTCGTGCCCGCGCCCGTGGGGGCGGCCGCGGCGGCCTGCACCCGCGCGTCCGCCTGGGCGAAGGAGGTCTTGGCGGCGGCCTTGGCGGCCGCGTCGGGGTCGTCGGCGAGGGCGCTGCTGTCCGCCCCCAGGGCCAGGCCGATGCCGGTGGCGGTGGTCACGGCACCGGCCGCGGCCAGGAACGTACGGCGGTCGAGGCGGGCGTCTGCGGATCTGTCAGATCTGCGGTGCATATGCGGTCTCCCCGAGTGCGAACGCGAAGTACTGGGCTGGGCGACTGTCCTGTGTCCTGCGGTCCGTCCGTCCGGTCCTGGCTCCTGTCACTGAGGATCGTTGGCAGCGGGGGTGGCCTCGGCGTGAACACGACCGCAACGGCCGCCGCCGATCACCTCACATCGATCTTGGCGATTGCGAATCGACATACAGCACTCGTCCCCTGGCGGACTGACGCTCACTCAGCGTTCACCCCCGGGGGAACGGCGCCCCGGTCCAACGGCCCCCGCCGTAGTCCATTCGGGCTAACACCTGCTGACCTGCATTGACGCATGTCGACCGCGTCATCCCCTTCGGCACCTTTCCTCCCGGGCGGTTGCTGGCGGGTTTACGCCATCCCTACTTTCCCTCACGGGCAACTCTCCCCAAACCTCCGTCACTTCCATAAAAGTGATCGGTCAACCGGCTCCGATTTTCGGACGCCGGGCACCTTGTCCTGCTCGCGTGACTCTCCGCCACGCCCGCCGTCGACCAGCAAGGAAGTCCATGACCCCCACGACCCCCACAGCCCGGACCGCGCCGCCCGGCGGCGGGGCGAGACGCGACC
>NZ_JAINFC010000136.1 GCF_020740835.1 Streptomyces sp. UNOC14_S4
CCACCAAGCCCGTCCGGCGATTGAGGACGCGTCCGCAGGACGCTCCCGCCACAGGCGGCAACGGCGGGGAAGCCGCAAGACGGTGGACGGAGCCACCAACGGGTCAGGCCAGACGCCCCGTCACCGTCTCCGCCGCCGTCACCAGTGCGCCTTCCCTGACGAAGGACTCCGCCGCCGCCAAGTCCGGCGCCAGGAAGCGGTCTTCGCCCGGGCCCTCGACGCCTGCGGCGCGTACCGCCTTGAGGACCGCCTGGGAGGCCGGGGACGGCGTCAGGCCCGCGCGGAGCTCGATCGCGCGCGTGGCGGCGACCAGTTCGACCGCGACGACGCGCGTGAGGGCGGCGACGGCCGTCCGCAGCTTGCGTGCCGCGGACCAGCCCATCGAGACGTGGTCCTCCTGCATCGCGGAGGACGGGATCGAGTCCACGGACGCCGGCACGGCGAGCCGCTTCATCTCGCTGACCAGGGCGGCCTGGGTGTACTGCGCGATCATCAGGCCGGAGTCGACACCCGCGTCACCCGCCAGGAACGGCGGCAGGCCGTGCGAGCGGTTCTTGTCGAGCAGTCGGTCGGTGCGGCGCTCGGCGATCGACGCCAGGTCGGCGGCGGCGATGGCGAGGAAGTCCAGGACGTACGCGACGGGCGCGCCGTGGAAGTTGCCGTTGGACTCGACGCGGCCGTCCGGCAGGACGACGGGGTTGTCGACGGCGGCGGCCAGCTCGCGGTCGGCGACCAGCCGGGCGTGCGCGAGGGTGTCCCGGCCCGCGCCCGCGACCTGCGGGGCGCAGCGGATGGAGTACGCGTCCTGGACGCGCGGCGCGTCGTCCTGGTGGTGCCCGGTGAGCCCCGAACCGGCGAGCACGCGCAGCATGTTGTCGGCGCTGGCGCCCTGGCCGGGGTGCGGGCGGATGGCGTGCAGCTCGGGCGCGAGGACCTTCTCGGAGCCCAGCAGCGCCTCCAGGGAGAGCGCGGCCGTGATGTCGGCGGAGGTGAGCAGTCCGGCGAGGTCCGCGCAGGCCATGACCAGCATGCCGAGCATGCCGTCGGTGCCGTTGAGGAGCGCGAGCCCCTCCTTCTCGCGCAGTTCGACCGGCTCGATGCCGTGGGCGGCGAGCAGCTCCGCGGCCGGGCGCACGACACCGTCGGGGCCCTCCGCGTCGCCCTCGCCCATGAGGGTGAGCGCGCAGTGGGAGAGCGGCGCGAGGTCCCCGGAACAGCCGAGGGAGCCGTACTCGTGCACGACCGGGGTGATGCCCGCGTTGAGGATCGCCGCCATCGTCTCGACGACCAGGGGGCGTACGCCCGTACGGCCGGAGGCGAGGGTCTTCAGTCGCAGGAACATCAGCGCGCGGACGACCTCGCGCTCGACGCGCGGGCCCATGCCCGCCGCGTGCGAGCGCACGATGTTGCGCTGGAGCTGGGCACGCAGCTCGGGGCTGATGTGGCGGACGGCGAGGGCACCGAAGCCGGTGGAGACGCCGTAGACGGGGTCGGGCTTGGCGGCGAGGTCGTCGATGACCTGCCGGGAAGCGGCGACGGCGGCCAGCGCTTCCTCGGACACGACGACGCGCGCGCCGTTACGCGCCACGGCGATCACGTCGTCCGCGGTCGTCCCGGCCGTCCCCACCACCACAGTGTGCATATCCATATTCAGGCACCCTAGAGACTGAATCGCGACCTGTCACTAGGTAGCGGAAAACGGGCTTCTGCCAGGTCCAACGCTGACGGCTGCGCCTGGCATACCGGTGGCGCCTACGAGCTCGGTCCACCGTGCCCGTCCGGCGAGCGCGGGCCGCGTGTGGCTGGTCGCGCCGTTCCTCGCGCCCCTTACGGGGCGCCCATCACCCACGCCCGCGGAAGATCCGCCGCTCCGCGGCGGCCGGCTCGGGCGGGTGGTCCGCGAGTTCCACCGCCTGGTCCCCGAGCCCCTCGCGGCCGGCGACGACCGGCTTCTCTGCGAGCACCGCCTTCGCCCGGTACTGCGCGGCGTCGGCCAGCCGGAACAGCCGCCGGGCCGACCGTACGGGCCCGATCGGGTCGCCCGTCGAGGCCACGCCGCACGCGACGCCCTCGCCCAGCTCCAAGTCGGCGGCCCGGCGGCACAGTTCACCGGCCACGCGCACCACCTCGTCCGCCCCGGGCCCCACGGTCACCAGGCAGAACTCGTCACCGCCGAGCCGTGCCGCCAACGTCCCCGGGAGCATCGCGCCGCACAGGGACAGCACCGAGCCGAACCGTTCCAGCAGCCGGTCCCCCACCGCGTGGCCCAGGGTGTCGTTGACCCGCTTGAGGCCGTTGAGGTCGCACACGACGAGGCTGACGACGGCGCCCTCCGTGAGGTGCCGCTCCACGGCCTCGTCCAGGCGGGCGTCGACGGCACGGCGGTTGCCGAGGCCCGTGAGCGGGTCGGTGAAGGCGAGCCTGCGCACCTCCTCCAGCCGCTCGGTCTGGGCTATGCCCGCCGCCGCGACGGCCGCGAGCACGGTCGCGAAGTCCGCGTCCGTACGGTCGAAGGGCTGCGCTCCGGGCGGCCGGGCCACGTAGAGCTCGCCCCAGGCCCGCCCGTGCAGCACGATCGGGGCGACCACGCAGCAGCCCCGCCCGCGCCGCCGCAGCGCGGCGACCCGCTTCCAGCTGCCCCCGGGAACGGCCGCGAGCCGACGGTACGGGCCCTCCAAGCCGTTCGGGCCGTTCGGGCCGTACGCACCGGCCTCCTCGGCCCCCTCGCTCTCGTCCGCGCACTCCACCCAGGCGCGGGGGCCGGAGCCGCCCCCGGCCCACTCCTCGTGCAGGAACTCGGCGATCTCGGGGAAGTCGTGCACCGGGTACGACTCGTCGTCCGGATACCGTTCCTCGCCCTCGGCGAGCTCGCCCGCGTTCACCAGGACCCGCAGCCGCCCGTGCCCCCGCTCCCACGTGGAGATGGCGGCGAACGTGCCCCCCAGTGCGCTCCGGGCCCGCTCGGCGGCCGCGCCCACGGACTCCAGCGGGGACTGTGCCGCCGCCATCGCCTGTGCGAGCTCCACCACGGCGCCCAGCCGAACGTCGCACTCCCCGCCTTGTGCCACCCGTGCCTCACATCCCGTCGCCGCGCGCTTTCTGCACCCAGCGTAAGAACGTTGTGCGCGTTCTGCCGCATGACCGGATGACGGCCTTCCGCTACGGCCTCCGACCAGGGCCGTTACGGGCCGCTACGGGGTATTTACAGGGCTATTGCCCCGCTCCGCGTCACTCGCCCGGCCAGTCGGGCGTGCGCTTCTCGTTGAACGCCGCCACGCCCTCGGCACGGTCGGCGGAGAAGGCCACCGCGCGCCAGGCGGCGTCCTCGACCTCCAGGCCCGTCCGCAGGTCGAGCCCGTGCCCCAGGCGCAGGGCGCGCTTGGCGGCGCGCAGGCCCACCGGGGAGTTCGCCGCCATGCGCGCGGCCAGCGCGAGCGCCTCCGTACGGTCCTGGCCCTCGTCCACGAGCTCGTCGACCAGGCCCAGGGCGAGGGCCTCCGCCGCCGGGACCCGCCGCGCCGTGAAGATCAGCTCGGCCGCCCGCGCGGCACCGACGCGGCGCGGCAGCAGCTGGGTGCCGCCACCGCCCGGGATCACACCGACCGACACCTCGGGCAGCCCCACCACGGCCGTGCTGTCCGCCACGATCACATCGCAGGACAGCGCCAGCTCGAACCCGCCGCCCAGCGCGAAGCCGTGCACCGCCGCGATCGTCGGCACCGGCAGCTCCAGCACGCCGGTGTAGCAGGCGCGGGCGTACGGGCGCTGCCGCACCATCTCGGCGTCGGAGAGGGAGTTGCGCTCCTTCAGGTCGGCACCGACGCAGAAGGCCCGCTCGTGGGTGGACGTGAGGACGACGGCCCGGACGCTCCTGTCGGCGGCGAGGGCGGCGGTGGCCTCCGCGACGCGGGTCGCCATCTCCTGGGAGACGGCGTTCATGGCTTTGGGGCGGTCGAGTACGAGCTCGGCGACATGGTGGTCATGTCGCCGGACCGCGATCCACTCGCCGAACCGCTGCTCTTCCATCGGGCCCTCCCTGGGTGCGCCTCGGTTAACGGTCGTGAACCTACGCGCCCGCGCTGCGCTTGCACCAGCCCCGCCCCCTTCAGGGGCGCGGGGCTGTGACATTGTGCGGCTCCGCCGCGTGGGCGCGACAAGCCCCCACCGAGCCGCAGACGCACACCGGGCGGACAACCCACCCCGGTAGGCGGGGGTTCCGGGGCGGAGCCCCGGGTCAGCCGCGCCGCGTGAGGAGCCAAGGCTCCACGACGCCCAGCCCCCGCACCGGCCTCTGCCACATCGGCTGCAGCGCAAAGCGGTACTGGGACTCCGTCTCCGGCCCCACCTCCGCCTCCGACTTCGGCGCGTCCCCGGCCCGCGCGAGCTCCTCCGCGAACGCGCTGTCGACGAGGACCGCGTCCTTCGGCGCTATCGACGTCAGCCGCGACGCCAGGTTCACCGTCGTGCCGAAGACGTCGCCCATGCGCGTCGTGACCGTGCCGAAGGCCATTCCCACGCGCAGCTCCGGCATGGTCTCGTCGTGGGTCATGGTCTCGATCAGGCGCAGGCCGATCTCGGCGGCGGTGCCCGCGTCGTCGGCCGCGTAGAGCACCTCGTCGCCGAGGGTCTTGATGAGGCGTCCGCCGTGCGCGGCCACGAGGTCGGCGGCGGTCGTCTCGAACGCCTCGACGAGCTCGCCCAGCTCCTCCTCCTCCAGACGGCGCGTCAGGCGGGTGAAGCCCACGAGGTCGGCGAAGCCCACGGCCAGCCTGCGGTCGACCATCTCCGCGTCGTCCTGCGCCTGGACGACGCGGCCGGTGGCGGCGGCGAGCTGCCGTCGCCAGACGTAGATGAGGAACTCCTCCAGCTCGGGCAGCAGCAGTTCGACGAGCGGGTAGGTGATCTCCGTCCGGGTCATGCCCGGCTCCTGAGGCTCGGTCAGGCCCTCCAGGAAGGAGTCGATCTGCCAGTCGGCGAGCCGGGCCGTGGTCTGCCCGGTGGACCGGGCGACCTGCACGGCCATGGGCTCGCTGAGCAGCCCGGCCTCCACCAGGCCCGCGAGCCGCCGCAGGGCCAGCACGTCCGCCTCGGTCAGGGCGCGGGCCTGGCCGATGTCGGCGAAGCCCATGGCGCGCCAGAAGCGGGCGGCCAGGTCCATGGAGACCCCGGCCGCGCGCGCGGCCTGGAAGGGGGTGTAGCGGCGCTCGGCACCGAGGATCAGCGACTCCAGCCGCAGGGCGATGGGGTCGCCCTCCTCGTCGCCGTACTCCTCGACGCCCTTGGCCGCGGACCCCCGCGCGCCTCTCGCGACCCCGCCCGTGCCGTTGCTGTTGCCGTTCCCGGCACCGGGTTCCGCTCCGGACTCCGCACCGGAGTCCTCACGCGCAGCACTGTTGTCCCCCGTGGCCTCTCCCGTGGCCTCAACGGCACGGGAGGCACCCCCACCGTCGGCGGTCACCGCCCGCCCCCTGTCCGATCCGTGCGCACTGCCCTGCCGATCACTGCTCGCTTAGGTTCCGGGCACAACGATACGACAGGTGTGCCGTAGCTCACTCTTCCGACGGGGCGGGGCGCAGATGAACGATGTCGCCCGCGCCCACCGGACGCTGCACGCCCTCGCCCGTCGCCAGCACCAGCCGGCCGTCCCCGTCCACGGCCACAGCTTCCCCGACCAGCTCGCGTCCGCCGGGCAGTTCGGCCCGTACGGTCCGGCCGAGCGTGGCGCAGCCCGCCGCGTACGCCTCCCGCAGGCGGCTCGCGCCGGGGTCGCCTCCGGCGCGCCGCCAGGCGCCGTACCACTCCTCCAGGGAGCGCAGCACGGCCCGCAGCAGCGGGTCGCGGTCCGTGCCGCGCGCCCCGGCCAGGGCCAGCGAGCCCGCGGTGGGGACGGGGAGTTCGTCGGCGCGCAGCGTCACGTTCAGGCCGATACCGACGACAACGCTGTCACCGGCGCGCTCGGCGAGGATGCCGCCCGCCTTGCGCTCCTGGCCGTCCACGGTGACCAGCAGATCGTTGGGCCACTTCAGGGCCGTGTCGACGCCCGCGGTCCGGGCGAGCGCGGAGGCGGTGGCGACGCCCGCGAGGAGGGGCAGCCAGCCCCAGCGCTCGGCGGGCACGCCGGGGCCGGGGGTGAGGAGCACGGAGAAGAAGAGCCCCGAGCGCGGCGGCGCCGACCAGGTGCGGTCCAGCCGCCCGCGCCCGGCGGACTGCTCCTCGGCGACGAGGACCGCGCCCTCCCGCGCGGTGCCCGCCGAAGCGGCGGCGACCAGGTCGGAGTTGGTGGAGCCGGTCCGCGCGACCACGTCGAGGGAGGTCCACAGCCCGTCGGGCCGCAGCAGGGCGCGGCGGAGCGCGGTGGCGGCGAGTGGCGGGCGGTCGAGGTCGGACCAGCGGCCGCCGTGACCGCGGGCGTCGTCAGAAGACATCGGGGGAGTCATGGGAGCCACGATAGGAGCCACGGCAGGACATGACGGGAAGGGGACGGCGCGGGACAGGTGGTGGGACAGGTGGTGGGACAGGTGTGGGACAGGTGTGGGACAGGTGTGGGACAGGTGTGGCCAACGACGCACTGCCGCTGCGCATCCGCGCCGATACGCTACGAACCGGTAGCCCAAGCCCACCCCTCTGGACGAGCAGGAGCCGCATCCCGATGTCCGAGCCAGCAACCACGCGCGGATCCGAAGCCATCGACATCCACACCACTGCGGGCAAGCTCGCGGACCTCCAGCGCCGGATCGACGAGGCGACGCACGCGGGCTCCGCGCGGGCGGTGGAGAAGCAGCACGCGAAGGGCAAGCTGACGGCCCGGGAGCGCGTCGAACTGCTGCTGGACGAGGGTTCCTTCGTGGAGCTGGACGAGTTCGCCCGGCACCGGTCGACCGACTTCGGCATGGAGCGCAACCGCCCGTACGGGGACGGTGTCGTCACCGGCTACGGCACGGTCGACGGCCGTACGGTCGCCGTGTTCTCGCAGGACTTCACCGTGCTCGGCGGCTCGCTGGGCGAGGTCTTCGGCCAGAAGATCATGAAGGTGATGGACTTCGCGCTGAAGACCGGCTGTCCGGTCGTCGGCATCAACGACTCCGGCGGCGCCCGCATCCAGGAGGGGGTGATGGCGCTCGGCATGTACGGCGAGATCTTCCGCCGCAACACCCATGCCTCCGGCGTGATCCCGCAGATCTCCCTGGTCGTGGGCCCCTGCGCGGGCGGCGCGGTCTACTCCCCGGCCATCACGGACTTCACGGTGATGGTGGACCAGACCTCGCACATGTTCATCACGGGCCCGGACGTCATCAAGACGGTCACCGGCGAGGACGTCGGTTTCGAGGAACTGGGCGGCGCCCGCACGCACAACACCACCTCGGGCGTGGCGCACCACATGGCGGGCGACGAGAAGGACGCCGTCGAGTACGTCAAGGCGCTGCTGTCGTACCTGCCGTCCAACAACCTCTCCGAGCCGCCCGCCTACCCCGAGGAGGCGGACCTCGCGGTGTCGGACGCCGACCGCGAGCTCGACGTCCTGATCCCGGACTCCGCGAACCAGCCGTACGACATGCACACCGCCATCGAGCACGTGCTGGACGACGGCGAGTTCCTGGAGACCCAGGCCCTGTTCGCGCCGAACATCCTCACCGGCTTCGGGCGGGTCGAGGGGCACCCGGTCGGCGTGGTCGCCAACCAGCCGATGCAGTTCGCGGGCTGCCTGGACATCGACGCGAGCGAGAAGGCGGCCCGCTTCGTCCGCACCTGCGACGCGTTCAACGTCCCCGTGCTCACCTTCGTGGACGTGCCCGGCTTCCTCCCGGGCACGGACCAGGAGTACAGCGGCATCATCCGGCGCGGCGCCAAGCTGATCTACGCGTACGCCGAGGCCACGGTGCCGCTGATCACGGTGATCACCCGGAAGGCGTTCGGCGGCGCGTACGACGTCATGGGTTCCAAGCACCTCGGCGCGGACCTCAACCTCGCGTGGCCCACCGCGCAGATCGCGGTCATGGGCGCCCAGGGCGCGGTCAACATCCTGCACCGGCGCACGCTCGCGGAGGCCGGCTCCCCCGAGGAGCAGGAGGAGCTGCGCGCCCGGCTGCTCGCGGACTACGAGGACACACTGCTCAACCCGTACGTGGCCGCCGAGCGCGGTTACGTCGACGCGGTGGTCATGCCGCACGAGACGCGCGCGCACATCGTGCGCGGGCTGCGCGCCCTGCGCGACAAACGCGAGGCGCTGCCGCCGAAGAAGCACGGCAACATCCCGCTCTGAGCGCGTCCGGGCGCGTCTCCCCTGCCGAGGAGCTGACCATGATCAAGGTCGTACGGGGCAATCCGACACCCGAGGAGCTGGCCGCCGCACTGGCGGTGGTCCAGGCCCGCGCGGCGGCACGGGCGGCCGCCGCGCCGGAGGACAGCCCCCGCACCGAGTGGGCCGATCCGGCCCGCAGGGTCATCGCACGCCGCACGCCCCGCCCGGGGCCGCGGTCGTGGCGTACGTCGTACTGGCCCGCGTGACCGGGCCGGGCGGAACGTCGCAGGTCTGAGTACGCGTACTCAGGCGCCCGGGGCCGGTCCGGCCACAGCATGGAAGCCATGCTGTGGTCGGATCCGCCCGAAGAGCCTCCCGAGGAGCTGCGCGAAGTCCAGGCGATGCTCCGCCGGGCGGGCCTCGTGCTGGCCGTCGGCGTGCTCGTGCTGTTCCTGCTGCTGGGGATGGGTCCCTGAGCGGACTGCTCTCTTTGCCCTTCTCTTTACCCTCCCGCAACCAAATTCCCGGCATTCACGTCATCACCAGTGAAATGTCGCGAAACCGGGAGCGCAGTCACTCATGAACAAGCCCGTGCGCCACATATCCGTCTTCATCGGGGTGCTGGTGCTCGCCCTCATGGCCCAGGCCACATGGGTGCAGTTCGTCCGCAACAAGGAGCTCTCCGAGCACGAGCACAACCGCCGGGTGAGGATCGCCACCTTCGCCCAGCCGCGCGGCAACATCATCGTGGGCGGCCAGTCGATCACGGGCTCGGTGGAGAACTCCGGCAGCGACTTCACGTACAAGCGGGTCTACAAGGACGGCCCGATGTACGCCCCGGTCACCGGCTACTCCTCGCAGATCTTCACGAGCTCGCAGCTGGAGAACCTCAACGACAAGCTGCTGAGCGGCCGCGACGACAGACTGCTCTTCCAGCACACCACCGACATGCTCACCGGCAAGAAGCCGAAGGGCGGCGACGTGGTGACCACGATCAACCCCAAGGCGCAGAAGGCGGCCTTCGAGGGCCTCGGGAAGTACCGGGGCGCCGTCGTCGCCCTCGACCCGCGCACCGGCAAGGTGCTGGCCCTCGCCTCGACGCCCTCGTACGACCCCTCGGTCTTCGCCGGGGACCGCAAGAAGGACGAGGCCGCCTGGAAGCAGCTGGAGGCCGACAAGAGCAAGCCCCTGCTGAACCGCGCGCTCAAGGACCGCTACCCGCCGGGCTCCACCTTCAAGATCCTCACCGCCGCGGCGGCCCTGGAGCACGGCGTCGTCACCGACATCAACGCCAAGGGCGAGGCCTCCACCCCGTACAAGCTGCCGCTCACCAACACCTACGTCCGCAACGACGTGCAGACCCCGGACTGCGAGAAGGGCTCCCTGAAGTCCGGCCTCCAGTGGTCGTGCAACAACGTCTTCCTCGACCTGGCGGACAAGATCGGCGTCGACAGGATGCGCGAGACCGCGGAGAAGTTCGGCTTCAACAACCCCAAGGTCGACATCCCGGTGCGCGCGGTCGAGAGCATCTACCCCAAGAAGCTCGACCGCCCGCAGACCGCGCTGACCGGCATGGGCCAGGGCCAGCTCGACAGCACCCCGCTCCAGATCGCCATGATGACCGCGGCGCTCGCCAACGACGGCAAGCTGATGAAGCCCTACATGGTGGAGGAGCTGCGCGGCCCGGACCTGTCCGTCCTGGAGAAGCACAAGCCCGAGACGATGAGCCAGGCCGTCTCCGCCGACACGGCGCGCAAGGTGCAGGCGATGATGGAGAACACCGCCGAGAACGGCACCGGCAAGGCGGCCCTCATCGACGGCGTCACGGTCGGCGGGAAGACCGGCACGGCACAGCGCGGCGTCAACAACGAGAAGCTGCCGTACGCCTGGTTCGTCTCCTACGCCAAGCAGGGCGACGGTTCGCCGGTCGCGGTAGCGGTCTTCATCGACCCCGAGGGCTCGGACATCGACCGCGAGGACATCTCCGGCGGCCGCCTCGCGGGCCCCATCGCCAAGAAGGTCATGCAGGCCGTGCTCGACAAGTGACGGCGGAGGCGGCCTCCGGGGAGTGTCTACGATGGCGGGCATGACCGCCGCACGACGCCTCGTCCTCGCTTCCCAGTCCCCCGCCCGCCTCGGGCTGCTCCGCGGCGCGGGTTTCGCGCCCGAGGTGATCGTGAGCGGGGTGGACGAGGACGTGCTGTCCGCGCCGACGCCCGGCGAGCTCGCGCGGGTCCTGGCCGAGGCCAAGGCCGAGGCCGTGGCCATCCGCCCGGAGGCCGCCGGGGCGCTGGTCGTGGGCTGCGACTCGGTGCTGGAGCTGGACGGACAGGCCCTCGGCAAGCCAGCGGACGCCGAGGAGGCCACGGCCCGCTGGAAGGCGATGCGCGGCCGGTCCGGGGTCCTCCGGACCGGCCACTGCGTGATCGACACGGCCACGGGCCGCCGGGTCTCGGCGACCGCCTCCACGACCGTGCGCTTCGGCGAGCCCGGCGATGCCGAGATCGCCGCCTATGTGGCCACCGGCGAACCGCTGCACGTCGCGGGCGCCTTCACCCTCGACGGCCGCTCCGCCCCCTTCGTCGAGGGCATCGACGGCGACCACGGCAATGTCATCGGCCTCTCGCTCCCCCTCCTCCGCACCCTCCTCGCGGACCTGGGAATCACGATCACCGACCTGTGGGCGTAGCCCCTGAAAGGGGGCACGCCCTAAGGGGCGCGGGGAACTGCGCGACCAGCCACAACGGACCCGCAGCCGCGCACCGACCTCAGGAGGCACCCCAGTAGGCACAACCGGCGAACCCTAAAGCGGCAGCGCACCGATCAGCGGCGAAGCCAACCCCGTCACAGGCCCCAGCGCATCCGTCACCTGCGCCACCTTCCCGATCTGCTTCAGCTTGCCGAGCTCATTCGTCGCACCCGGGTAGATGCTCATGTCGGGCGCCTTCGGCGCACTCGGCGCACCCGGCGCGGCCATCTGCGACGGGGCACCCGTCTGCGGCGGGGCGAACTCGCCCACGTTCGAACCGGGCGGCTGCGGCATCGGGGCGGCCGAAGCGGCGGTGGCGGTCATGGTCAGGGCGGCGCCGGTGAGAGCGGCGGCGGCTGCAATGCGCTTGATCATGCCCCATGAACGAGGTCGGGGCGCGCCGGTCACCATTCCTTGGGCCACTTGGGGGGCGCCTTGCCTCCGGGGTAACCCGCGTGTTCGGTTTCCTGGCCGACACCACGGCGCATATTCCGGGGTAGCCGACCCTAGGGAGCGCCAGCCATGCCGAGGATTCTGATCACGACCGGCGACGCAGCGGAGGACCTGGAGGTGATGTACCCCTACCAACGGCTGCTGGAGGAGGGGTACGACGTGGACATCGCCGCGCCCGTCGTGAAGAAGCTCCAGTTCGTGGTGCACGACTTCGTGTCGGACTTCGACACGTACACCGAGAAGCCCGGCCACACCTGGCCCGCCGATGTCGCGCTCGCCGACGTCAACCCCGCGGACTACGCGGCCGTGGTCGTCCCGGGCGGGCGGGCCCCGGAGTTCCTGCGGATGAACACGGACTTCCAGCGGATCATCAAGGCGTTCTTCGCGGCGGACAAGCCGGTCGCGCACATCTGCCACGCGGTCATCGCCCTCGCGCCCCTGGGCGTCCTCCAGGGCCGCCGCACGGCGGGGTGGCCCGCGTGCGCCCCCGACGTACAGCTGGCCGGCGGGACGTTCGTGGACGCGAACGCGGTGGTGGACGGCAACATGGTCTCGGCGCGAGCGTGGAACGACCACCCGACGTGGATGCGCGCCTTCGTCGACCTGCTGCGAGAGCGGGCACCGCTCAAGCGCTGAGAGCGGGGCGCCCCGTCAGGGGCGCGGGGAACTGCGCGCCCAGCCACGGACAACCCGCAGCCGCGAACGAAGCTCACGAGGCACCCCAGCAGGCGCACCCGGCGAACCAGCCGCACCCGCTGTGCCAAGCTGGACGGTCGGCCACCCCGGTCGACCGTCCGCCGCCGCCCGAAGGAGCCACCGCCATGCCCCAGTCCGTGGACCGCGCCCTCGACGTCCTCGACGCCGTGGCCGCCTCCGCCGGGCCGGTGACCGCCAAGGCGCTCGCCCGCGCCACGGGCTGCGGCCTGTCCACGGTCTACGAGCTGCTGGGCGCCCTCACGGCCCGGGGCCACGTGGCGCGCACGGCCGGGGGCTACACCCTGGGCTACCGCGTACCGTCCCTGCACCGCGCCTTCCAGCACCAGATGCGCCTCGACGACGAGGTGCACGGACTGCTGCTCCAGGCCCGGCGCGCGGCGGGCGCGGACACCTACTTCAGCACGTACCGGGACGGCGGCATCGCCGTCCTCGCCGGGACCTCCGCCGCCGTGCCCACCGGTGGGTTCACCGTCAGCGAGGACCAGGACGGACACGCCACCGCCCACGGCAAGATGCTGCTCTCCGCCCTCCCCCGCGCCGCCCGCCTGCGCTATCTGACCGCGACGGGCATGCGCGCCATCACGCCCCGCACCATCACCTCGCCCGAGACGCTGGACCGGGAGCTGCGCCGGGTGCGACGGGACGGCGTCGCCGTGGAGGTCGAGGAGTGCGCGCCGGGAGTGGCGTGCGTGGCCGTGCCCGTCCCTTCGGCGGCCGGTGGCGCGATCACGGCGGTGTCGGCCGCGCTCCCGCTGACGGAGTTCCACGAGCGCAAGGGGCGGCTCACGCAGACGCTCCGCCAGGTGGCGGCGGAGGCCGGAAGGCTGGCTGCCCGTCAGTGCGCCGGGGGCGCTCCGGCGCGCCGATAGCGGACCGCCGCGCTCCGCCTGGACCCGGCTCGACCGAGTGGTTACCTGCGAGTAGGCGAGCGCTCGGCCCTACTGACGGGTACACCCGAGGGGAAGGGGGCTCCGAAGCAAGGGGGAGAAAGATCCACGGCGTCCACCGCGACAGTCCGGCGATCACGCAAACTTTGGGCCACCCGTTCGTAGGGACTCAACAAAGATTCCACGCCGAAGATCGGAAGCGCGGACGGAGACCTTGCCCACACGGCCGGGCCGCCGACGACCCGCGAACCCGGCGTACGGTGGGAGAACTGGGATTTCACGACCGCGCCCGGACCGCCTTTCACACTCTGTGTGGGCAAGCTCACGCCGGACGTCGGGTCGGCATGGAGTGTTGCCTGTACCTAAACTCGCCTTGTTTCAAGGAGGGAGTCATCGTGCGCAAGGTGCTCATCGCCAACCGTGGCGAAATCGCTGTCCGCGTCGCTCGTGCATGCCGGGACGCCGGGATCGGGAGTGTGGCGGTCTACGCCGATCCGGACCGGGACGCTCTGCACGTCCGCGTGGCCGACGAGGCGTACGCGCTGGGCGGTGACACGCCTGCCACGAGCTACCTCGACGTGGCCAAGGTCCTGGCCGCAGCGGCCGAGTCGGGCGCGGACGCGATCCACCCGGGGTACGGGTTCCTGTCCGAGAACGCCGACTTCGCGCAGGCCGTCATCGACGCCGGGCTGACCTGGATCGGTCCGCCCCCGCAGGCCATCCGCGACCTGGGCGACAAGGTCGCCGCCCGCCACATCGCCCAGCGCGCCGGCGCCCCGCTGGTCGCGGGCACCCCGGACCCGGTCTCCGGTGCCGAGGAAGTCGTGGCCTTCGCTCAGGAGCACGGCCTGCCGATCGCGATCAAGGCCGCCTTCGGCGGCGGCGGACGCGGCCTGAAGGTCGCCCGCACCCTCGAAGAGGTCCCCGAGCTCTACGACTCCGCCGTCCGCGAGGCCGTCGCCGCCTTCGGCCGCGGCGAGTGCTTCGTCGAGCGCTACCTCGACCGCCCCCGGCACGTCGAGACCCAGTGCCTGGCCGACAAGCACGGCAACGTCGTGGTCGTCTCCACCCGCGACTGCTCCCTGCAGCGCCGCCACCAGAAGCTCGTGGAGGAGGCCCCCGCACCGTTCCTGACGGACGAGCAGAACGCCGAGCTCTACCGCGCCTCCAAGGCCATCCTCCGCGAGGCCGGCTACGAGGGCGCGGGCACCTGCGAGTTCCTCGTCGGCCAGGACGGCACGATCTCCTTCCTCGAGGTCAACACCCGCCTGCAGGTCGAGCACCCGGTCACCGAGGAAGTCACCGGCATCGACCTGGTGCGCGAGATGTTCCGCATCGCCGACGGCGAGGAACTCGGCTACGACGACCCGCAGCTGCGCGGCCACTCCTTCGAGTTCCGCATCAACGGCGAGGACCCGGGCCGCAACTTCCTGCCCGCCCCCGGCACCGTCACCCGCTTCGACGCGCCCACGGGCCCGGGCGTGCGCCTGGACGCGGGCGTGGAGTCCGGCTCGGTGATCGGCCCGGCCTGGGACTCCCTGCTGGCCAAGCTGATCGTCACCGGCGCCACCCGCGAGCAGGCCCTGCAGCGCGCGGCCCGCGCCCTGGGCGAGTTCACCGTCGAGGGCATGGCCACCGCCATCCCCTTCCACCAGGCCGTCGTCGCGGACCCCGCCTTCACCTCCGACCCCTTCACGGTCCACACCCGCTGGATCGAGACGGAGTTCGACAACACGATCCAGCCCTTCGCCGGTGCAGCCGCCGACGAGGAAGAGGCACCGGGCCGCGAGACCGTCGTGGTCGAGGTCGGCGGCAAGCGCCTGGAGGTCTCCCTCCCGTCCTCGCTCGGCATGACCATCGCCCGCACCGCCGCGGCCGGAGGCGCCAAGCCCAAGCGCCGCGCCACGAAGAAGGCCGGCTCCGCCGCCTCCGGTGACGCCCTGACCTCCCCGATGCAGGGCACCATCGTCAAGGTCGCCGTCGAGGAAGGCCAGGAAGTCGCCGCGGGCGACCTCATCGTCGTCCTCGAGGCCATGAAGATGGAACAGCCCCTCAACGCCCACAAGGCAGGCACCGTCAAGGGCATCACCGCCGAGGTCGGCGCCTCCGTCTCCTCCGGTGCCACCATCTGCGAGATCAAGGACTGACGCACAAGGGCCGCCACACGGGCCGGGGACCGACGTCCCGCCCGTAGCCCTTCGCGCACGTCTTCGGGCCCGGCCGCATCGGCCGGGCCCGAGGCGTTCCCAGGGCGTTTCCCGGGCGTGGTCCTGGGCCGTACGGCCCCGTGCAGTCCCCCGAACGATGGAACCTGGCGGTCGTGCCAGTGGCATTCTTTACTCGCGGGGAGTCACAGGGAGGATCGGCGGCAATGACCACGGAGACCACGCAGGCGTCACCACGTCCCATGCGCGCGGATGCGCGGCGCAACTACGAGCGGCTGCTCGTGGAGGCCCGCACGGCCTTCACCGCACACGGCACGGACGCCTCCCTGGAGGACATCGCCCGCCGCGCGGGCGTCGGTATCGGGACGCTCTACCGCCACTTCCCCAACCGCACGGCCCTGATGAGCGCCGTCTTCCAGGGCGAGGTCGACGGACTGCTCACCCGCTCCCGGGAGCTGCTGGCCTCGCCCGAGCCCTGCCGGGCGCTCGTGGACTGGCTGCGGGCCATCGTGGCGCACGCCAGCACCTACCGGGGGCTGTCGCGCGCCCTGATGGCCGCGCAGAGCGACGAGGCGTCCGCGATGGCACGGTGCAGCCTGCCGATGCGCGAGGCGGGCAGCGGGCTGCTCGCCCGCGCCCAGAGCGCCGGGGCCGTCCGCGAGGACGTGGGCATCACGGACCTGATGCAGCTGACCAACGCGATCTCCCTGGCCGTCGAGCAGTCGCCGGACGACCCCGGCCTCGCGGACCGGCTGCTGATGCTGACGCTCACCGGCCTCAAGGCACCGGGCGGCGCCGGGACGACCTGCCCCGACGCCTGACCGGCGCCTCTCCTCGCTTTCCGCACCGACCACGCGTACCGGACCACGACGCGTCGGCGTCCGTCAGCGGTCCCGTCGGGTGGTCCGTGCGGCGGACCGTCAGCGCCTCCGGGGCGCCAGATCCGCCACCCGCGCCGTCGTCTGGTCGCCCAGGGAGACGGCACTGCGCAGCTGCGGACCGGGTGGCCCGCCCTGCACCGGGCCGGGCGGCTGGCCGGGCCCCAGCGGGTGCGTACGCCGCGGCCCCGGCAGCGGGACGTCCCAGCGGCGGGACGGCGGCACCGCCTCGCCCC
>NZ_JAINFC010000137.1 GCF_020740835.1 Streptomyces sp. UNOC14_S4
GACCCGCCGGAGGCAGACCTCCAGGGCGCGCTCGCGCCGCCGCCGGGCCGGGCGGCGCTCGTAGAGCCGGGCCGCGGCGTGCGCGGTGCGCAGCAGCCTGCCGGGCGGTACGCGGACGTCCGGGCCGGCCGCCCGCCGCGCGGTCGGCATGGCGTCGGTGCCGAACAGCTCGCACCGCAGCCGCGCGCCGAGCGGGCCGAGGTCCGCGGCGAAGCGGCGGCCGTGCAGATAGGCCGCGGCCTGGTAGAGCGAGCGGGCGTGGCACTGCAGGCGATTGGGGTGCAGCGGCAGGCGGCGCGGCGCGAGGAAGAGTTCGGGCGGTACGGGATTGACGCCCCGGTGGCTGTACAGCCCGGCCAGGGCCAGCCAGAACTTGCCCCAGGTGGGGATCGCGGTCACCCCCTCGGGCTGTGCGCGCATCCACCGTGCCGACCGCGCGCACAGTGAGTCGGTGGCGCCCATGCCGAGCAGGCGCAGCGCGACGTAGCCGAGCGCGGTGCAGTACATCGACGCGGGCGCCTCGGGGTGCAGCGCCCAGCCCCCGCCGGGCACTTCGGTGGTGCGGTAGTGCCGGATCATCGCCTCGCGCTCCGCGTGGTCCGGCATCCGGCCGATGACGCGGGCCACGATGACGTACTGGGACAGGGCCGCGGTGTTCCCCACCATCTCGCCCTCCCAGCAGCCGTCGCCCTGCTGCTCCGTGAGCAGCCGGTCGATCGCGCGCCGGTGGGCCGTGCCGGGGGCGGTGTGGAAGGGCAGCGGGCGCCCCGTGGCGGTGGGCAGCGTCGTGTCGGTCATGGCTCCTCCTTCGGGAGGCGCTGTGCGGCGGCCGCGGGCAGGGGAGCGCTCGACGGTCTGCGCGGGGGGACGACACGGGGGTGCCGCCCGGGGAGCAGCCCGCGTCGCGCGAAGCACGCGTGGGCCTGCTCGACGGCGGTGGCGACGCTGGTGGGCCGGTAGCCGAGTTCGGCCCTGGCCCTGGAGCAGTCGGCCTTGCGCTCCGCGCGCAGGAAGCGGACGGCCGCCGGGGAGAAGCGCGGTTCGCGGTGCGGGGCCACCGCCCGCGCCAGCCCGTGCAGCACCTCGGCGGCCCCGGCCATCAGCGGGCCCGGCACGCGCAGCGGGGGCCTGGGGCGTCCCGTGACGTCGGCGAAGAGGTCCATCAGCGCGTCCATGGTCATGAACCGGGTGGACAGCAGGTACTTGCGGCCGGGCCGCCCGTGGCGCATCGCCAGGAGGTGGCCCTCCACCAGGTCGTCGACGGAGACGAACTCGAAGCCGCCCGGCGGGTACGCCAGCAGCCGTCCGTGCGCGAAGTCGAGCAGCGCGCGGCCCGCGCGGGACGGCGCGTAGTCGTGCGGGCCGATGATGGCCGTCGAGGCGGCGATCACCACGTCCAGCCCGGCGGCCGCCGCGCGCAGGCACTCGTGCTCCGCGAACGCCTTGCTCGTGGCGTACGGTGTGTGCCGCCGGAAGGGGTCGTACGGGACGTCCTCGGTGCTCGGCCTGCCCCTGGTCTCGCCCGTGGCGCCGAAGGAGCCGGTGACGACCACGCGCTCCACTCCGTGCCGCAGGGCGGCGTCCAGGACGTTGCGCGTCCCGACGACGTTCGTGCGGTGGATCTCGCGCTTCCCGCCGTCGGCGGGGGTCTTGAGGGCCGCGCAGTGGAAGACCCGGTCGCAGCCGTCCACCGCGCGGGCGACGGACCGCGCGTCGCGCACGTCGCCGCCGACCCGGTGGACGGCGAGCCCGTCCAGCGCGGGGGTCCGCGCGTGGACGTCGCCGCGGAGGAGCACCCGTACGTCCTCGCCGTCACGCAGCAGCCGACGCACCAGGTTGGCCCCGAGATGTCCGGTGGCACCCGTCACCAAAATCACCGATCACTCCTGAAATGGGTGATATCTCCTCGTTCAGAGCGAAAGGCACGCTACTAGGAGAAATGACCGGCTATGGCGATCCGTCATCAGTCCGAGTGAACCGACTGGCCGTCCTGTCCCCCGATGGCCCACAACCGGGGGACAGGACCGGGGGACAGGACGAGGTCATGACGACACCGGAACGGCGACAGGGCGGGTCAGTCCAGGACGTTGCCGTTGCCCTGGCGGACCGCGCGCGAGCGGCGGTGGTCGAGCTGGACGAACGTCCGGTGCAGCCAGCGGTCCTTGCCGTCGTAGCGGGGCGTGAAGTGGGAGCGGCCGTGCAGCACCAGGTGGTTGTTGACGATCGCCAGGTCGCCGGGGACCAGCTTGATGCCCTGCACCACCTTCGCGAAGGCCTCCTCCAGAGCGTCCTTGGCCCGCCCGGCCTCCTCGTCCAGGGGTTCGGTGCTGATGAAGTCGGCGCGTACGTTCGGGTCGTCCTCGGCGCCGATCAGCAGCGCGTGCGGCTCGGACGCGGTCCGCGTGGGGAACGAGGACGGCGGCGGCGTCACGTAGCGCGGCTCGGCCAGCACCGCGCGGTCCGTCTCGGAGAGCAGGGCCAGCGCCCGGCGCACCGAGGTCACCTGGAGCTCCGCGACCCTGTCGTGGTCGGCGCGCACGCAGAACAGCGCCACGTAGTCGGGGCGGTTGTCGTGGAACGTGTTCTCCACGTGCATGCCCAGCCGCTTGGAACCGGCGTTGTTCTGCTCGGCCTCCTGGCCGGGCACCGGCACCACGTTCTGCACCAGCGCGCCGGACTTCTCGTTGCGGTAGGCGATGATCTCGCCGAGCTGGAGCGTGGTCAGCGTGATGACCGAGGAGGAGTGGCCGGGCACCTTCTCCACCGAGCCCAGGACCTGCGGGGTGTCGGGCAGTTCGGCCTCGCGCACAGGAAGGTTGCGTATCAGGAGGCTGCCGTCCGGGCCGGGGTCGTGGCGGTACTGCCGGATGCGGGCGGCGAGGCGGGCGGGGAGTGTGACGGACAGGTCGCGGCCCGCGCTCATCCAGTCCGGGTGGTCGATCTCGGCGGGCTGCGCTGCGGCCAGCAGATCGGCGACCTCGCCGACCCGCGCGCGCTCCTCGTCGGTCAGTACGAAAATGCTCTGGGAGTCCATGGCTGCTGCTCAATCCTCGGTGTGGTCGGTCTGCGGACGGGCGCCGGTCACCGGTCGGTGCGCGGCGTGTCCTCGATGAAGCGCGCGAGCCGGGCGATGCCCTCGCGGATGTCCGGGACGGACAGATTGCTGAAGCCCAGGCGGATCACCCGGTCGCCGCCTCCGTCGACGTAGAACATGCTCATCGGCGCCCAGCTGACGCCGTAGTCGCGGGCGGAGCGTTCCATGGCCGCGAGGTCCGCCTCGAAGCCGACCCGCACCATCAGGAAGAAGCCGCCGCCCGGTACGTTCCAGCTGACCCCGTGCGCGTCGTGCTCCTCGGCCGGGAAGCGCTCGGCGAGCGCGTCGAGAACGGCCCGCAGGCGCTCCTGGTACACGTCCGCCGTCGCACGGCTGGCGCTGCGGAGGTCGTAGTCGGCGTCGACGAGAATGCCGCCGATCACCGCCTGGGCGACCGAGGAACTCTCCACGCTGAGGAAGCTCTTGGTCTTCGACAGCTCCGCGGCCAGCGGCCGGGTGGTGCCGTTCGGGCCGGTGACCGGCTGGTCGGCGACCAGGAAACCGACCCGCACGCCGGGGAACGCGGTCTTGGAGTACGACCCCAGATAGATCACATTGTGCCTGGTGTCAAGGGACTTGAGTGTGGGAAGCTCCTGCCCCTCGCGGCCGAACAGCCCGTACGGGTTGTCCTCCAGGACGATCAGTTCCTCGCGGGCGGCGACCGCCAGCAGCTCCTCGCGCGCCTTCAGCGGCAGCGACGCGCCCGACGGGTTGGAGAAGTCGGGGATCAGATACAGCGCCACCGCCCGCTTGCCCTCGGCCCGCACGGCGCGCACGGCCTCGGCGACCGCCTCCGGGTCCAGGCCGTCCGGGCCCTCCAGCACGCCGCGCAGCGGGATGCCGAGGGTCTTGGCGGCCCCCACGATGCCGACGTACGTGGGCGACACGGTCAGCAGCACCTGGTCCGGCGAGGTGAACAGGGCGCGCAGGGCGATCACCATGGCCTCCTGGGCACCATTGGTGATCATGACGGCCTCGGGGGCGACGTCGATGCCTTCGTCCTGCTTGAGGTTGCGCACCACCTCGTTCTGGATGAAGCCGTTCACCGGGCCGTACTGGAACATCAGCCGGGAGATCTTCTTCTCCGGGACCCCGCTGTCCCGCAGGTGTCCGAGATAGCGGTCCAGGTAGAAGGACAGCCTGCCGACGTCGTGGGTGCCGTCGAACGGCGCGCCGTTGGAGAACGAGATCGCGTCGGGGAACGTCATCACGGTCTCGCTCAGCAGCCGCATCGAGTCCATCCGCGGGTCGGCGACGGACGGGTGCAGCTGGTCGAGGGAGAAGGACACGTGCCCGTCGGCTCCGGTGCTGCCGCTGATGCCGCGCTCAGGGGCGCCGGCCGGCTCCCCGGTCGTCGGCTCCACGATCGATGCGCTCATTGCTCTCTCTTTCGGTGGCTTTCACTGGCTTTCAGTGGCGTACCTGGCTGAGGTGCTGCGATATGCCGACGGCGGCGCCGTCGCGGTCAGGCCCGGCCCGCGGCCCAGACGCCCTTGCCCGGGCGCCACTCGCGCACCCGCGTCGCGGCGATGAACCCGGCCTTGGCGTACGGCTCCTCGTGGAGCACCTCGTCCAGCGCGGCGCGGTCCGGGAGCGCGTACACGAGCAGCCCGGCGTTCGCGTCCGCCAGCGGCCCCGCCGCCAGCAGCACGCCGCTGTCGGTCAGGCCCTTCAGATAGTCCGCGTGGTCCGCGTGCGCCTTCTCGCGCTCCTCGCGGTCCACGTTGTACGTGAACTCGACGACAAATACCGGCACGGAGATCTCCTCGATGGTGGATGGACGGGTGGAAGCGGGCGGTCCTGGGCGGGCCGGGTCACATGTACAGGCCGCCGTTGATGTCGATCACCGCGCCCGTGGAGTAGCCGGCGCTCTCGGAGCACAGGTGGAGCACGCTGCCCGCGGCCTCGGCGACCGTGCCGTAGCGCCCCATGGGCAGCCGGGAGAGCACGGTCCTCTTCGACTCCTCGTCGCGGCGCTCGAAGGCGCCGGCCACCCGGGCGGTCGCGACGGGCCCGTGGGCGACCACGTTCGCCACCACGCCGCTGCCCGCGAGCTCGTAGGCGATCTGCTTGGTCATGCCGATGACCGCCGCCTTCGCGCCCACATAGGCCGCGTTGTTGAAGTGGCTGTACGTACGCCCGCCCGCCGACGCGAAGTTGACGATGCGGCCGTAGCCGTCGGCCGCCATGCGGGGCGCGCACACCTTGATGGCGACCCAGGTGCTGACCACGTTCTCCAGGTACGTCTCGTCGAAGTGGCCGGTGGTCAGGTCCGCGTAACCGATCACGCGGGTGTCCCCGCCGACGCCGTTGACGAGGATCGACGGCGCGTGCCGCTCGACGATGCCGGTCAGCTGCCGCTCGGCGGCCGGGATGTCGGTGATGTCACCGACCACGGCCTCGGTCTTCGTCTGCGCGGCGAGTTCCCCGGCGAGGCGGTTCACCGCTTCCTCGTTCTTGTCGAAGAGGACGAGGGTGTGGCCTTCCGCGGCGAGCCCCCGTGCGACCTCCTGGAGGATTCCGCCCGCTGCGCCGATGAGCAGGGCAGTGCGCTTCGTCATGTCAGCTCTCCTGTGCTGTTGCTGCCGTTCGTCGAGTGCGCCCGGTCGTCCGCCACCGTCCAGTGGCAGGCATCCCGCAGCGCCGGGCTCGGGGCCACCCCGAGGCCCGTACCGTCCAGCGGGTGGGCCAGGTAGTGCTTCCGGTCCACCCGGTAGGGCGGTTCGGTCAGTGCGGTAGGGAACCACTCGTCCTGCTTGCCCGCCTCCACGGTGGCCAGCCCGCCCACCGAGCAGGACAGCAGCCGGGCCGCGGCCCACAGCGGGCCGATCTCGCCGACGTGCACGCCGAGTTGCGCGCCGAGACCCAGCCGCCGGGCGTGCCGGATCAGCCGCAGCGTCGGGAAGACGCCGCCGCACTTGCTGACGCGCGCGTTGACCAGGTCGGCGGCCCGCAGGCGGGCGGCGGTGTCGAGGTCGCCGGGCCCCCAGCAGGACTCGTCGAGCATCACCGGGACGCCGCCCTCCTCGCGGATCGCCCGCATCGCGGGCCAGTCGCGGGGCGCCACCGGCTCCTCGAACCAGGCGATGCCCAGGGGCCGCAGCGCGTGCGCCGCCCGCAGCGCGGTCGCGCGGTCCCAGTCGCCGTTGACGTCGACCGACAGGGTGGCGTCGGGGCCGAACCGTTCCCGTACGTGGGCGACCCGCCGGACGCAGTCGTCGACGTCCTTGGTGGCCTTCAGCTTGATGTGCCGGACCGACCGCAGGGCCTCGGCGTCCAGCCGCTCCACCGCGGCCTCCGGGTCCTTGGCCATGTCCAGGACGTAGGACACGGCGACCGGCCCGGGCCGCTCGGCGAGCGCGTCCACGAGGCACGCCGGGGCTGTCGGGTCCGCCGGGGCTGTCGGGTCCGCCAGGACCGATGCCCGCCGCAGTGCCTCCGCGCCCGACACACCGTGCACCTTGCAGACCAGGTCGAACAGGGCGAGCTCCAGCGCGGCCGCAGCGGCGGGCATCGGCCGGTCGCCGCCGACCAGGGCGGGAAGGTCCAGCGTGGCCAGCGCGCGCAGCGCCGCGTCCAGGTCGGTGACGTCGACGAGCCGGTTCAGCCACCGCGGCCCGAACGCCCGGAGCGCCTCGACCGCGCCGGTCACGGACTCCCCGGTGACGTACTCCCGGGGAGCGCCCTCGCCCCAGCCCTCGTGCCCGGCGGCGGTCAGCGACACCAGCACCGAGGCGGTGGCCGCGCGCGCCTTCCCGGCGTGCACGAAGGGCCGCCCCATCGGCAGGGCGACCGGGGCCACCCGTACGCCGGTGATCACGACCGCGCCCCGGCCGGTCCGGCGATTCCCGCCAGCCAGTCCCAGTAGTCCCGCCGGGCGGGGGAGAACTCGATGTAGTGGTGCCGGGCCGCGAAGGACGTGGTGGTGAAGTCGGCGTGCAGAGCGCGCAACGTCTTCTCCGAGACGTCCAGATCGATGATCGGGTCGCGCTCGGCGCGTACGAAGTGGACGTCCGCGCCCGGCGACACGGGCACCGGCAGCTCCGCGTAGGAGTCCTCCAGGGCGACCATGGTGGCCCTGGTGCGATCGGTGATCTGGCGCAGCATCAGCCGGTCGTTCGCCATGAACTCCAGATAGCGGGCCTCGCCGGTGTAGTCCTCGTCCTCCAGCGCGATGGGCGCGCGGTCCTGGCCGGACAACTGCCGTACAGCCGCCAGGCCGACGGAGCCGAAGCGCGCCCGCTGCTGGCCCAGGGCGGGCGTGCAGTAGACGACCGTGGCCACGTCGAGCCCGCCGCCCGTCGCGGCCAGACCCGCGACGACACTGCCGCCGAAGCTCTGCCCCAGGACCGTGACCGGCAGGCCCGGGTGCTCCCGCCGCGCCGCGTCCAGGCCCAGCCGGTAGTCGTCCAGGAGCGCCTCGGCCGAGGCCAGGTCGCCCCTCCCGCCACCGCTCAGGCCCGAGCCGCGGCGGTCCAGCGCGTACCCGACGACCCCGCGCGCGGCGAGCTCGGGCCCGGTCTCGAAGAGCCAGCCGGCGTGGCTCTGTATGCCGTGCACGTAGAACAACACGCCGCGCGCGTCGCCCTGCGGGGCCCAGCGATGCAGGGCGAGCCCTGTCCCGTCGGTTGCCGTGAGTTCGGATATCTGATGAATGTCCTGTGGGTACAACGGAGTTCAACCCCCCAATTGAGCAATTCCGTTACGAAGGCGCCCTGCAAGGGGCGCGGGGCTGCATCGATCTGCGGCTCCGCCGCGTGGGCGCGACCAGCCACAACGGACCAGCAGCCGCCAACGCGGCTTACGAGGCACCCCAGTGGGCGCCGTCGTCGAAGTACCGCAGCAGATCCCCGTTCCGCTGGATCCAGTAATGCTTGAGCTGGGCCGGCGAGGCCCCCTCGCGCTGCCTGCGCTGGTCGATCGCCGCGAACGTCCCCGGCCGGACGGCCAGCACCCGCATCGGGGTGAGCCGCTCGGTGCGCCGTTTCTCCGCGTACTCGATGTTGAGCCGCTGCAGCTGCGCCTCGACCCGCTCCGCGAACCGCTCGGGCGTCGACGCGAGCTCCTCCGGCCACTCGATCGCCAGCGTGTAGCCGGGCGGTGTGTTCCACACCGGGATGCAGGTGAACAGCGGCCGGAACCGCCAGTCGTCGCCCAGGCCGAGCCGTACCGCGTTGTGCACGTCCTCCTCGGTGAGCTTCTCGCCGGTGAACGAGCTGCCGAAGCCGCTGCGCCCGGCGAACGCCATCCGCGGCACCTCGCCGACCCGGTCCACCACCGTGTAGCGGTCGCCGAGGTCGTACCGGTACAGGCCGTTGGCCTGGCTCATGACGACGTTGTACGTCCGGCCGACGTCGAGGTCCCGGTAGCCGACGGTCTCGACGTCCGGCTCCAGGTCCGCGTCGTCGTCGCGGTCGTCGGCCGGTACGAACTCGTACAGGCCCAGGTCGATCGCCAGCGGACCGGCCGAGTCGTGGGCGTCCACCGGGATGGTCACGATGCCCTCCGTGCCCGTGGCACTGAACGGCAGCTTCGGCACGCCCGGCGTGACCTCCTCCAGCCACGGCCGGTAGAGCGCGGCGGAAGCCGAGTTCCACGACACGACCAGCGACAGGTCCGGCCACAGGTCGGCGATGCGCAGGCCGCCCCCGTTCGCCCGGCGCGCGGCCTCCAGCCCGGCCGCCCGGGCCGGGTCGGGGTCCCCGCACGGCAGGCCGTCGAGCGTGCCGTGGCGCAGGTCGGCGATCAGGTCCCCGGAGCGCTCGGCGAGCTGCTCGGCCAGGCCGACGATCTTCGACGGGTTGAGCGCGACGACGATCCGGACGTCCGAGGAGGCCAGCAGCCGCAGCTTGCGGTAGAGGCCGGTCTTGTAGTCCTCGTCCTCGACACCCTGGAACCAGTCCTCCTCGTACCACGGCGGCGTCCAGTCGACGCTGCTGACGGAGGCGGGCCGCTGGGAGATCGAGTAACTGGGGAAGTCGCCCACGGGATCGATCGAGGCGGTGCGCTCCCAGGACAGGTCGAGCACGGCGGCGCCGCGCGAGCGCTCGTAGCCGATGCTCTCGAAGTAGAGCCCCCACTGCGCGTACAGCGCCCGGCCGCGGTAGAGGTTGCGCCAGTGGCGGGTGGTGGGGATGAGCTTCGGCTTGCCGCTGGACCCCGAGGTCTTCAGGAAGGCGTAGGGATCGCTGCGGGTCAGCACGTTGCTGTCGCCGTCGAGGAGCTTCTGGATGTACGGCTCGAAGGCCGGGTAGCAGCGCACGGGGACGGCCTTCTTCCAGTCCGCCAGGGTGCGGACCGCGCTCAGCCCGTGCTTCTTGCCGAAGTAGGTGCCCTCGGCCTGGTCGAGGATGTCCTTGAAGACCCGGTCGGAGTGCTCCTGCGGTGCCGCGCAGATCGCGCGCTGCCGCTCCAGAGCCGTTCTCGCCCGGTCCAGGAACGCGCCGGTGACGACGGAGGAGTTGACCGCCTGCCGCCTGGTGAATGTCGTGCTGTTCTGTACCGCTGTTCCGGGCTGTACGGCTGTTCCGGACACCGGCGAGACGTCGGTGCTCATGTCCCTTACCCCCCATGTGTTCAGCGTTGCCGCGGTGCGGTGCGCCGCGCGTTCAGGCAGAACGTGCGCCGTGCGCCGTGCGCCGCGCGTTCAGGCCGGTATGCCGTCCACCGGCTCGGTCTCGATCGGCTCGGTCTCGATCGTGATCGCGGCCATGACCTCCTCCGCGCGTGCCGCCGCCCGGTCCGCGTCCTCGCCGTTGGCGATCACGAAGCCCATGAGGAGCTCCCAGTTGTTGCGGACGGGGTGGGCGATCTCGCCGACCTCCAGGCACAGGTTGACGCCCACCTCGGCGTGCCGGATCGGGTCGAGGCCGACCAGCCCGGTCCAGGCCTTCTCGACCGGCATCCGATGCACGGGGACGCCGAGGGTTTCGAGGGCGTCGAGGCCGGAGATCCGCGTCACGCGGCCCGGCTTCGGCATGAAGAAGATCATGGCCGCGCCCTTGCCGGAGTCCAGCGCGTGCGGGGTGAACGTCTCCAGGCCGAGCGGCACGGACACCTGGAGCCGGGACAGGTCGACGCCGTAGGCGCGCTTGACCAGTTCGTTGATGGCGCCGCCGCCGATGCGGCAGTGCGTCTCCAGGACGCGCGGCCCCTTGTCCGTGAGGATGAACTCGGTGTGCGACGGGCCTTCGAGGAGGCCGACGGCGTCCAGCAGCGCGGAGGTGAGCCGGACCATCTCGTTCCGGTTCTCCTCGGAGACCCGGCCGGGGAACAGGTCGCCGATCTCGACCACCTGGTCGGGGTGCTTGAGGTACTCGTCGATCCCGACCGGGTGGTGCTTCCCGGCGACGGAGAACGACTCCAGGGTCACCTCGGGCCCCTCCAGGAACTCCTCCACCAGGCCCTCGGTGTGCCCGTCCGCGACGTACAGTCCCCAGGCGCGGCGCGCCTGCTCCGCGTCCTCGATCGGCAGGGTGGAGAGGCTGCCCGTGCTGTCGATCGGCTTGAGGATGATCTTTCCGTTCACCTCGGCCAGGAAGGCGAGGAGCTCGGCCTCGCTCGCCACGGTGCGGTGCAGCACCGGGCTGATGCCGACGCGGTCCATGGCCTGCCGGGTCAGCACCTTGTTCTTGATGGCGACGACGGTCTCCACGCTGTTGCCCGGGATGCCGAGCTTCTCGCTGACCACGGCCGCCGTGAGCACGGCGTCCTCACCGGGGGCCAGGACGCGGCGGAAGGGGCGCTCGCGGTGCAGCGGGGCCAGGACGTCGAGCACGGCCTCCGCGTCGGCGACCGGGCACTCGATCATGAGGTCCACGTACTGTCGGACGCGGTCGGGGCGGCTGCCCGGCGAGTGGACGAGCACGACCTCCAGGCCCAGCTCCTTGGCGTGTCGGGCCATGTCAGTCCGGCTGCCGACGATCGCGATGCGTTCCATGGAATTTCCTTTTCCCTTTGGTGCGCGGTGCTTTGCGAGGTGCTTTGTGGGGCTGTGCTGAGAGGTGCTTTGCGGGCTGTTTTATCGGTTCAGGCCGGGACGCCCGTCGTCACACATCGGCCTCACTGGCCGGTGCCGCCGGTGCTGCCGGTGCGGGTGTGAGTTCCGCCGCGCCCGGCACGTCCGCGTAATGCGGAATTCTCGCCATCGCCTTGAAACCGATCGCCACCGCGATTCCGACGGCCGCCAGCACCGTCCACAGCGCCGGATAGCCGAATTGGCGGGCGATGACGATGCCCAGCGGGCCGCCCAGGATCAGCCCGAGATTCCAGGCGAAGAAGAAGGAACCCTGATAGGTGCCGGCCGCCCCCTCCGGCGAGCGCCGGGCCAGGAAAGTGGAGGCCATCGGTACGTAGATGACCTCGCCCAGCGTCCAGACGACCAACGCGCCCACGAACCAGGGCACATTGTGGGCCGGGGCGTTGAGCCCGAATCCGATCGCCACCAGAACGGCGCCGATCACCAGCGGGGTGTTCTCCCGCATCCGCTCGGTGACCTTCGGGACGAAGGGCAGCGCGGCGACCATGAGGACCGCGTTCACCGCGAAGACCAGGCCGATGGTGGACGGGGAGATGCCCTCGTGGTCCATGTGCAGCGGCAGGGCGGCCTCGAACTGGAGGTAGACGCAGGCCAGGACGAAGGACAGGCCGAGAAACGCCAGCAGCACGGGGTTGCGGAACGGCGCCAGCATGTCGCCCACCGCCCGGCGCGGGGACCACGGCTCGGCCGTACCCTCCGACCGCTGCGCGAGCCGGTCCTTCGGCAGCGCGGCGACCAGGACGAAGTAGAGGACACCGGCACCGGCCCACAGCAGGAACAGCGCGGGCGGCCAGGCGGCGAGGGCGAACCCGGACAGCACCGGCCCCAGCGACGCGCCGATGTTGAAGCCCACGTGAAGGATGCTGTACGCCTTGGTGAAGTGGTCCTTCGGCACGAGCGCGGTCACCAGGCCCGCGGCGGCGGGCCGGTCCACCGCCGTGAGCAGGCCGGCGACCGGCGAGCACGCGCCGATCACATAGATGTTGTCGACGAAGGCCAGTGCGGAGGCGATGGCGACGACGCCGAGCTGCGCGGTCATGATGACCCGCCGGGCGCCGAACCTGTCGGCGACGACCCCGCCGACGAGCCCGGCCACGACCACACCGGCGCCGAACAGGGCGAGCACGACCGGAGTGGTGGCCTTCGTGGAGATCTCGTTCTGTTCCAGGTAGATGACGAGGAAGGCGGGCACCAGCACGCCGAAGCGGTTGGCGGTCTGGCC
The DNA here is from genome assembly GCF_020740835.1 of Streptomyces sp. UNOC14_S4. Taxonomy (GTDB): domain Bacteria; phylum Actinomycetota; class Actinomycetes; order Streptomycetales; family Streptomycetaceae; genus Streptomyces. Next base: position 12,355 of record NZ_JAINFC010000137.1, read on the forward strand.
CGACCACAGCAGCCAGAACGCCTTGGACAATCGCATCGTCAGTTCCCCTGGTGTGTGTTGATCGACCGGCCCGGGTCGCACACCCCCGCGTCTCCACCGGAACCGGCCGGGAGGCCACGGCCGTGAAACACGGACGTGCGAATCCCCCGTCGGCTCGATATCGACATCGGCCGCTGAACCGCCTTCTCCGCCCGGCTTTACCGTTCGGCCGAGCCGGGCCATCGGAAAACCGTTACGGCCGGAAAACCGTTACGGCGCAACGCAGTTGCGCCGGACACGCGACTTCCGCGTGATTCGCGGCGGCACCGGAGACCGGCACGTGACGCTGGTGGCTTCCCCCCGAGTAGGACGCTACAAATGCCCTTCTCCGACTGTCAATAGGTAAAGATTTGCCGCTCGAAGGCCTCGTGACCGGCGGACTTGTGTGTTCACCCGCGCCGTTCCCGAGGGGCCCTGAAGCGGCAAGAAAGTGCCGCACCGTATGGCGTACTGTCCGGGGCAGTGCAAGCGGCCCATGCGATGCCCATGTGATGCGTCCGGGAGGCGATCCATCATGACGGTGCTCTTTGAATGCATCCACGAGGACGAGCGCTGCTTCGGTCTCGGCGTACCGCAGGACGGGGCGGATCTGCGGCTGTACGCCCTGGGCGGTGACCAACTCGCCGTACTTCTGGGGAAGTCGGGCGGCGACATCGAGGCCCTGACCGCCGGGCGGACACCGGTGCACGTGCCGTCCGCGGACCGGAACCGGGTCCGGATGCTGCCCCCGCTGATGCCGGAACACGTCGGCGACGCCCTGGTCGGCGGCTTCATGATGACCCACAACGTTAAAGCGGATGCCACAACTCCGGATCAGCCCAACTGGTTTGTGAAGGGACTCGGCGACGCGCTGAAGCTGCCCGGCGAGCCGCTGTCCGTGCCGGGCGACGCGCTCGCCGTGTGCGAGGAGGCGGAGGTCGTCCTCGTCTACGTGGGGGAGGAGGGGACCGGCAGACCCGTCTACGTGGGCCACGGCTTCGGCAACGACGTCACCGACATCGGCCGCTTCAAGCGGCACAACGGGCACCTGTCGTACGCCAAACTCTGCGACGCCGCGATCTCACCCGTACTGCACGTCGGCCCGCCGCCGGCCCGGGTCACCGGTGAGACGAGGATCGAGCGGGACGGGGACGTGGTCTGGAAGGGCGCGTTCACCACCGGCACCGACGCCCTGTTCTACGACCTCGACACCATCATGGCGACGCTCATGGCCTACGAGGCCCTGCACCGCCCCGGCCGGGTGCACTACGTGTACATCGGCGCCGACCGCAGCAGCTTCCACGCCGGACACGAGATGGCCGACGGCGACCGGGTCACCCTCGACTTCGCGAGCCACGGCGTCACGCTCGCCAACCCGCTCACGTGGACGGCACGCCCTTGAACTCCTCCGTCGCGTCGTCCGCGCCGTCTTCGGACGGTACGAGCACGACGTAACGGATGCCGGGGAGATAGGCGGGGAGCAGCACCTGGGACGTGACAGCGAACGGCTCGGGCCGGATCCGGGGGAGCTCCAGACGGAAGCGGTGCCGCTGCTGATGGGCGACGACGCGCGGGCCCTCGTCCCAGATCTCCAGGCACTCGGGAACGGCCAGCAACTCGTCGAGCAGCCCGCGCAGGGCGGCGTCCTTCGGCCTGCCCGCGAGCGCGAACCGCAGCTGCCCCAGGTAGACCTCGGCGTTCCGGCGCCAGTCCACCAGCTGCGTCCGCGCCTCGGGGCTGGTCAGCGCCCACCGCAGGAGGTTGGCCGAGGGCTCGCGGACCCAGGGGAACCACGCGGCCATCGCGGGGTTGTGGGCGATGACGTCCCAGGTGTGGTCGATCAGGTAGTGGGGGAACTTCTCCGCCGCTTCCACCAGGTGCGCGAGCGCCCGCAGGGCGTCGGCGTCGGAGCCCTCGATGTTCGGTTCCGGTGGGGTGGCGCCGCCGTACGCCCGGGTGTAGAGCACCATGCGCTCGTCGGGGCCCAGGGTGAGCGCCGAACCGAGCCGCTCCAGCACGTCCCCGGCCAGCGACACCGGCTGGCCGCCCTCCAGGTTCCGGTACCACCGCTCGCTGACCCCCGCGCGCCGGGCGATCTCCTTCTGCGACAGCGGCTTGCCGCGCCCCGACCTGGAGCCCGCTTCGGCGCGCCACGCCCGCAGGAGGTCCGGCAGGAGTATGCCCTTCAGGTCCGAGCCGGTGACCATCTCACCGCTGGGGTCGACCGCCGTCACAGGGAAATCCTTTATTGAGAACATCCAGAACATCCAGGCAAGTCGATCGTATCGGTCCGCCGATGAGCGGGGTGTGCGCCGACGGCGCGATGTGCGGGCGCGCGCGCCCGTTGCGGGAGACTGTCGGACGCGGACAATTGGCCTCATGGCGGTACAGACCGTCGGCGTGCCCGGAGCGGAGACGGCGGATGTGCCGGATGCGACGGGTCCGACCGTACTGATCATCGGTGGCGGCCCGGTCGGGCTGACCGCCCGCGCGCTGCTGGAGCGCTGGGGCGTGCGGTCGCTGCTCGTGGAGAAGCACGGCGAGCTGTCGCCCTTTCCCCGGTCCCGGCTGGTCAACGTGCGCTCGATGGAGATCTTCCGCGGGCTCGGGATCGCGGCCGGGATCACGGCCAGGGCGTTCGCCCCGAAGTACGGCCGCATCCGCTTCCGTGACACCCTGCTCGACCACGACTTCGCCACGGCGGCGATGGTCGGGGTCAACGCGCCGGTGGCCGAGAGCCCCGTGCTCGGCGTGGCCACCTCGCAGGACCGGCTGGAGCCCGCACTGCTCGCCGCGGCGGAGGCGCCGGTGCGGTTCGGGACCGAGCTCGTCGGCCTGACCGAGGAGGCCGACGGCGTGACGGCCTCGCTCGTGGACCGCCGGGACGGTGCGCGGACGCGCGTCCGCGCCGCTTACGTCCTCGCCGCCGACGGCGCGAACTCCGCCGTCCGGCACCTGCTGGGAATCGGCACCACCGGCCCCGGGGCGATGGGCGGCTTCACCACCGTCGTGTTCGACGCCGACCTCGACCGCTGGTCGGCCGACCAGCCCGCCGGGGTCTACTTCACGGCACACGGCATGTTCGCCCCGCTCTACCCCGAAGGGGGCTGGGCCTGGTTCGTCCCCACCCCCGAGGACGCCGCGCACGCCGACTGGGCCGCTCTCGTCACCCACGCCCTCGGCGCTGCCGCCGCTCCACGGGTGGACGTACTGCGCGTCCAGCACTGGCTGATGAACGCCTTCGTCGCCGAGCGCTTCCGCCACGGCCGGACCCTGCTGGCCGGGGACGCCGCGCACGCGGTCCCCATCGTCGGCGGCCTGGGCATGAACGCGGGCATCGCCGATGTGCACAACCTGTGCTGGAAACTGGCGGGCGTGCTCCAGGGGTGGGCGGGGCCCGGCCTGTTGGAGACTTACGAGACGGAGCGAAGCCCCGTCGCCCACCGGACGCTCGACCAGGCGGTGGCCAACACCAAGCTCCTGCTGGACGTACAGAAGCGCCGCCGCGAGCAGCTACGGACGGGCGAGCCGACGCAGGCGAACGTAGAACTCCCCTGGTCGGAACGCTACTTCGCCCAACTGGGCCTGGTACTGGGCGTGGGATACCGCTCGGAGGCGGTCCTCCCCGACGAAACCACCCCGCAGGAGCCCCCCGACACGGCCACGGACACGGACTACGTCCCCACCGCGACCCCGGGCCACCGCATGCCGCACCTCTGGCTCACGCGGGACCGCTCCGCACTGGACGCCTTCGGCGAGTGGTTCACCCTGCTCACCCCGGACCCCACCGGCTGGCTGAACGAGACGCGACGCGCCACCGAGCGATGGCCCCTGCGTATCGAGCCTCTCCCCGCCGAGCACACCGGCCTCTGCGGCCTCGACGAGAGCGGCGCACTGCTCGTCCGCCCCGACGGCCACATCGCGGCCCGCTGGCCC